>NZ_PUQF01000003.1:0-311582 GCF_003331015.1 Enterobacter sp. GER_MD16_1505_Eko_090 | reverse complement strand
GTTTTCCATGATGGTTCTCCGAATGAAAGCCTGTCCTCAGCATAGTACTGGGAAGGAGGGAGTGACCATCTCATTAAATATTCTCGTTTGCGGGATAAAAGTGACCTGACGCAATATTTGCGTTTTGATGCTTATTGATAATGTTGTCACAAAAAGTGAGGGTGACTGCATGGATAAATTACTTGAGCGTTTTTTACAGTACGTTTCGCTGGATACCCAATCTAAGCCGGGTGTTCGCCAGGTGCCGAGCACCGAAGGCCAGTGGAAGCTATTAAACCTGCTTAAAGAGCAGCTTGACGCCATGGGGCTGGTCAACGTCACGTTAAGCGAGAAAGGCACTGTGATGGGAACGCTGCCGGCGAATGTCGACGGGGATATCCCGGCGATTGGCTTTATCTCCCATGTCGACACCTCTCCGGATTTTAGCGGTAAACATGTGAACCCGCAGATTGTTGAAAACTACCGCGGCGGCGACATTGCGCTGGGCATTGGCGACGAAGTGCTCTCGCCCGTGATGTTCCCGGTGCTGCACCAGCTGCTCGGTCAGACGCTGATCACCACCGATGGTAAAACGCTGCTGGGAGCGGATGACAAAGCGGGCATCGCGGAGATCATGACGGCGCTGGCGGTGCTGAAGGGCAACGATATTCCGCACGGCGATATCCGCGTGGCCTTTACGCCGGATGAAGAGGTCGGCAAGGGCGCGAAGCACTTCGACGTGGACGCCTTTAACGCCCAGTGGGCCTACACCGTCGACGGTGGCGGCGTCGGTGAGCTGGAGTATGAAAACTTCAATGCCGCGTCAGTCACGATCAAAATTGTCGGCAACAACGTCCACCCAGGCTCTGCCAAAGGCGTCATGGTCAACGCGCTGTCGCTGGCGTCGCGAATTCACGCGGAAGTCCCGGCGGAAGAGAGCCCCGAACAGACCGAAGGGTATGAAGGTTTCTACCACCTGACCAGCATCAAAGGCACCGTGGACAGCGCGCAGATGCACTACATCATCCGCGATTTTGACCGTAAAGCCTTTGAGGCGCGCAAGCGTAAGATGATGGAGATCGCTAAGAAGGTTGGTAAAGGATTACATCCTGACTGCTATATTGAGCTCATCATCGAAGACAGCTATTACAATATGCGCGAGAAGGTGATGGCCCATCCGCATATTCTCGATATCGCCCAGCAGGCGATGCGCGACTGCGATATTGAACCGATATTAAAACCGATTCGCGGCGGTACCGACGGTTCTCAGCTGTCGTTTATGGGACTACCGTGCCCGAACCTGTTTACCGGTGGCTATAACTACCACGGTAAACATGAGTTTGTGACGCTGGAAGGGATGGAAAAGGCGGTGAAGGTGATAGTGCGGATCGCGGAGTTGACCGCTAAACGCTAAAAAATGCCCGGTGGCGCTGCGCTTACCGGGCCTACGATCCGAATGTAGGCCGGGTAAGGCAAAGCCGCCACCCGGCAATGAGGCAAGGAGTGCCCATGTCAAACTACCGTCGCCATTACGTCCCCGGTGGAACCTGGTTCTTCACCGTCAACCTGCAAAACCGTCAGAGCGATTTGCTTACCCGCCATATCGATAACCTGCGTTCCGCCACCTCAACGGTTAAGCGTGCGAAGCCCTTCACCATCAACGCGTGGGTTATTTTGCCTGAACATATGCACTGTATCTGGACCCTACCGGACGGGGACAGTGATTTTTCCGCCCGCTGGCGGGATATCAAAAAGACATTCAGCCGCAGCATCGACATGCGCTATATCTGGCAGCCACGATTCTGGGAGCACACTATCCGCAACGAAGAGGACTACCGGAGGCATGTGGATTACATTTATGTCAATCCGCTGAAGCACGGCTATGTGGGTAAAGTCAGCGACTGGCCGTATTCAACGTTTCATCGGGACGTGGCTGAAGGGTTGTATCCGGTGGATTGGGCAGGAGAGATTGAGGATTTTGCCGCGGGGGAGCGGAAGTGAAAAGCCGGGTGGCGGCTACGCCTTACCCGGCCTACAAAAGCTCGATCCCGTAGGCCCGGTAAGCGAAGCGCCACCGGGCACTAAAGCGACTCAGTCCTCAAAGAACCAGTACCCGCTGTTGACCAGCGCGGCCAGCATCGCGAGGAAGGACGGGTCTTCCAGCGCATCGCCAAAGGTATCCGCAGTCAGCACCAGATGGCTGGCAATCGCTTCCAGCGCTGGTCGGTGCGGAGAGTCCAGCTTCTCGCCGTTGACGAACACGTCCTCACCAATGCGCAGCACGCGCAACCCGCCCAGGCGCGTCAGCTTGTCGCCTTGCTGAAGCGCATCGTAAATCTCGTCCGCCTGATACGGCGGCTCCGGAGGCGCAACGTCCAGCTCGTGGCGGGACTGGCTGATGAACTCGCCAAACCACTGACGGAAATGTTCCGGCTCGTTGATCAGATCCAGCATCATGCCGCGCAGCTTATCCAGCTCCGCAGGCAGGATGTCTGCCGGGTGCTCACGCGCAGGCACGTCGGGATCGCTGTAACGATAGCTGCCCAGCTCGCGCTGCAGAACATAGTCGGCAAATCCGCTGATCATCTCGCGGCCGCTTGGCGCGCGGAACCCGACGGAGTAGTTGAGGGAGTTCTCCAGGGAGTAGCCTTCATGAGGGAATCCCGGCGGGATGTAGAGAATGTCGCCCGGCTCCAGCTCTTCGTCGATAATCCCGTCAAACGGATCAACCTGAAGCAGGTCCGGATGCGGGCAGTGCTGCTTCATCGGCACTTTTTCGCCCACGCGCCAGCGGCGGCGGCCCGTACCCTGAATGATGAACACATCGTACTGGTCCAGATGCGGACCCACGCCGCCACCCGGTACGGAGAAGGAGATCATCAGATCGTCCATGCGCCAGTCGGGCAGGGCGCGGAACGGACGCATTAATGCGGCCGTCGGCTCATGCCAGTGGTTGACCGCCTGTACCAGCAGCGACCAGTTGTTTTCACCGAGATGATCGTAGCTTTCGAAAGGACCGTGGCTAACCTGCCATTTCCCGTCCTGGTGGCTGACCAGGCGGCTGTCGACTTCGTTTTCCATGGCCAGACCGGCCAGCTCGTCAGGCGAGATAGGGTCGACAAAATTGCTGAACCCGCGTTTCAGAACGACCGGGCGTTTTTGCCAGTAACGTTCAATAAACTCGGGCCAGTTAAGCGTTAAGTGATAATCCATATTTTTTTATTCCGCAGGCTCTTACTGACTCGGATTATAACGGAAGCTCAGCCCCCCGGCTGCGAGATCCTCGCATTTTTCACATAACGGGTTAACTATCGTTCGATGTGGGCTGCTGGCGACCAAAAATGACCTCCATTCGCGCGCCGCCCAGCAAACTTTCGCTGGTTTCGATTTTCCCGTCGTACTGGTCGACAATCTCACGGGCGACGGCTAATCCAACGCCCTGGCCAGGACGTAGCGTATCGGCGCGTTGACCGCGATCGAACACCACATCACGTTTATTGCGCGGGATCCCCGGGCCATCATCCTCCACGATGATATGCAGTTCGTTATCCGTCTGGCGCGCCGACACTTCCACGAACTCCAGACAGTATTTGCAGGCGTTATCCAGCAGGTTGCCCATCACTTCCATGAAGTCATTTTTTTCACCCACAAAGCTTATCTCTGGCGAGATATCGAGGCTGATGTTTACCCCTTTACGCTGATACACCTTGTTGAGGGCGGACGTGAGGTTATCCAGAAGCGGGGCGACCGGATGCAGCTCGCGGCTCAGCAGGGCGCTGCCGGAACGCATGCTGGCGCGGTGGAGGTAATAGCCAATTTGCTGAGAAATACGGCTGATCTGCTCCAGCATCACCGGCTCGGCATCGTCGACGCTCAGCTTCGAACTGCGCATGGAACGCAGGGTACTTTGCATCACCGCGAGCGGGGTTTTCAGGCTGTGGGTCAGATCGGTAAGCGTCGTACGGTATTTATCGTAGCGTTCGCGTTCGCTTTTCAGCAGGCGGTTGAGGTTTCGCACCAGGCTGGTGAGCTCGCGGGTGGTTTCCGGGTTAAGCTTTTCGCGATGATGTTCTTCCAGCTCGCGAACCTCTTTCGCCAGTGATTCAATGGGGCGCAGGCTCCACCACGCCGCTATCCACAGCAGCGGGATCACCAGCAGCAGATTTGCCGCCAGAACGTAGATGAACCAGCTCCAGACCATATAAGAACGCTTCAGCTCGACCGGAATGGTGTCGATCACCACGATGGTCAGCTGCGGCATATTTAGCGTCGCCGGATAAAGGTTAATCGCAACGGAGTGCGTCATCTCCGTTTCGGCGTCGTCGGCGCGGATCTCGTTCAGCTTTTGCTGCAGGGAACGATCTTCACGGATCAGCGAGCTGGTGGTGTTGAGATCGGCTTCAATTTCGTGAAACCCGTTGGTTTTAAGCCACTCCGGACGAATGCTTTTAACCAGCCACGGAATGTCGCGCTGCGCCCACAGCAGCTTCCCCTTTTCGTTGTAAATCAGGGCCAGGGTGGGGCTTTGCTGATTAAGGTTTTCCGGCATTTCGACGGTGATTCGGTTATCTTCCCATTTCGCCAGGGTATAAAACAGATTGCTTTCGCCGCGTAAGAGACGAAAGGTCGTTTTATCGAAGCTGACGCTGTACCCCACCAGGGCGACCATGCCGTAGGAGAGCGACAGCACCAGCACCACCGCAGCCGTTGCCAGTAAAAAACGAACCCGCAGTGAGAGGGGCAGAAGATGACGCAAAATCCGTCTCATTTAGCGTAATTCAAACAGGTAGCCCTGGCCGCGGACGGTGGTAATCACATCCTGCGGGTACTGGGCCTGAATTTTCTTACGCAGTCGTCCCATCAGCACGTCAATGGTATGGCTCTCGCGCAGTTCAGCGTCAGGGTAGAGCTGAAGCATTAAAGAATCTTTACTCACCACCTTGCCGCTGTTGCGGATCAGCGTTTCCATAATCGTATATTCGAATGCGGTCAGCTTGATGACTTCATCGTTAATTGAGAGCTCGCGGCGGGAGAGATCGACCTGGAAAGGCGGGATGGAAATAACCTGCGACGCCAGCCCGCTGTTGCGACGGAGCAGCGCCTGCATGCGGGCCGCCACCTCTTCAATATGGAACGGCTTAGTGACGTAATCATCTGCCCCCGCGCTCAGCACTTCAACCTTATCCTGCCAGCCTTCACGAGCGGTCAGCACCAGAACCGGCAGGGAAACATCGTGGCTGCGCCAGCGGCGAATCAACGACAGGCCGTCTTCGTCAGGCAACCCTAAATCGACAATGGCGATATCCGGCAGGTGTTCATTGAGATAATAATCGGCTTCTTTTGCATCTTCAGCATCGTCCACCTGATGTCCCATCTCCTGAAGCTGAACCTTCAGGTGATGGCGTAGCAATGCGTTATCCTCAACAACCAGTACGCGCATCATCTTTTCTCCCAGAATAAATAGTATGAATAGTTTAACGCTGATTATGTTGCTGTGGGGATAAACATTGAGTAAACCGGGGAAAAGCAACCCCCTTTCCGGGCGGAAAGGGGGGAGAAGGGATTATTTCAGCTCGTCAACCATGGTGATGGCGCGGCCAATGTAGTTCGCCGGAGTCATCGCCTTCAGGCGGGTTTTCTCTTCTTCCGGCAGCGCCAGACCGTCGATAAACTGCTTCATACCTTCGGCATCAACGCGTTTGCCGCGGGTCAGCTCTTTCAGCTTCTCGTACGGTTTTTCGATGCCGTAACGACGCATCACGGTCTGAATCGGCTCCGCCAGCACTTCCCAGTTGTGATCCAGTTCGTCCAGCAGACGATCGCGGTTCACTTCCAGCTTGCTCACGCCTTTCAGCGTGGACTGATACGCGATCAGCGCGTAGCCGATGCCCACGCCCAGGTTACGCAGTACGGTGGAGTCGGTCAGGTCGCGCTGCCAGCGGGATACCGGCAGTTTGCTCGCCATATGCTGCAGCACGGCGTTCGCCAGACCCAGGTTACCTTCGGAGTTTTCGAAGTCGATCGGGTTCACTTTGTGCGGCATGGTGGAAGAGCCGATTTCACCGGCGATGGTTTTCTGCTTGAAGTGGTTCAGGGCGATGTAGCCCCACACGTCACGATCGAAGTCGATCAGGATGGTGTTAAAGCGCGCGATGCAGTCAAACAGCTCCGCAATATAGTCGTGCGGCTCAATCTGGGTGGTGTACGGGTTCCACTGAATGCCCAGCGAGGTCACGAACTCTTCGCTGAACTGGTGCCAGTCCACTTCCGGATACGCGGCGATGTGGGCGTTATAGTTACCGACCGCGCCGTTGATTTTGCCCAGAATTTCAACCTGTTCCAGCTGACGGTACTGGCGCTCCATACGGTACGCGACGTTCGCCATCTCTTTACCCATCGTGGATGGGGTGGCTGGCTGGCCGTGGGTACGGGAGAGCAGCGGAATGTCGCGGTATTCCACGGACAGCGCTTTCACCGCGTCGATGATTTTACGCCAGTAAGGCAGCACCACCTCTTTGCGCGCGGTGGAGAGCATCAGCGCATGAGAGAGGTTGTTGATGTCTTCAGACGTACAGGCGAAGTGAATGAACTCAGACACGGCGTGCAGCGCAGGAACGCTTTCCACTTTCTCCTTCAGGAAGTACTCAACCGCCTTCACGTCGTGGTTGGTGGTGCGCTCAATGGTTTTAATGCGCGCGGCGTCTTGTTCGCTAAACTCGGCAACGATTTTATCAAGGTAATCGTTTGCCTTTTCGTCAAAAGCAGGAACTTCCTTGATTGCTGCCTGGGCGGCCAGCTTTTGCAGCCAGCGTACTTCAACCTGAACACGGAACTTCAGCAAACCATATTCGCTGAAGATCCCGCGCAGCGCGCTGACTTTATCGCCGTAGCGTCCATCGACAGGGGATACGGCGGTCAGTGAGGATAATTCCATAATTCGCAACTCCGGGAGGTTAACAATGAGCAAGAATTTGTTTTGCCTGAGTGGTCAGGCGATTACGAGAAAACATTAACTGCAGGCGGCCACCGCCAACCTGGTGCCACAGTACGGCGGCACGGATCCCTGCCAGCAGGGAGGCGCGTACTTTTGCCTGTACCTGCGGGCTTTGCAGCACGGCAGGGGAGCCGGTGACCTGAATCCGTGGGCCCAGCGGGCTGATGACGTCAACATAAATGCCGGCCATGGCGCTCAGCAGCGTGTCGGACTGCAGGTCAAAATGGTCAAGCTGACGCTGTAACCCGGCAATGCGATCGCCCAGGGTATTAAGCGCGCCTTTTGCTGCGCTCAGCTTACGCTCCAGCACCATCAGGCTCAACGTGTAGCGGGTCAGCTCTGCGTTTAACCCCTGACGGCTGCTGGCGTTAAGCACGCCAAGCAGGGTTTCAAGACCGAGACGAAGATTGGTTTCACTGCCACCGAACACGCCCAGGGTCGAACCGGGGTTGAGGTCGATAACGCTATTGAGTGAAACGTGCAGGGCATCAGCGTCGCAATGACCCTGATGCGCCAGCTGTTGCACCAGACGGGCTGACTGGCAAATTCCCGCCAGCGCCAGGGTGATGTCATAGTAGTTCTTCGCCACACGGTCTCCTTTATGTGTGCAAACGCTGTTAAACAGCGGGCAGCGGCAGGCGCTGTTCAATGATCCCGCCGCCCAGGCAGATTTCGCCGCTGTAGAAGACAGCGGACTGACCCGGGGTGACGGCGGCGACCGGCTCGTCGAAGCGCACGTCAATGCGGTCGTCATCAAGCGCGGTAACGGTGCAAGGAATATCGGTCTGACGGTAGCGTGTTTTCACCGTGCAGCGCAGCGTGCCTTTCAGCGGCTCACGATCGACCCAGTGCAGCTGCTGCGCGATCAGGCCAACGGACATCAGACGCGGATGGTCATGGCCCTGAGCAACAACCAGAATATTGTTTTCGACATCTTTGTCGACCACGTACCACGGATCTTCGCTACCTTCTTTCGTCCCGCCGATACCCAGGCCTTTACGCTGGCCTAAGGTGTGGTACATCAGCCCCTGATGCTGGCCAATCTCTTCACCATCGACGGTGACAATTTTACCCGGCTGTGCGGGCAGGTAACGTCCGAGGAAATCGCGGAATTTGCGCTCGCCGATGAAGCAGATACCCGTAGAGTCTTTTTTCTTCGCGGTGATCAGGTCCAGCTCTTCGGCGATTTTACGCACCTGCGGCTTTTCCAGCTCGCCAACCGGGAACAGGCTCTGGGCGATTTGCTCGTGGCTCAGCGTATAGAGGAAGTAGCTTTGATCTTTGTTGCCGTCCAGACCGCGCAGCAGCTGGCTTTTGCCATTCACGTCAGCGCGACGCACGTAGTGACCGGTCGCAATGTAGTCTGCGCCCAGATCTTCCGCGGCGAATTCCAGGAAGGCCTTAAATTTGATCTCTTTGTTGCACAGAATATCCGGGTTCGGCGTACGGCCCGCTTTGTACTCTTCGAGGAAGAGTTCAAACACGTTGTCCCAGTATTCTGCGGCAAAGTTAACGGTGTGCAGTTCAATGCCGAGCTTATCGCACACGGCCTGCGCATCGGCGAGATCCGCTGCGGCAGTGCAGTATTCCTCGCCGTCATCTTCCTCCCAGTTCTTCATGAACAGGCCCTCCACCTTATAGCCCTGTTGCTGTAACAGGTAGGCGGAAACGGAGGAATCGACACCGCCGGACATGCCGACGATCACTTTTTTCTGGCTGTTATCTGACATGGAATACTCACGACATTGAACTTCAAGGCGGCGTATTCTATCACGCCCCCCCACCATTGGCACCCTCTGTAAACGGCCAGTTAAAAGCGCCGATGACATCCAGGGGCAAGCGGTCGGCAGACTGCCAGCAGCGAATGCTTTCCGCAACCAGCGGCGAGCGCAGGTTTCGCGCGTTCAGGATCTCGTCGGCGGTCACCCACAGACAGCGGTCGATATCGTCATCCTGCGGCTCTGTGGCGCACGTTTCGCTAAGCTCAACGGCAAATAAAAAGCGCAGGAAGGGAGTGCTGTCGGGTGCAATCCACTGGTGCATACGGATGAAGTGCTGGGGCTCGGCGTGAATGCCGGTCTCTTCCCACAGCTCGCGTTTTGCCGCCTGCAGGAGGGTCTCATTGGCTTCCAGGTGCCCGGCAGGCTGGTTCCACAGCGCTTTGCCGTTAATGCTCTCTTCGACAACCAGGAATTTCCCCCGGGCGTGGACCACGCAGGCAACCGTGACATGAGGTTTAAACATAGTGACTCCTTAAGAGGTAACGTCCCGCCATTCACCGTTTGCCAGCGTTTCCAGGGTGTAGTTACCCATGGCGTAACGAATCAGGCGCAGGGTGGGGAAGCCGACGTGTGCGGTCATGCGCCGAACCTGGCGGTTGCGGCCTTCATAAAGGGTGATTTTGAGCCAGCTTGTCGGAATCGATTTGCGTTCGCGGATAGGCGGGTTACGCGGCCACAGCCACTCCGGTTCATTCACGCGTTCAATACCTGCCGGCAGGGTGGGACCGTCGTTGAGCGTGACGCCTTTGCGCAATTTTTCCAGCGTCTCGTCATCCGGCTCGCCTTCTACCTGGACGAAGTAAATTTTGCCGGTGTGTTTCCCCGGCTGCGTGAGCTTCGCCTGCAGCGCGCCGTCGTTGGTCAAGACCAGCAGGCCTTCGCTGTCGCGGTCCAGACGCCCGGTCGCGTAGACCCCCTGAACCGGGATGTAGTCCTTAAGCGTGCTGCGTCTGGCTTCGTCGGTGAACTGCGGCAAAACATCGTAGGGTTTATTGAACAGAATCACCCGCTTTGGCTGGGTTTCTTGCGGTCGTCTGGCGGCTTGTCGCGAGCTGAATCGCTCAACCCGGTGTTTTGTAAAAGAAGTTTTCTTCATGGTATTTTCAGGCGTTATCAATTGCCGCATTATAGCCTAATAACGAAGACCTTTCATGGCGTCGGACAATCAGGTACTATCGAAGGGCTCATTACAATTTATTAACATAAGATCAGTAACAACCAGAAGCGCTCGAAGGAGAGGTTAATGGAAAGCAAAGTAGTTGTTCCGGCGGAAGGTAAAAAGATCACCCTGCAAAACGGCAAGATTAACGTTCCTCACAATCCGATCATTCCATTCATCGAAGGTGATGGTATCGGTGTAGACGTTACCCCGGCAATGCTGAAAGTGGTTGATGCCGCTGTTGAGAAAGCCTACAAAGGCGAGCGTAAAATTTCCTGGATGGAAATTTACACCGGTGAGAAATCGACGCAAGTTTATGGCCAGGACGTCTGGCTGCCAGCAGAAACGCTGGACCTGATCCGCGACTACCGCGTTGCTATCAAAGGCCCACTGACGACGCCAGTTGGCGGCGGTATCCGTTCCCTGAACGTGGCACTGCGTCAGGAGCTGGACCTGTACGTCTGTCTGCGTCCGGTTCGTTACTATCAGGGCACCCCAAGCCCGGTTAAGCACCCAGAACTGACCGACATGGTCATCTTCCGCGAAAACTCAGAAGACATCTACGCGGGTATCGAATGGAAAGCGGACTCTGCTGATGCAGAGAAAGTGATTAAATTCCTGCGCGAAGAGATGGGTGTGAAGAAAATTCGCTTCCCTGAGCATTGCGGTATCGGCATTAAGCCGTGCTCCGAAGAAGGGACCAAGCGTCTGGTGCGCGCGGCCATCGAATATGCGATCACCAACGACCGTGACTCTGTGACCCTGGTTCACAAAGGCAACATCATGAAGTTCACCGAAGGCGCGTTCAAAGACTGGGGCTACCAGTTGGCGAAAGAAGAGTTCGGCGGTGAGCTGATCGACGGCGGCCCATGGCAGAAGATCAAAAACCCGAACACCGGCAAAGAGATCGTCATTAAAGATGTGATCGCCGATGCGTTCCTGCAGCAGATCCTGCTGCGTCCTGCGGAATACGACGTGATTGCCTGTATGAACCTGAACGGTGACTACATCTCTGACGCCCTGGCAGCTCAGGTTGGCGGTATCGGTATCGCCCCTGGCGCGAACATCGGTGACGAGTGCGCCCTGTTCGAAGCTACCCACGGTACTGCACCAAAATACGCAGGCCAGGACAAAGTGAACCCGGGCTCTATCATCCTGTCCGCAGAGATGATGCTGCGTCATATGGAATGGTTCGAAGCCGCAGACCTGATCGTTAAAGGTATGGAAGGCGCAATCAATGCGAAAACCGTCACCTATGACTTTGAACGTCTGATGGAAGGCGCTAAGCTGCTGAAATGTTCAGAGTTTGGCGACGCGATTATCGCGAACATGTAATCCAGATTCTGGGTTAAACAAGAGCGGGGGCCTGAGGGTTCCCGTTTTTTTTGCCTCTGCCCGCGGGAGACAACCCGATGTTAGCCACTGTCCTTATCGCTGTCGTTGCACTTATTCATCTCTACATTCTTGTGCTGGAAATGTTCCTGTGGAATACCAAAACAGGACACAAGGCCTTTAATCTGCGTCCTGATTTTGCACGCGACACCCGCGTGCTGGCGGCGAATCAGGGGCTGTATAACGGGTTCCTGGCGGCGGGCCTGCTGTGGAGCCTCTGGCTCGGCGAAAACGGGATTCAGGTGGCCATCTTCTTCCTGACCTGCGTGCTGATCGCCGGGCTTTTTGGCGCAGCCACCGCCAGCCGTAAAATTTTGTACGTGCAGGCCATTCCCGCGCTCGCTGCGCTGCTTGCGTTACTCATCTGAAGCAATGCTTTGGTTGAGATAATGCGTCCGATATACTCGTGACGTTACCTTTATTGACCAGAGACGAGACTGTTATGCGCAACGATATCCCCCTGAAATATTATGATATTGCCGATGAGTACGCGACGGAGGCCGCAGAGCAAGTCGCGGAATCAGAGCGCGACGCGCTGGCACACTATTTCCAGCTGCTGCTCACCCGCTTAGCGAATAATGAGGAGATCAGCGAGGAAGCCCAGCAGGAGATGGCCACAGAAGCCGGGATCCGTGCGGGTCGCATTGATGATGTTGCGAACTTCCTCAATCAGTGGGGAAATGAATAGCCTGCCTCAAAAACCGTTATGGTGATGCTTTGCGATACAGCTCAGCATCACGCTATCGGACCACATGCATTTTTTCCGCAGAATAGGCGAAGCGGGTTTATCGACAAGCAGCGCGAAAATAACGATCAGAAAAAAGAGTACTGCTGGAAAAACTAAGGATAATTTCACGTTTTTAACCAAAATAAGAGTGTGCTTCAGGGTAATCTACCGTCTGAATATGACGACTATATGTTTTGGCGGAAAAAATGGAAACGTCCGAGTGTAAAAAAACGAGCAGGACAGGCTTCATGTTAGGGGGCGACGCCGGTGAGTCGCTTCGCCAGCTCGCTCCGGGTGAGTGCTTTTGAAAAATACCATCCCTGGATCAGCGCGTCGGGATATCTGTTCGCAATAAAGCGATACTGAGTTTCATTTTCCACGCCCTCGAACACAAGGGTTTTATTCAACTTCGCGAGGGCATCGCTGAAGATAACAAAGATGTTTTGCTTATAATCTTCGCTGATGCCATCCACCAGCGATTTGTCAATTTTGATTTCATCATATTCAAGCTGCGACAGCCGCGCCAGATTTGAATTTTGCACGCCGAAATCATCGATTGAAATTTTAACGCCAAGCGATTTTAGTTCCTGGCAGAATCCCTCAAGGATATCCGCCGTGGAAACGGCTTTCTCAGAAAGCTCGACCTTCATCAGGGAAAGGGGAAGGTTGTTGACTAAGCACTCGCGACGCAAAATGTTAATAAACTGTCCGTCTTCAATTTCTTTCCGCCCAACGTTGATTGAAACGATCAGCTGATGCTTAATCGCCAGCGGGGCAATTTCTGAGAGAGATTTACCGATAACATTGCCATAATATCTTTTATACAGCCCGATTTTCTTAATTAATGGGATAAACAGCTCCGGCGAGACGTCTCCGTGTTTTTGATCGCGCCATCGCGACAGAACTTCCACACCCACGATTTTTTGATCGCGAATGCGAATAATGGGCTGATAGTTAACGCTGAAGGTATTTGTTATCACGGCTTTGATTAGCGTACGTTCCAGCGAAAAACGGTCTTCATGGATACGGAAGATAAATAACGTTATCGCGACCCAGATAAAGTAGAGAATGATCGCGAGAAACGTCAAGATAAACGGGGGTAACGAGGCCAGTCCCGCATCGTGATGTTTTACAATCACGCATAAATCCCACACGGCGCTGCACTGTGTAATGGTCAGGGTGAACAACGTGGAGTGCAGCCAGCTCCGCGCTCGCAGGTCGGGGGCAGCCGAAAAAAAGATCCGGCCAAAGTCCTTTGTGGTGGCACTCAGAGAATAGCTTGCGGTAACCGGGGTGAATTTATCGTAAGCATAGCGGGAGGTGAAGATAATAATATTATTATAAATGGCCGCATTGCCCGTGAAAAAGTCTTTTCTTGAAAACTGCGCGAGGAGAAAACCTCTCGGCGTTTTATGCAGTTCCGCCGGAAGTGGAACGGGCGTCGCGAGTTTACCCCAAAAAGCAGTACAGATAATTTTTCCTTTTTCAATAAAACCGATATCGCCGAAATAGAGGTTGTTAAGCTTTATTTGTCTGTAGCTATCAAGGCTGGTTTTATCACACCCCTGCGTCGTTATGCTTTTAAGGCCCAGCGCCACGTTTTGGGACAGGTCTTCGGAATAATGTAAAAGGGTCCGGGATATTTCAAGCTGTTTGGTTTTTTGCTGACCAAGGATAACCGCATTGACCGCATAAAGAGACAGGATGACCAGAAGCGTTGAAACGATCGCAACGGCAATGCGCTTTTTCATTTTCCGGTTATCCTGTCCGCTCCCTGAATTCATAAATCTTAACACAGCCTGGGCAAGGCACAAGCCTGATAGTCACGCCGGGTGAGCAAATTCGGGCGGGTGAACTCATACGAAAGCATCAGTTTTTTAAGACAATTCTCAGCTAAGCTATTTTCATTGCGATCGGCAACGTCAGGTAAACCACGGTTTCTTCTTTCAGATCCTTCATGCTTGTTTATTCTATTAAGGAAAACATCGTGCGCAACGTGATGATCCCTATTCTCAGTGCCCTGTTTCTTTTTCTGATCGGCATACTGATTATTAACTGGCAGTTATGGCAGATGGCGAAAATGAATAACGTTCATACCGCCACGGTAAGCACCCAGAAAATAGAAAGCATTTTGTCGGAAGCCGTCAGTGCGGCCAACACGGCGAAGCGCGTTGCGGAGCAGGGGTGTACCAGCAGCGGGCAGCTGGCGCTGGGGACAGAAGCTGCGCTAAAACCGCATCTGCGCGCCATCATGATCCAGCAGCAGGGGCAAATCATCTGTACATCCCTTCCGGGGAATGGCGTATTGATTGTTCATCCGGAGACGCTACCTGAAAAAGAATTAATGCTGCTCCCCGGTAATCGACTGGTGAACGGCATCCCGGTACTTGTCTTCCAGATGCCCATCGCGGGCGGGCGCATCATCGTCAGCGTCAGCGATGCGCATTTGCAGGACGTCATCGCGAATGCATCAAACAGCGTTGACCTGGGGTTGGTTGTCGGCGAAAGCATGTTTACGCGCAACGGTGACGTGACCGGCTGGAAAGCGGCCTCGTGGACGGGTTCACTTACGGCATCTTCGCAATTCCCCTTTAGTCTGGCCTGGCAACCGCCTGCCTTTTTTAGCCTGACGCGGCTACTACACCAGGGCTGGAGCCTGATACTGCTGATTCTCGCGCTATCCCTGGCGGTGGGCATTTTGATCCGCCGATACAAGGGAAAAAGCACCACCTTTGAAGACGATTTGCGTAAGGCCATTTTGCAGGGAGAGATCGTGCCTTACTACCAGCCGATCGTGAACGGGGACACCGGCGGGTTATACGGGGTTGAAGTCCTGGCAAGGTGGAAGCATCCAAAGTCTGGGTTTATCCCGCCGGATGTCTTTATTCCGATTGCTGAACGTAGCGGGTTGATTATTCCGCTGACCAAAGGCTTGATGGCGAAAGTGGTCACACAGCTTAAGCCGCTGTTGCCGAAGCTACCGGATGGGTTCCATATCGGGGTGAACATCAGCGCCAGACACATTGATGCCCCTTCCTTCATCGGTGACTGTCGTCTCTTCGGCAAGGGGTTTCAGGGTAAAGCCGTGAAGCTGGTTCTCGAGGTGACCGAGCGTGAACCGTTGATCGATAATCCTCATCTGGTGGAAAACCTCAACGCGCTGCATAACGCCGGTTTTGTCATTGCACTGGATGATTTTGGTACGGGGTATTCCGGGCTGTCATGTCTTAATGCGCTTGCCATAGATTATATTAAAATTGATAAAAGCTTTGTTAACCGGGTTTCTGAGGAAAAGGACTCAACGATCCTGCTGGACTGCGTTATTGACCTGGCGAAAAAACTGTCATTACGTATCGTGGCCGAAGGTGTAGAAACGAAAGAGCAGCTGGAGTACCTCAACCGTAATGAAATTACCCTGTTGCAGGGGTATTATTTTGGTAAACCCGTCTCCTATATCGATTTTATTAAAGTCATTTTATCTAAGCCCAGGGAGGCCGTGATGCTGTAAAACGTCAGGCGGTGTAAAAAATCAGGAATAGAGCGTGTTGCCTGGCGGTGAAACACAAAATAAAGACGAGCTTCTGTTGTATGCTTAAGTGCAATTCATTTTCCTCTTATCCTGAGCTTTGTTACAGTGACAAGAGTTGTCAGCCAGGGATATCAGGCGTGATAAGGTGGAAAAGCTCGTGCATGTGAAAAATACTTTTTACACAACAACCATTACCGTCATCATTGTCTCATTGATCATCTCGCTGGCGCTTGCCGTCCAAATTGCCACGTCCAGACAGCAGTCAATCCAGCAAATTAATACCAGCGTCGCTAATCTTAGCCACACCCTGGATGTTTATACTGAAGGGATCATGCGCCAGAGTGAAATGTTAATTACTACCGTTTCCGACATAATCGAAATTTATGGCATGACCCCGCAGCAGGCGACCAATATTCAGCACATGATCCATAATCAGGATAACCTTCTTACCCAGATTAATAATGTGGTTGTTTACGATGCTCAGGGCGATATCTTCACCGCGCTGCATGAAAGTTTCACGGGGCCACGCAAAGGCTCGGACAGAGAGTTTTTTATCTATCACAAGGAAAATAAAACTCAGCAGGTCTTTATTGGGGAGCCGGTGGTAAGCAGAACCAATGGCAAATGGGTTATCACCCTCAGTCGGCGCCTTGAAACCCAGTCCGGGGCATTTAACGGTGTCGTGGTGGTGACGCTCGGTATTGAAAATTTTCTGGCACTCTACGGGCAGATTAATATCGGCCACTCGGGCGTCATCGGCTTAACGACGCAATCAGGCGTACTGCTGGTCCGTTATCCCTTTAAAAATACCTATATCGGCACGATTGTTTCTGATTCACCGCTCTTCAGGAAATATCTCAAAGTACAAAATACGGGGATAGCCAGCTCCATCTCACGGTTTGATAAAATCGAGCGCATCTATGCCTATGAGAAAAACCGACGCTACGGACTGGTCACCACAGTAGCCGTCAGCATTGATGAAGCTCTTGCACCCTGGCGCAAGCAGGCGATTCAGCTGGCGGTACTCATTTTCGTGTTTACGGCGATACTCATCGTGGCGTCGTACTTCCTGTATTCCGACCTGTCCCGAAAAACACGGGATAACAAAGCGCTGAAGATTATCGCTTCAGAAGATGCGTTGACCGGGCTGTACAACCGCCGCGTCTTTGATGAAAAAATCCTCTCGGAAATTGCTACGTGCGCCGCACATGACGCGCCGATTTCGGTACTGATCGTGGACGTGGACTACTTCAAAAAATACAACGATAACTATGGTCATCCTGAAGGGGACCGGTGTCTGGCAATGCTCGGAAACAGCCTCAGGGAGAGCCTTACCCGTGATAATCAGCTTGTGGCGCGCTACGGCGGAGAGGAGTTTGCGCTGATATTGCCGGATGCGGATATTCAGGAGGCACTTCGTCTGGCCCAGACGATTATTCGCAATGTGTTCTCGCTGCAAATCGCGCATGCCTTTAGCCCCTTCGGCCGGGTGACGGTAAGCGTCGGAATTTCCACCGCCCGTGCCGTCGACATTGCAGGCAGCCAGCAAAATATCATTATTGCCGCAGACCAGGCGCTCTATCAGGCGAAACGCGCGGGACGAAACCGGTACGCGTTTGTTGGGGTATGAGCATAAAAAAAGCCCACTCAGGAGTGGGCAAGAAATACTGGAAGCAATGTGAGCAATGTCGTACTGAATACTTGAGTGTTTCTCTCAACTATTCAGTGTTGAGAAAGATAATCTTTCTCAACAAAAGATGCAACCCCACAGTTTCTGTGGCCCGTACATTTTTTTGATGAATAATTCCCCACTCTCTCATTGTGATGCTTATCACAAATTTCCTTTCTGGAATCCTGTGCTATTCTTTTTTGTGTCGTTGATTTAATGACAAAAACCATACAGAGAGGAAAGTTATGGGAATTTTATCCTGGATTATCTTTGGGCTTATTGCGGGTATTCTGGCGAAGTGGATCATGCCGGGCAAAGATGGCGGTGGGTTTATCGTCACCGTAATACTGGGTATTGTCGGCGCGGTAGTCGGCGGCTGGATCAGTACGCTGTTCGGTTTTGGCAAGGTCGATGGCTTTAACTTCGGCAGTTTCGCCGTCGCGGTGATCGGTGCGCTGGTTGTTCTGTTTATCTACAGAAAGATCAAAAGCTAAGGTCTGAAAGCGTTGAAAAAGGCTGCCAGATGGCGGCCTTTTTACGTACTGGCGTTTACCACGAGCCAAGCTGCGTGCCGGCAAACGCCGCGATGGCAACGATCAGCATAATGACGGTTGTCTTCCGCATTTATGCCCCCGGCGCCGCGTAACCGCCGACAAAAAACCACGCTAAAAATACCACCGCCGTTATAAATATAACGACCGGGAAGAGGATCCCTATTCTCATACCATCACCTGTTTCGGTTTCTGTAACGCCGTAGAGTGTACGGGGTTAATCAATGGTGAGAAAGCGTGATTTGCTTTTTCCTTTCTTATCCTGATACATCGCGACATCCGCAGCGCGTAACGCGCTGTCAGGATCGGTTGCGGCAGGGTCCACTTCGATCACGCCGAAGCTGGCGCCCGGATAAATAATATGAACGCTGCCCAGCCAGTATTCGCCAGCGATGCAGGCGCTGAGGCGCGTTTTGAGCAGCGTAAGCTGCGCGTTATCCCCGTCCTGGTGGGGCTGGCTTAGCGACGCCACCAGAAATTCATCCCCTCCCAGACGACCGATAATATCGTCCTGCTGTTTCTCTTCCGTCAAACGCTTGCCCACTTCTATCAGGAACTGGTCGCCAGCCTCGTGGCCGTAACGATCGTTAATCAGTTTGAAATCATCCAGATCGATGAATGCGATGATGGCGTTACGCTTAAGATGCCGGGCCAGAGAAAAGAGGGTCGTCAGATCTTCAAAAATGGCGCGACGGTTGGGTAAACCGGTAAGGGCATCCGTATAGGAGTGCGCGATGAGGGCCGCATTGGCTTCGCGGAGCTGGGTGACCAGCGACTCTTTCTGAATGGATTGGGCGATCAGCCCGGCGAAGAGCTTCAGGACCTGTTCACCGCGCTCGCTCAGCGGCTTTCTGGCCGTGCTGGTGGCACAGAGCGTTCCGTAAAGTGAACCATCCGCAAGATGGACAGGAATACTCATGTAGGTGGTAATGCCAAGTGCTTTCGCTGCTTCACACTCGGGCCAACGCTCGGGCACGTCATTGCTGAATATCGTGTCACTATCCAGCGCGCGCTTGCACAGCGTCTCATCCCATGGGACGCTCAGCCCCTCCGGGATCGTCATCTGCTTGCTGTTGCGGGCATAGAGAATGTGCTGTAGCCGCGCTTCGATATCCACCTTCGTCAGGTAGGTCGACTCCATGTCGGTGACAATCTCCAGCATCTCCAGCAGCTGGCGAACGAGGCTTTCAAGGGATTGCTCGGTGGCAAGGGTTTCTGAAACGCGAGCGAGGATAAGATCCGACATGACGTAGAATAACTCCCAGGCAGAAGACGTCTGCATCTGCATGTTATGCTGAATTTTTAGGCTTCAGACATAGTAAAACATGAATACATAAAATTTAATATATGCAGGGGGCGGGCAGCAGGCGAGAAAAAAAGCCCCGTTGTTGAGACCGGGGCAAAGACATCTTGATTACGGAATGATGTTCTCTGGTCATATCGAGAACATGCCACACTATAGTGCTGAAAAGTGCAGTTAAAATGGAGAAATCATGGAGAACGTGGCGATGACCCGTTACCCTTAGACTCTGATGACGTCAAAAGGATCAATGAGATGAGATTTCTGCTTCTGGCGCTGGCGCTTCCCCTGGCCGCCTGCACCGCCAAAACCACGCCACCTGATGCACCGAAACCGCCGCACGTTATCGGTATGGCGAACCCAGCTTCCGTCTACTGTCTGGAGAAAGGCGGGGAACAGGTCCCGGTTCAAAGCCCGCAGGGCGTGCGTACCGAGTGCAAATTACCGGGCGGCGAAGTGATTGATGAATGGACGCTCTATCGTCGCGACCATCCGCAACCCGCCAGGTGACAAAGTAATATTGCCTGCGATACACTTCTCTTTAAGATTATTCTTAGCCAGTTCCTGGCGTTCGTTATCGTGAGAGAAGTATGTTTCAGCTAAAACCGGGCAGCATGGCGATGATCGTTGGCGCCCGCACGGCGTCAGGCCGTCGCAATATTGGTAAATCCGTTGAGCTGTTTGGCCTTTGCCAGCCTGGCCTGCGTTTTGTTAACCCGGTCAACGGCGTGATGACGCAATTACCGGTCACCGCAGATCGCGCGCTTTGGCTGGTGACGGGTGATGTCTACGCATTTGACAACCAGCACGGCTTTGCGTTTGTCCGCGCCGAACATCTGATGCCGCTCACCCCGGATGAAGCGCCGCAAATTCTGGATGAACTGGCGATCGGCTGATCACAGATGGCGCAGCCAGTCGGCTAAGACCAGAGCGTGATTTTGCTCCGTGTTTTTGGTAGCAAAGAGCAGGGTGACGGTCTGCCTGCGCGCCAGCGTCGCCAGACGCACGCCCTCGTCAGCCTGCTGCGCCAGCTCTTCCCGATAGGCCTGACTGAAGGCGGCGAAATCAATCGTGTCGCTGTGAAAAGCCTTTCGTAGTTCATTCGAAGGCGTGAGCGCTTTACACCATTCGTCATACGCGAGATCCGTTTTCTTCAGCCCGCGCGGCCACAGCCTGTCCACCAGTATCCTATAGCCGTCGTCAGGGCTTGCCTGTTCGTAGACCCGTTTGCACTGAATCATGATTCCACCCTCCCAATTTAAGGTATTGTGATAATTGCAAAAGATCGGTAGTCTGAGGTTCCTTATGTTATCTGATAATACTCTGGCATAAGGAACCTTTCATGGAACACCTCCCGGTTAAAACAACGCTGCGCATTGCGCTGGTTGGCGATTACAATCCCAATGTTATTGCGCATCAGGCTATCCCGCTGGCCATTGACGACGCCGCCGCAGTGCTTGACCTCACCGCCGATTACGACTGGCTGGCCACGACGGAGCTAACAAGCGCTGAAGATCTGGTGGGCTACGATGCCATCTGGCTGGTTCCTGCCAGCCCCTATAAAAACACGGCGGCCGCTTTTATTGCCGCGCGCTACGCCCGTGAGAACGGCATCCCGTTCCTGGGCACCTGCGGCGGGTTCCAGCATGCGCTGATTGAGTATGCCCGAAACGTGCTGGGCTGGGCTGATGCGGCACACGCTGAGACGGATACCGAAGGCACCATGGTGATTGCGCCGCTGACCTGCTCGCTGGTGGAAAAAACGGATGCCATTGAGCTGCGCAATAATACGCTGATCGCCAAAGCGTACGGCAAGCCCGAAATTGAAGAGGGGTATCACTGTAACTATGGCGTGTCGCCGGCGTTTGCGCAGGCGCTGGAAAGCGGTGATATGCATGTAACGGGCTGGGACGATCAGGGTGAAATTCGTGCCGCGGAGCTGGTGACGCACCCGTTCTTCGTGATCACCTTATTCCAGCATGAACGTGCCGCGCTGGAAGGACGCCCGGTCGTGCTGGTGCAGGCGATGCTGCGCGCAGCGCGCGGGTAAAAAAGGCAGACCCGTTGGTCTGCCTCAGGATTTAACGGGGCGCGATCTCCCGGTCTCGCCCGGCTAACACACCGCAGATAGCCATTATCACAGCGGCCAGCGCACAGCCCAGAAGCGGGATTTGCCAGTCTCCTGCGGTATCGTGAATTTTCCCCATCAGCGGCGGGCCGCAGGCGGCAAGCAGGTAGCCAATCGACTGTGCCATTCCGGAGAGCGCCGCCGCCTGGTGCGCAGAGCTGGCGCGCAGGCCGATGAACGTCAGGCCGAGGATCATTGTTGCCCCTGTGCCAAAGCCAAACATCAGCGTCCACATCACCGCCATTCCGGGCATAAACCATAATCCTGCCGCGCTTATCGCGCACATCAGGGCCACTAAGCCTGCGATCGCTCGCTGATCTTTCAGGCGGTGGAGGATCAGCGGAACGGCGAGTCCCGGCACGGCCGTGGCCAGCTGCAACAGACCGTGCACCGAGCCAGCCTGCGCTTCGCTGTAGCCGTGGCTCAGCAATATCGCCGGCAGCCAGCCGATGATGACGTAGTAGATCAGCGAGTTAATTCCTAAAAAGAGCGTTACCTGCCAGGCGAGGGCCGAGCGCCAGAGCGCACGGTTTTGCAGCGCGCCTGCGCCCGTTACCGTTGCGACGTGTTTCTGACGCCACTGCGGCAGCCAGAGCAGCAGTGCGACCAGCGGAAACGCCATCAGCATCAGCAGCGCGCCATGCCAGCCCGCGCTCCCCTGTGCAAGGGGAACGATCATCGCTGAGCCAAACGCCGCCGAGACGCCCATCGTCAGGGAATAGGCGCCGGTGAGCTTCGCCACCTGGCCCGGAAAATCACGCTTAATTAATCCCGGTAACAGCACGTTCCCGAGCGCAATACCGCAGCCGACGATCGCCGTTCCGATGAAAAGCAAAGCGGCGGAAGGCAGCGAGCGAACGGCAATCCCGGCGCAAATGAGCAGCAGGGCGATAAACAGACTGCGCTCCATGCCGATACGCCGGGCAACGCCTGCGGCGAGCGGCGAGACGAGGGCGAAAGCCAGCAGGGGCAGGGTGGTCAGCAGACCGGTTTGCGCCGTGCTTAAGCCATAATCAAGACGAATGGTATCGAGCAGCGGCGCTGCGCCAGTAAAGGTGACGCGAAGCGTGGTGGCAATCATCAGGATGCCTGCAATCAACAGCGCGCCGTGTTTTCCTGAGGTGCGAATAGCAGTAGTCATTATGTTCTCATACGTTCAAGCGAGCGCACACAATACCGATTTTCTCAGCGGTTGAAATCAGGCTAAAATGACAGTTTATCGCTCATATCGGACAAACTGATGATTGGTCTGGGACTGGAAGGCTACGATCCAGATAGCCAGTACGATGCGGCCGTCGCATTTCGCATTCAGGTAGTGGCGGAGGAACAATATATTCCGCTTCATCACCACCGTAAGGGGCAGCTGATTCTGGCCCTCGGCGGCGCAATCACCTGTGAAGTGGAAAATGCCATGCTGATGGTGCCGCCCCAGTATGCCGTCTGGATCCCTGGACAGATGCCGCACAGTAACAGGGCCACGCCGGGCGCGCAGCTCTGCTTTCTGTTCATTGAGCCGGGGGCTGCCAGCCTGCCCGAGCGCTGCTGTACCCTGAAAATCTCCCCCCTGGTGCGGGAGCTGATTTTATCGCTCGCGGAAAAATCACGTGAACAGCTGCAGCTCGCGGCCACCTCGCGTCTGGTGGACGTCCTGTTTGACGAGCTGCCGCTCCAGCGACAGGAGCATCTGCAGCTGCCCGTGTCGCCCCATCCCAAAATCAGGCTGATGAGCGAGAAGATGGCGGAAGAGCCCGCCGCCTGGCAGACGCTAACGCAGTGGGCGAGCCACTTCGCCATGAGCGAGCGCAATCTGGCGCGGCTGGTGGTGAAAGAGACCGGTCTAAGCTTCCGCCGCTGGCGTCATCAGCTGCAGCTGATTGTGGCGTTACAGCATTTAATAAGCGGCAAATCGGTGCAGCAGGTGGCCCAGTCACTGGGCTATGACTCGACCACCGCGTTTATCACCATGTTCAGGAAGGGACTGGGCCAGACGCCGGTGCGTTATATGGCCAGCCTGACTACGACTTCCCGATAAACAGCGAGACAAGGCCTGCCGCAATCAGCGGGCCGACCGGCACGCCGCGAAAGAGCGCCACGCCCAGCACGGTGCCCACCAGCAGACCCGCCACCAGCGAGGGCTGGCTGCTCATCAGCGTGACGCCGCGTCCGCCCAGCCACGACACAAATATCCCCACCGCGATCGCCACCAGCGATTTCCAGTTTACAAACGAATGCAGCAGCGTGGAGGCGGGAAGCGTGCCGCTGGCGATGGGCGCCATTACCCCGATGGTTAAGATGATGATCCCGATGGTGAGGCCTTGTTTTTCTATCCACGGGAAAAAGGTATTTAACGGGGTCACGCGCACAATAATCAGCACCAGAATCGAGATGGCGACGGTGGTGTTATGGCTGATAAAGCCGAGCGCGGCGAGTGCCAGAAGAATGAGCAGAGTAGGGTCAAACATAGGGAATCCTTGCCAGAATAATGGTCCTGTTTACTGTACGCGCAAACGCGGCAGAGAACAGTGTTAAAAAGATTTTATCGTTGTCATAACCTTGTCATTTACGCGGATTAAAACGAAAGCAGATATCGCTAAAGGGTCGCCATCATGAACGATCACATGTTTGTGGAAACGCTGATTATCTCCTCATCGTTTTTCGCTATTGCCGTTATTCTTGTTGCCTCCGTGCTGTTCCTGGAACGAAAAGGCTGACAGGGCGTCAGCCGTTGCAGTTAGGCTTTATGGAAGGTGACGAGCTCAGGACGGGCGATGCGCAGGTAATCCTGGGTATCCATAATCACGGATTTCTCCAGCAGGCCGGCGTTAAACGCGATTTCGTCAAAGCGCTCGAACAGCAGCGGGTCCGCAACCAGCGCCAGGTCAGGATGGAAGCTAAAGGGCGGGATAGCGCCGAAAACGCAGGCGGTCAGGGCATCGACTTCGGCAGGGCTGGCGAGGGAGGCCTTTAGCCCGCCAAAATGGCTGGCAAGCTGGCTCAGGTCAGCCTGCAGGTCGGCGGCGAGGATCGCCAGAACATGTTTCTTTACGCCGTTTCCCTTCACCTTGCAGACCAGGGCTTTAGCGCCTTGCCGCAGGTCGGTTCCGCGAATTTCACTTACCGCTTCACATTTCCCGACCGCCTCGTGCTCCATGACGCGAAAACGCGCGCCCTGCTCGGTGAGTAAGGTAATGAGCTGCTGGTGGGTTCCTGTTCCAATAACGTCATCAGTCATAACGATTTTCCCGGTGATAATCCAGTATGCAGGGGTCTACATTAGCACGGGATGAACGGGGTCGAAAGAAAACAGCCAGCGGGTTCGCTGGCTGTGGGATTATGCGTTGCTGGTAGCAGACTGCTTGTGGAACAGCTCCCTGAACACCGGATAAATGTCATCCTGGTCACGGATATGCTGCATGGCAAAATTATCGAACATCGACTGCAGATGCTCATACTCCCGCCACAGGGTCTGGTGCGCACGACGGGTGATTTCGATATAGCTGTAGTAACGCACGACCGGCAGAATTTTCTTCGCCAGAATCTCGTGACACAGCGGCGAGTCGTCGGCCCAGTTATCGCCATCCGACGCCTGCGCGGCATAAATGTTCCACTGTGCCGGGTCGTAGCGCTCTTTGACCACTTCATCCATCAGCTTCAGCGCGCTCGAGACGATGGTGCCCCCGGTTTCCTGCGAGTAGAAGAACTCATGTTCATCCACTTCTTTTGCCTGAGTATGGTGACGGATATAGACCACCTCGACGTTCTTATAGGTTCTGCTCAGGAACAGGTAGAGCAGGATATAAAAACGCTTCGCCATATCCTTCGTGGCCTGGTCCATCGAGCCGGACACGTCCATCAGACAGAACATCACCGCCTGGCTGGAGGGCTCAGGGCGTTTTTCGTAGTTCTTGTAGCGCAGGTCAAAGGTGTCGATAAACGGGACCCGTTCGATCTTCGCCCTCAGCTCTGCAATCTCTTTACGCAGGCGCTCCTCTTCCAGCAGTTGCGCCGGTTCCGTATTTTCCACCACCTTCAGGCTGCTCTCCAGCTCGCGCAGTTCGCGACGTTTGCCTGCCGTCATGGCCGTGCGTCGCGCCAGCGAGTTCTGCAACGAACGCACGACGCTGATGTTGGCGGGCACGCCGTTGGCTGTATAGCCCGCGCGGTGGGTTTTATATTCATTAAGCTGACGATGCTGATTCTTTTTCAGATTCGGCAGCGCCAGGTCTTCGAACAGCAGGTCGAGATATTCATCTTTTGAGATCTGGAAGACAAATTCGTCCTGACCTTCACCGTCCTGGCTGGCCTGTCCCTGACCGCTTCCTGAACCACCGCCGCCGCCCTGAGGGCGCTCAATTCTGTCGTTCTGAACGAAGTGGTCATTACCTGGGTGTACGCGATGGCGCAGGCCGCCTCGCCCCTGATGAAACATCGGTTCGCTGATGTCATCGGTGGGGATGGAGACAGACTCGCCGCTGTCGACGTCGGTCACCGAGCGTTTGTTGATGGCCTCGGAGATAGACTGTTTAATTTGCGCTTTATAACGACGCAAGAAGCGCTGGCGGTTCACCGTGCTCTTGTTTTTGCCGTTAAGACGCCGGTCAATAAACCAGGTCATATACCCCCCGTACTGCATTTGCCAACTTGCATTTTGTAGGCCCGGCAGGCGCTAACCGCCGCCGGGCACTTGTTTTAAGACGATTTACGCACGCGCAGGTACCATTCGCAGAGCAGGCGGACCTGTTTGCGGGTGTAGCCTTTTTCCATCATACGGTCGACAAAATCGTCGTGTTTTTTCTGTTCATCGGTTGAGGTTTTGGCGTTAAACGAGATCACCGGCAGCAGCTCTTCGGTATTGGAGAACATTTTCTTCTCAATGACCGTGCGCAGCTTCTCGTAGCTGGTCCAGTTCGGATTGCGCCCGTTGTTATGCGCTCTGGCGCGCAGGACGAAGTTCACAATCTCATTACGGAAATCTTTCGGGTTGCTGATCCCGGCAGGCTTCTCGATTTTTTCCAGCTCCGCGTTCAGGGATTCACGGTCAAACAGCTGGCCGGTATCCGGGTCGCGGTACTCCTGATCCTGGATCCAGAAGTCAGCGTAGGTGACATAACGGTCAAAAATGTTCTGCCCGTATTCTGAATAGGATTCCAGGTAGGCCGTCTGGATCTCTTTGCCAATGAACTCGGCGTATTTCGGGATCAGGTAACCTTTCAGGAACTCAAGGTAGCGTTCAGCCTGCTCCTGCGGGAACTGCTCGCGCTCGATTTGCTGCTCCAGCACGTAGAACAGATGCACCGGGTTGGCCGCCACTTCCGCATGGTCGAAGTTAAAGACGCGGGAGAGGATCTTAAACGCGAAGCGCGTGGACAGACCGTTCATCCCTTCATCCACCCCGGCGTAGTCGCGATACTCCTGATACGACTTCGCTTTCGGATCGGTATCCTTCAGGCTCTCACCGTCATAGACGCGCATTTTCGAGTAGATGCTGGAGTTTTCCGGCTCTTTCAGGCGCGACAGGATGGAGAAGCGAGACAGCGTTTCCAGCGTGCCCGGCGCGCACGGCGCATGCACCAGCTCACTGTGGTTAAGCAGTTTCTCGTAAATTTTGATCTCTTCGGAGATCCGCAGGCAGTAAGGCACCTTAACGATGTACACGCGGTCAAGGAAAGCCTCATTGTTTTTGTTGTTACGGAAGGTCACCCATTCAGATTCGTTCGAGTGGGCAAGAATGATCCCGTTAAACGGCAGGGCGGAGATACCTTCCGTCCCGTTGTAGTTTCCTTCCTGAGTGGCCGTCAGCAGCGGATGCAGCACCTTGATGGGCGCTTTAAACATCTCGACGAATTCCATAATCCCCTGGTTAGCCCGGCACAGCGCGCCGGAGTAACCGTAGGCATCCGGGTCGTTTTGCGCGAAGTTTTCCAGCTTGCGGATGTCGACCTTACCGACCAGCGCCGAAATATCCTGGTTGTTCTCATCACCGGGTTCCGTTTTGGCGATGGCGATCTGTTCCAGGATAGACGGCCAGACTTTCACCACGCGGAATTTGGTGATGTCGCCACCAAACTCATGCAGGCGTTTTGCCGCCCACGGCGACATGATGGTGCCGAGGTAGCGACGCGGGATGCCGTACTCTTTATCCAGAATCTGCGCATCTTCCTGCGGATTGAACAAGCACAGCGGGTGGTCATTCACCGGGCTGCGCTCGCCGTTGGCGCTCAGCACATAGATAGGCACGCGCTGCATCAGCGACTTCAGGCGTTCCGCCAGCGAGGATTTACCGCCGCCCACGGGGCCGAGTAAATAGAGGATCTGTTTCTTCTCTTCCAGACCCTGAGCGGCATGCTTCAGGTAGGAGACAATCTGCTCTATGGCATCTTCCATGCCATAGAACTCTTCAAACGCCGGGTATCGGGCGACCACCCGATTCGAAAAGAGACGGGAAAGCCGGGGTTCCAGGGCAGTGTCAACCATGTTTGGCTCACCAATAGCCATCAATAGCCGTTCTGCCGCATTGGCATAGGCACTGCGATCTTGCCGACAGATGGTAAGAAACTCCTGCAGTGTGAACTCTTCGTCCTTGGCAGCTTCATAGCGCTGGCGATAGTGATCGAATATATTCATGGCATGCCGTCCTTTCGTTTTTTAGCACAGGATAAGAGCCGTTCGTATGAGTAGTGGAGGCTCCCGGAAGAGAATCTCTCGCACCTCACTGCCAGAGCAGCAACCTGTGTGCCAGGTCAGACGCTAAGAACCGCAGGGTGTTCAGGAAAACTCTTCTTAAATTAAAGCGTAGATGGCATTTGCAAAACTTGCATGCCCATAAAATCTACTTTCAATGACATATCAATAACTCATCCAAAAATTTCCACTCTGGTAATAAGGCAAAAGCACATTTTTCATTCAGCGGTCATGTAAATGAAAGCCGGTTGTCATCTGATAAGTTAAAAATAATGGGTTAATCAGACTGATTAGCAGGCAAAAAATTTTGGGATGTACGGGAATGGCGGTTACACTTCACCCGCTGATTATTTGACTACAGGAAAGAATGGATTGTGACCAAACTCAAACTTCTGGCATTAGGCATCCTTGCCGCGACCGCAGTAAGCACCGCACAGGCGGAAAGTCAGTGGACGGTTGGCGCGGGTGTTGGCGTCATTAACAGCCCGTACAAACAGTATGACCGTGATGTTTATCCTGTCCCGGTTATCACCTATGAAGGCGATAACGTCTGGTTCCGTGGGCTCGGCGGCGGCTACTATCTGTGGAACGATACGGCCGATAAGCTTTCCATCATGGCGTACTACGATCCTACGCACTTCAAGCCGGGTGACAGCGACAGCCACGCGCTTCGCCAGCTCGACAAGCGTAAAAGCTCGATGATGGCCGGCCTCTCTTATGTGCATAACACCCAGTATGGCTTCCTGCGTACGGCCCTGGCAGGCGATACGCTGGATAACAGCAACGGCTTTATCTGGGATCTGGCGTGGCTGTACCGTTACACCAACGGTGGTCTGACCCTGACGCCGGGTATTGGTGTGCAGTACAACAGCGAGAACTACAATGACTACTATTATGGCGTCTCTAAAAACGAGTCCCGTCGTAGCGGTCTGAAGAGCTACAACGCAGATGACGGCTGGGATCCGTACCTGGAGCTGACCGCGAGCTATAACTTCCTTGGCGACTGGAGCGTGTACGGTACTGGCCGTTATGAGCGTCTGAGCGATGAAGTGAAAGACAGCCCGATGGTCGATAAGTCCTGGGCAGGCATCTTCTCTGTCGGTGTGACCTACAAGTTCTGATTGCGCACTTATATTGTGCAATTGGTGCATCAAAACGGGGCGCTTGCGCCCCGTTTGCTTCAGTGTGGTGCAGCGAGATTATCGCTTAATAATGCGGATCGTCTGCCCTAAACGAGATGGCTTTTCTTCACTCGCTTTCTGCGGGGTAGTCACGCAGGCCGTTTCCACGCAGACAAACGTTTTATAACCGTCGTCAGGCACGTCGGCCATGCTGACAGACAGTGCAGGACCCGGGTTCCAGCCCACCACGTTGCTGTGATGGTGATGTACTACCTCAATGCCGCGGTTCAGGGCACCGTCGTGGATCATGCTGCATGCTTCCGGATGCAGATAGACGCGGTCGGTACGGTCAGGAAACGCCTGAACGCCGTCGCTGAGTTTGCCTTCTTTCGCGTTGTCGACTTTATCGATAAAGGTATCGCCAAGGCCACTCACCTTCACAGCGCTGATGTCACCCACGTTGAAATAGGTGTGCAGGGCGGAGGTGGTTTCGAACTCGCCGTGGGCTTCCAGTTCGATTTCACAGGTTTTACCCAGCTTAAAGCGGGCGTACAGGGTGAAATCGTGCGGCCACAGGGCGCGGGTTTCGTCATTAGCCTGCAGCTCAAAGGTCAGCACGGCGCCGCTGTCGTCTTCGTTATGCGCTTTCAGGGTCCACTGCTGGTTACGGGCAAAACCGTGAGAAGGCAAACCCGGCTGTGCGGACGGGCCGAACCACGGCCAGCAGATCGGTACGCCACCACGGATTGCAGCCCCTTTTTTGAAGGAGGTCGCATCACTGAGCCACAATCCCTCAACTTCACCCTCCGGCTTCCAGGAGAGCAGGTGGGCGCCGTTCAGCGCCACGGAGGCCTTAACGCGCGGATGGTCAACGACGATAACGTCAGCACCGTCAATCTGGCGGCGGGAGAGCACAGGGGTAAGTTGTTCGACTACCGGAAGTGCAAAAATTTTATTAATCATTAAGCAATCCTCTGTCTTATAAATAAAAAAGGCGACCGAAGTCGCCTTTTTGGATCAAACACTCATCTCAACTTATTTGGAGATGTGAGCGATCAGGTCCAGTACTTTGTTAGAGTAGCCGGTTTCGTTGTCGTACCAGGATACCAGTTTAACGAAGTTGTCGTTCAGTGCGATACCAGCTTTAGCATCGAACACGGAAGTGCACACTTCGCCGTTGAAATCGGTAGAAACAACGTCGTCTTCGGTGTAACCCAGAACGCCTTTCATTGGGCCTTCGGAAGCAGCTTTGATTGCTTTCTTAATTTCTTCATAAGAAGCAGCTTTTTCCAGACGAACGGTCAGGTCAACAACGGATACGTTAGGAGTTGGAACGCGGAACGCCATACCAGTCAGTTTGCCATTCAGTTCTGGCAGTACTTTACCTACAGCTTTAGCCGCACCGGTAGAGGATGGGATGATGTTCTGAGCCGCGCCACGGCCGCCGCGCCAGTCTTTGTGAGACGGGCCATCAACGGTTTTCTGAGTAGCGGTGGTTGCGTGAACGGTAGTCATCAGACCTTCGATGATGCCGAAGTTGTCGTTGATAACTTTAGCCAGCGGTGCCAGGCAGTTGGTGGTGCAGGATGCGTTGGAAACGATGTCCTGGCCAGCGTAAGTTTCGAAGTTTGCACCACGAACGAACATTGGAGTGTTGTCTTTGGAAGGACCCGTCAGAACAACTTTCTTCGCACCCGCAGTGATGTGTTTACGTGCAGTTTCGTCGGTCAGGAAGATACCGGTTGCTTCAGCAACAACGTCAACACCAATTTCGTTCCATTTCAGGTTAGCTGGGTCTTTCTCAGCAGTAACGCGGATGGTTTTGCCATTTACAACCAGGTGGCCGTCTTTCACTTCAACGGTGCCGTCGAAACGACCGTGAGTTGAGTCGTACTTCAGCATGTACGCCATGTATTCAGCGTCCAGGAGATCGTTGATACCAACGATTTCGATGTCAGAACGTTTCTGAGCAGCACGGAAAACAATACGGCCGATACGGCCAAAACCGTTGATACCTACTTTGATAGTCATATATTCCACCAGCTATTTGTTAGTGAATAAAAGGTTGCCTGTAAAATTACAAAAACCTTACGCAGCGTCAAGCGGAATCGTGTCAATCATTGCGACAAATCAATCCTGTGACTAACGTTTGTGCGACTGACTCGCCTCACTTTCCCTTTGAGCTTGCAACCACATGGGGGCTGCGCCCGGAATTTTAAAGTCCTCGCAGGATAAAAATGTGAATATGATCACAATTGCCTGACCGCCTTTTCGCGACACATAAGTTTAGATCAAAAGTGCACGCAAGGGTGTTAATGTTTTGTTAGAATGCGGGGTAAAAGATGTCTGTTTCTACAGCGAGATGTAAGCATATGTCGAACCAACGTAACCCCGACGATTTGAAAAAAAACCTCACAGAAATGCAGTTTTACGTGACGCAAAACCACGGGACGGAACCGCCGTTCACCGGGCGTTTACTGCACAACAAGCGAGACGGCGTCTACCACTGCCTGGTCTGTGATGCTCCGCTGTTCAATTCCCAAACGAAATTTGATTCGGGCTGCGGCTGGCCGAGCTTTTACGAGCCGGTGAGCGATGAGGCTATCCGCTATCTGACCGACTCGTCCTACGGTATGGTGCGCACCGAAATTCGCTGCGGCAACTGCGATGCGCACCTTGGACACGTCTTCCCGGATGGCCCTCAGCCAACGGGCGAGCGTTTCTGCGTGAATTCAGCCTCAATGAGCTTCACTGACGACGAAAACGGCGACCAGATCAAGGGTTGAAAAAACGATTCAGCAAATTATTCCTTTAAAAGGGCGGGATTGTGAATATTGAAGACATGATTAGCGGTATGACGCCGGAGATTTATCAGCGTCTGGTCACCGCCGTAGAGCTGGGAAAATGGCCCGATGGCGTCGCGCTGACCCCGGAGCAGAAAGAAAACAGCCTGCAGCTGGTGATGCTGTGGCAGGCGCGCAACAACACCGACGCGCAGCACATGACGATCGACACCCATGGTCAAATGGTGATGAAGAGCAAGCGTGAGCTGAAAGAGGACTTTGGTATCACCCCGAAGCCGATTGCGACTTTCAAATAATGCTCTCATGTAGGCCGGGTAAGCGCTAGCGCCACCCGGCACGCTACACTTTAGTGCGGGATCCCGAGCGACGCCGCCAGCTGCTTCGCTAACTGGTTTTCATCATCCGCGCCGTACTCCCAGAACATCGCCCCGGCGAGACCTTTCTCTTTGATGTAGTCCGCTTTGATCGCCACGGATCGCGGGTTCTCATACGAAATCGCAAACAGCGCGTTGCCATCGGCACCCTTCACCGAAAGCCACGGCACTTTCGCCTGGTCGTCCCAGTGCTCGGTAAAGCGTTTCTGCGGATCGTTCAGCAGCTTTTTGACGATATCGTTGTACTTCACGTAGGTATCTTTGGTCAGGTCGTAGCCGAGCGACTTGAACAACCCGATCTCCTGCGGCCCGAAGTAGGGCTGAGTGGCCGGATTTTTTTGCGCATCGGGTTTCGTCCAGTCAATGCCCGGCTCCACGGCGCGTTTCGGCACGCGGCCATAGAAACCAATCCCGAGATTCATCTGCTGCGGCTTCAGCCCGGCGGCCAGATAGTTGTTCACCACAAAATCGACGCTGTATTTGTCCGCGGCGGCCACCGTCGGCCAGGCGCTGGAGTCGTACAGGTTGGCATTGAAATACTGCGTGCCGTACGCCATGTCGTAGGTCATCAGGTTGATGTAATCGAGCAGGGGGGCAATGGCTTTCACATCCACCCAGCTTTTCGGACTTTCCGCGTTCGCGCCTACCGCAATGGTCACCAGCTTTTTATGCCCGAACGCGTCGCGCATCTCCTTCAGCAGGGCGGTAAAGTTATCCCTGTCGGCGGGCTGGCTTGCCACCAGGCCCCAGGCACCGTTGACCGGATACTCCCAGTCGAGGTCGATCCCGTCCAGACCATATTTTTCAACAATCTCCTGCGCGGAGCGGATGAACACCGTGCGGCTCTCTTGGGTTGCTGCTGCGCCAGAGAAACCACGCGCGCCCCAGCCGCCGACGGAGAGCAGGACCTTAAGATTTGGGTTTTGCTTACGCAGCGTGGGGATTAAGGCCAGATCGGACGCCACTTTTGGCGATAGCCAGATTTGATGCAGCTTCGCCGGATCTTTCAGCGCGGCGTTGGTTTCGTCTTTTTCGTCGTTATAGACCAGACCAAACGAGTAGTTCAGGTGGGTGATCTGGCGAACGTCCAGCTTATTGATATCGCCACCCGGTCCGGCGGTGACGTCGCCACCTCCGTTAAAGTAGCCCACGGACATCAGGGAACTGGCGGAGGCAACTGACGCGCAAAGCAAGGGTAAGGCTGCCAGCAAGGGCAAACGTTTCATACAAGTTCCTCTTTGACTTAATAAAAATAACCACGCCACGGAAAAGGCGTGGCGAAAAAACAGCCTGAAGAGAATAGCATTGCCGCTTCGCTGAGGTTGCGAGGGAGTTCACTTTATGGGGATCGGAGGGGGAGTTTTGCCGGGTGGCGCTGACGCTTACCCGGCCTAAAACCAAAGAAGTCGGCCGGGTAAGGCGCAGCCGCCACCCGGCTTAAAAGACTACGCCTGCGTTTCCAGCCAGTCTTCGAGCGTATACAGCGTCGCGCCTTCCGCAGCCATATCCATAAACGCCTGAGCGCTGTCCTGCGGGTGAATGTTCACCCCGCGGCAGCCGTCGGTGATGACGCTGACGGTGTAGCCAAGCTGAAGCGCATCCAGCACGGTGAACTTCACGCAGTAGTCCGTTGCCAGCCCCAGCACAATCAGCTCGGTGATTTCATGGTGACGTAACCAGGCGTCCAGCGCCGTTTTCTGGCGATGCCCGTTATCAAAAAACGCGCTATAGCTGTCGATAGCCGGGTTTTCACCTTTATGGAACACCGCGTCGATGGCTTTCTGGTTCAGGAGCGGATGTAACTCCGCGCCTTCCGTTTGCTGTACGCAGTGATCCGGCCAGAAAGTTTGCGCCAGCCCGTCGAGTTCACCCTGGGTGAAGGGCTCGACATTGTGCTGGCTGGCAAAGCTGCCGTGATTTGCCGGGTGCCAGTCCTGGCTTGCGACAACTGCTTCACCACGGGCTTTGCACCAGTCAATCAGCGTGTTGGCCACGTCAACGGTGCTGTCACCTTCGGCGACGGCCAGCGCACCGCCCGCGCAGAAATCATTTTGCAAATCGACCAGGAGCAGGGCGCGTTGCTTCATGAGACCTCCTTATTCGTCAGGTGTCAGTTCGCCGCGCAGGTTTTGCATCATCGCGCTGCGAATGGACTGAATGTCCAGATCCTGACTCAATAAATAGTGAAGTTTAGTCAGCGTTGCCTCAACGGTCATATCGAAACCGCTGATCACGCCCGCATGCGCCAGCGCGTTGCCGGTGGCATAGCCGCCCATATTCACTTTACCGGACATACACTGGGTCAGGTTTACCACCACAATTCCGCGCTCGCTGGCTTCCTGAAGCTCTTTCAGAAACTCGCCGTTTTGCGGCGCATTGCCCACGCCATAGGAGCGCAGGATCAGCGCCTTCACCGGCTGGCGCAGGAAGTTACGCACCACGTCCGCAGAGATACCCGGATAAATGGTCACCACGCCAATCGGTTGCGGGGTAATCGGATGCACAATCAGCTCGCCCGCTGTGTTCGGCGCAGGAGGGGTTCCCAGACGGCGGATATGAATCCCGGCCTCCAGCAGCGGCTGCAGGTTGGGTGAGGCAAAGGCGTCAAAGCCGTCGGCGTGGGCTTTGGTGGTGCGGTTCCCGCGATACAGACGGTTGTTAAAGAACAACGACACTTCGTTAATCGGGTAATTCGCCGCCACGTACAGGGAGTTCAGCAGGTTGATCTGCCCGTCAGAGCGCAGCTCCGCCAGCGGAATTTGCGATCCGGTGACGATAACCGGCTTGCTCAGGTTCTCCAGCATGAAGGAGAGCGCCGAGGCGGTAAACGCCATGGTGTCGGTACCGTGCAGGATCACGAAGCCGTCGTACTGGTCGTAATGGGCTTTAATATCATCCGCGATGTGCTGCCAGTCTTCCGGCGTCATGTCGGAGGAGTCCATCAGCGGCTCGTATTCGTGGATGGTGAAGTCAGGCATTTCCGGACGGTGGAATTCGGGCATCAGCGCAAGCTGACGCTGCAGGTGGCCGGAGACGGGGATATAGCCGTTTTCAGAGCGCTGCATACCGATGGTACCGCCAGTGTAGGCTACATAAATCGATTTCTTCTGCATGGTAGTGAGTTCTTGTTCTTCAAAAGAAAAAAATCCCCTCTTCGTAGGAAGAGGGGACGGTTTTTAACGGACGTTCGCGCAGGTCAGGCAAAACGCGTAACGACTCTGTGGATCGTTAAAGGCCGCAAGCTTATCGCTTTCTGCCTTCATCGCTTTTGCCGCCGTGGCGACCGGCGCAGGCAGATAAGCCTGCAGCGCCTCCGGCAGCATGGCGCGTACCGAGCCGGACATGCTGTCCATGACCATATCGAAGAACGACGGTTCGTCCTGGTAATACTCGATATGCCACTGCTTCAGCTTCGCCAGTTCGGCGGCTTTCTTCACCGCGTCATCGAAGTCGCCCAGGCTGTCCACCAGTCCGTTGCTCTTCGCATCCTGACCGGTCCAGACGTGGCCCTGCGCAATCTGGTCGATCTGCTCAGGCGTCTTTTTGCGCGAGTCGGCGACCAGGGTGATAAAGCGTTTATAGCCGTTCTCAATGCTGAGCTGCATCATCTCAGAGACTTCCGGCGGCAGGGATTTGGTCACCGCGACATCCGCGAGCGGAGAGGTCGCTACGCCGTCAGTATGCACGCCCAGAGAATCCAGGCTGTTTTCTACGGTGTTGATCACCCCGAAGATGCCAATCGAGCCGGTGAGCGTGCTTGGGTTCGCCACGATGTAGTTGGCTGGCGTGGAGATCCAGTACCCCCCGGAGGCGGCCATTCCGCCCATTGAGACGACGACCGGCTTACCGGCGGCGCGGGCCGCGGCCAGTTCAGCGCGGATCACTTCGGAGGCGCTGACGCTACCGCCAGGGCTGTTGACCCGCAGGACAATCGCCTTCACTTTCGGATCGAGGCGCGCATCGCGGATTTGTGACGCGGTGGTGTCGCCGCCCACGTTCCCCGGGGTCTCCTGACCGTCCATGATCGCACCGTTGGCAAAGACCACCGCGACGCTGTCCCCGTTCTCATCCGGTTTCTTCGTCGAGTAATCATACATGCTGATGGCGCTGTAATTTTTGTCCTCTTTGCTCCAGCCAAACTGTTTGCTCAGGGATTTTTCAATCTCGGCGCTGGTGCCCAGGGCATCAACCAGTTTGTTATCGAGCGCATATTTCGCGGTATCGCCGTCAACCTTACGCAGGCCTTCCAGCACGCCCTGCGCGCCAGGGAACACCTGCTCAGGCGTAATCTGACGGTTCGCGGCAACGGTGCCGAGATAGTTCTGCCACAGCTCGCCAATCCAGCGGCTGTCCGCTTCGCGGGCGGCAGGTGACATATCGTCGCGGATAAACGGCTCCACGGCGGATTTGTACGTGCCGACGCGGAAGACGTGGGTGGTAACCTTCAGCTTGTCGAGCAGCGATTTGTAGTACAGGCCGTTGGTGGCAAAGCCGTGCAGATCGACCGTACCCTGTGGGGAGAGCCAGATCTTATTGGCGAAGCTCGCCAGATAATATTGCCCCTGGCTGTAGCTGTCGCCCACGGCAATGACCGGCTTGCCGCTGTCGCGGAATTCGCGCAGCGCTTTACCGATGTACTGCATAGACGGCTGGTCGCCGCCAGCAAAATCTTTCAGATCCAGCACGATGCCGGTGATGTTGCGGTCATCTTTCGCCTGACGGATGGCATCGACGATATCGAACAGGGAGTTTTCCTGCAGGCGGTCGGACGTGGCGCCAAACAGCTGGCGACTGATCACACCCAGACGGTTGCTGGCTGACGGTTTATCAACGATGACGCCGGTGATATCGAGTAACAGGGCCCCGCGAGTCGAATGCTGCGCCTGATTTGCGTTGCTGATGTGCATCCAGATGCCCGCGCAAACCAGAACCAGGAAGATGAAGAAGATGTTCATCACCAGGTTGCGGACGAAGTTGAGCAGTCGCCACGTCCATTTAAAGAAACCGGCAATAATTCGCCAAAGGGTTCGCATGTATTCTCCCTAACCAGAAAATGACTGTTTCCGTCGCCACTGGACGGTAATGTTGGGTTATCGTAATGACCCAACCGCCACTTGTCAGCAGGAATCGCCTGCCAGGCTGTAACAAAATCTGCCGTCGTGTTAATTTTGTGAGTAAATTTCAAGAAAGGAGTTAACCAATGGACGCACTCGAACTGCTTGTTAACCGCCGTAGCGCTTCCCGTCTGGCCGAACCTGCCCCGGCAGGCGAGCAGCTGGAGAACATTCTGCGTGCCGGCATGCGTGCCCCCGATCATGGCACGCTGCAGCCGTGGCACTTCTTTGTGATTGAAGGCGAAGGCCGCGATCGTTTCAGTAAACTGCTGGAGCAGGGAGCGGTGGCCGCAGGGCAGGATGAGAAAGGAATCGAGAAGGCGCGTAATGCCCCGTTCCGCGCCCCGATGATCATCGCTGTCGTGGCAAAATGCCAGGCGGATCATAAAGTCCCGGTCTGGGAACAGGAAATGTCTGCGGGCTGTGCGGTGATGGCGATGCAGATGGCCGCCGTCGCGCAAGGCTTTAACGGTATCTGGCGCACCGGTGCGCTGACCGAAAGCCCGGCGGTCCGGGACGGTTTTGCCTGCGGTGAGCATGACAAAATTGTCGGTTTCCTCTATCTCGGTACTCCGCAGCTTAAAGCCTCCAGCACTATCAGCGTGCCGGACACCACGCCTTTCGTCAGCCGCTTCTGATAACGCACGCTAAACTGTCTGGATTCTGAGCATCTGCCGCAGAATTCAGACAGTCATACTTACCTCTTTATGGAATGAGCGCTACCATAGCGCGATTGAGATGACAGGAGACGTCCATGAGCGAGCAAACCATTCGTTTAACGCAGTACAGCCACGGAGCCGGTTGCGGTTGTAAAATTTCCCCTAAAGTGCTGGAGACCATCCTGCACAGCGAACAGGCGAAGTTTGTCGACCCGAACCTGCTTGTCGGCAACGAAACGCGTGACGATGCAGCGGTTTATGACCTGGGTAACGGCACCAGCATTATCAGCACCACCGACTTCTTTATGCCGATTGTCGACAACCCGTTCGATTTCGGGCGTATTGCGGCCACTAACGCCATCAGCGATATCTTCGCCATGGGCGGCAAACCGATTATGGCGATCGCTATTCTGGGCTGGCCGATCAACACCATCCCGCCGGAAGTAGCCCGTGAAGTGATTGATGGCGGCCGTTTCGCCTGCCAGCAGGCGGGGATTGCGCTGGCCGGTGGTCACTCTATCGATGCGCCGGAGCCTATCTTCGGCCTGGCCGTTACCGGCGTGGTCCCGACCGAGCGCGTGAAGCGCAACAGTACCGCGCAGGCGGGCTGCAAGCTGTTCCTCACCAAGCCGCTGGGCATTGGCGTGCTGACCACCGCCGAGAAAAAATCCCTGCTGAAGCCAGAGCACCAGGGTCTGGCAACCGAAGTCATGTGCCAGATGAACCTCGCGGGTGCGGCGTTCGCCAATATCGACGGCGTGAAGGCGATGACCGACGTGACCGGTTTTGGTCTGCTGGGGCACCTCTCCGAAGTGTGTCAGGGCGCGGGTGTGCAGGCGCAGGTCTGGTATCAGGACGTGCCGAAGCTACCGGGCGTGGAAGAGTATATTGCTCAGGGCGCGGTCCCGGGCGGTACCCAGCGTAACTTCGCCAGCTATGGTCACCTGATGGGCGAAATGCCAGAAGAATGGCGCAACCTGCTGTGCGATCCGCAAACCTCCGGCGGCCTGCTGCTGGCGGTCACGCCGGAATCCGAAGCCGAGGTTCAGGCCACGGCCGCCGAGTTCGGCATTACCCTGACGGCGATCGGCGAGCTGGTGACCGCGCGCGGTGGCCGACCGATGATTGAGATCCGTTAATTCGATGCGGTTGTTTATTGCCGAAAAGCCGAGCCTGGCCCGTGCCATTGCCGATGTGCTGCCCAAGCCGCATCGCAAAGGCGACGGCTTTATCGAATGCGGTAACGGGCAGGTGGTTACCTGGTGTATCGGTCACCTGCTTGAGCAGGCGCAGCCGGATGTCTATGACAGCCGCTACGCCCGCTGGAATTTAAACGATCTGCCCATCGTGCCGGAAAAATGGCGCCTGCAGCCCCGACCTTCGGTGACCAAACAGCTCAACGTGATCAAGCGCTTCCTGCATGAAGCCGATGAAATCGTGCACGCGGGTGACCCGGACAGGGAAGGACAGCTGCTGGTGGATGAGGTGCTGGACTATCTTGAACTGGCGCCGGAAAAGCGCCAGCAGGTGCAGCGCTGCCTGATCAACGACCTCAACCCGCAGGCGGTGGAGCGTGCGATCTCGCGCCTGCGCGCCAACAGCGAGTTTATTCCGCTGTGCGTCTCGGCGCTCGCGCGTGCCCGCGCCGACTGGCTGTACGGTATCAACATGACCCGCGCCTACACCATCCTCGGGCGCAACGCGGGCTATCAGGGCGTGCTCTCCGTGGGGCGCGTGCAGACGCCGGTGCTGGGGCTGGTCGTGCGTCGTGATGAAGAGATTGAGAACTTCGTCGCCAAAGATTTCTTTGAAGTGAAAGCGCATATCGTCACGCCTAAAGACGAACGCTTTACCGCCGTCTGGCAGCCGAGCGATGCCTGCGAGTCATATCAGGATGAAGAGGGGCGTTTGCTGCACCGTCCGCTGGCGGATCATGTGGTTAACCGCATTACCGGACAGCCCGCTATCGTCACCAGCTATAACGATAAACGGGAATCAGAACCCGCGCCGCTGCCGTTCTCGCTGTCGGCCCTGCAGATCGAGGCCGCAAAGCGCTTTGGCCTCAGCGCGCAGAACGTGCTGGACATCTGCCAGAAGCTCTATGAAACCCATAAGCTGATCACCTATCCGCGTTCGGATAGCCGGTACCTGCCGGAAGAGCATTTTGCCGGTCGTCATTCGGTGATGAACGCCATTAGCGTGCACGCGCCGGATCTGCTGCCGCAGCCGGTGGTGAACCCAGATACCCATAACCGCTGCTGGGACGACAAAAAGGTGGACGCCCACCACGCGATTATCCCGACGGCGCGCGCCAGCAGCGTCAACCTGACGGATAACGAAGCGAAGGTCTACAACCTGATCGCCCGTCAGTACCTGATGCAGTTCTGCCCGGACGCGGTGTTCCGCAAATGCGTGATCGAGCTGGAAATCGAAAAAGGGAAGTTTATCGCCAAAGCCCGTTTCCTCGCGGAAGCAGGCTGGCGCACGCTGCTCGGCAACAAAGAGCGTGACGAAGAGAACGACGGCACGCCGCTGCCCGTGGTCGCCAAAGACGATGAGCTGCTGTGCGAGAAAGGGGAAGTGGTAGAACGCCAGACCCAGCCGCCGCGCCATTTTACCGATGCGACACTGCTTTCCGCGATGACCGGCATCGCCCGGTTCGTGCAGGATAAAGATCTGAAGAAGATCCTGCGCGCCACCGACGGTCTGGGTACGGAGGCAACCCGCGCGGGGATCATCGAGCTGCTCTTTAAGCGCGGTTTTCTTGAGAAAAAGGGGCGCTATATCCATTCGACCGAGCCGGGCCGCGCGCTGATTCACTCCCTGCCGGAGCTGGCCGCCAGGCCGGACATGACCGCGCACTGGGAATCGGTGCTGACGCAGATCAGCGAGAAGCAGTGCCGCTATCAGGACTTTATGCAGCCGCTGGTGGGGACGCTTTACCAGCTGATCGATCAGGCGCGCAGCACGCCGGTGAAAACGTTCAGAGGGATGGTTGCACCCGGTGGTGGCGCGAAGAAACCGTTTAAAAAGAAAAAGAGCGCGGCCGCTTCTTAACCCGTAGGCCGGGTCAGGCGAAGCCGCCACCCGGCGAAAGACAGCTCTGCGGCCTGAAAAAAGCCCGGTGGCGCTAACGCTTACCGGGCCTACAGGGCGAGAACGCCGCGAAAACTTAAATCACACCCTGCCCAATCATCGCATCCGCTACCTTCACGAACCCGGCGATATTCGCCCCACGCACGTAGTTGGTTTGCGATGCTTCACCGCCGTACTCCACGCAGGCGTGGTGAATATCCAGCATGATATGGTGCAGGCGCGCATCCACTTTCTCTGCCTTCCAGCCGAGACGCGCGGCGTTTTGCGCCATCTCGAGGCCGGAGGTTGCCACGCCGCCCGCGTTGGCGGCCTTGCCCGGTGCAAACAGCACGCCTGCCTCCAGGAACAGGTCCGTCGCGTCGATGGTGGTCGGCATGTTTGCCCCTTCGGCGACCGCTTTTACGCCGTTGCTAATCAACGTGCGCGCGGCTTCAGCATCCAGCTCGTTCTGCGTGGCGCACGGCAGGGCGATATCCACCGGCACGCCCCACGGCTGTTTACCTTCGAGATAGGTCAGGCCAAACTCCCGGGCGTAATCCGCTACGCGTCCATCGCGGCTGGCTTTGATTTCACACAGGCGCGCCAGCTTCTCTGCCGTGAAGCCCGCTTCATCCACCACCGTTCCGCTGGAGTCAGAGGCGGTCACCACGCGAGCGCCAAACTGCATCGCTTTTTCAATCGCGTACTGCGCCACGTTACCGGAGCCGGAAACGGCTACGCGCATGCCTTCGAAGCCTAAGCCGTGACGCTTGAGCATGGCCTCTGTGAAGTAAACCAGGCCGTACCCGGTCGCTTCCGGGCGGATCAGGCTCCCGCCAAACGACAGCCCTTTGCCGGTAAAGACGCAGGCGCTGTTGTTGGAAAGCTTTTTCATCATCCCGGCCATAAAGCCCACTTCACGTCCGCCCACGCCGATATCACCGGCAGGCACGTCGGTATCGGGGCCGAGGTGACGGTAGAGTTCGGTCATCAGCGCCTGGCAGAAACGCATCACTTCACCTTCGCTTTTGCCTTTCGGGTCGAAATCGCTGCCGCCTTTTCCGCCGCCCATGGGCAGCGTGGTCAGCGCGTTTTTAAAGGTCTGCTCAAAGCCGAGGAATTTCAAAATGGACAAATTCACGGAAGGGTGGAAACGCATGCCGCCCTTAAACGGGCCGATGGCGGAGTTAAACTGGACGCGCCACGCGCGGTTAACCTGCACCTGATTGCGATCGTCCACCCAGGTCACGCGGAACTGGATCACGCGCTCTGGCTCGACCAGGCGTTCGAGCAACGACATCTGGCGATAGCGCGGGTTTTGTTCAAGGAAGGGCCACAGGGTGGTCATCACTTCACGCACGGCCTGGGCGAACTCGCTTTGGTGCGGGTCGCGCTGCTGAACATGGGCAAGGAAACTTTCCAGAGAGCGTGTCTGATCCATAGATATAAGAACCTCTTATAATAATGTTTGTATATGACTTATGCGTTTTGTGTTGTTTTTTTGACTATACCACCCGTACCGCTTTGTGTGGCAAGCAGAAATTCAGGACGAAAGGGAAATTAATGACAGGTGCTGCGTCATAACCAAAAGCGATGACGAGATAAATTAAAGGTTCCGCGCCGGTTTACCGTTATAGTCATTATCAAGGGAACAACAGGAAGATGTGTCTATGAACCGTTATGTACTTACCGCGTTATGTGCGATCTTTACCGCAGGCGCGCAGGCTGACCGCATTCGCCCGGATGTGGAAGTGAATGTGCCGCCGGAAGTGTTTACCTCCAGCGGCCAGAATCAAACGGTGCAGCCCTGTAATCATTGCTGCATCTATCAGAATCAGAACTACTCGGAAGGGGCCGTGGTGAAAGCGGAGGGCGTGCTGTTGCAGTGCCAGCGCGACGAGCGCGCCATCAGCACGAACCCGCTGGTCTGGCGTCGCGTAAAACAATAAACGCCTCCAGCAGAGGAATATCCGCGGGGGCTAAGGCGTAGCCAAACGCCTCTTCCGGCGTACACCACGCCAGCGCGCTGTGGTAGTGCGCCGTGAGCGCACCGCTAAACGCAGGAACGTGCCAGGCGTGCAGGTTGATTAAGCGCTGCGAGACCTCGCGCTGGTGGCTTGCCACGTATTGCGCAGGCCGCGCTTCAATACCCAACTCTTCACGCAGCTCGCGGATAAGCGCCTCGGGCTGGGTTTCACCCGCCTCGACTTTGCCGCCTGCAAATTCCCACATGCCCGGCTGGTCGGCGTGGGCAGGGCGCTGCGCCAGTAAAATTTTGTCGTCTTTTTCGATGATGGCGGCAACGACATCGAGTGTTTTCAGCATGGTCGTCAATAATTGATAGCGAAAAAAGACATATTATCGTGCCCTTTCTCAGAGTCCAGTAATCAGGAGAATCAGGTGAAAGAGACTACCGCCTGGGTTGCCCCTATCGAATCCCTTCCCGCCAGCCTTAAACCCATTGCCGTGATGCAGAAAAAGCATTTTGGCGCCGTGCTGAATCCCACGCGCTGGTGGGGGCGCATGCCGCGTCTGTTCTGGCTGGTCGCGCTGTTCGTCGGTTTTCTGGAGCGTCGTCACGCGCGCCTGACGCCCGTGCTGCGTTCGCTGCTCATGACGCGGGTGTCCCAGCTCTGCCACTGCGCTTTCTGTATTGATGCCAACAGCCTGCGGCTGGCCGAGCGCTGCGGGGCGCTGGAAAAGGTGCAGGCCGTGAGCGACTGGCAGGCATCCGCCTTGTTCACGGAGCAGGAGCGCGCGGCGCTGGCCTACGCCGAGGCGGTGACCGCCACGCCGCCCCGGGCGGATGAGGCCATCAGAACGGCGCTGAAGCGCCACTTTACGGAAGACGCCATCACCGAGATGACGGCGCTCATTGCCTTTCAGAATCTCTCTGCCCGCTTTAACGCCGCGCTGGATATTCCGGCGCAGGGGCTATGCGCCACCTTTAACGAGACGCCCCATGCTTGATCGCCATCTTCACCCGCGGATAAAACCGGCGCTGAATCGTCTGGTCTCTATGCTGGACAGGCCGGGCATCACGCCAGACGGATTAACCCTGACCGGGTTTGCCATCGGCGTGCTGGCGCTGCCGTTTCTGGCCCTCGGCTGGTATCCGGCGGCGCTGGTCGCCATCGTGCTTAACCGCCTGCTGGACGGTCTGGACGGGGCGCTGGCGCGCCGCAGAGGCCTGACCGATGCGGGGGGATTTCTCGATATCGCGCTCGACTTTCTGTTCTACGCCCTGGTGCCGTTTGGCTTTGCGCTGGCAGCACCGGCGGAAAATGCGCTGGCGGCCGCCTGGCTGCTGTTCGCGTTTATCGGGACCGGCAGCAGTTTTCTGGCGTTCGCGGCCCTGGCCGCGAAGCACGACATCGAGAACCCCGGCTATGCGCACAAGTCGTTTTATTACATCGGCGGGTTAACGGAAGGGACGGAGACCATCGCGCTGTTTGCGCTGTGCTGCCTTTTTCCTGCACACTTTACGCTTTTCGCGTGGGTATTTGGCGCGCTGTGCTGGCTGACCACCACAACGCGCATCTGGAGCGGCTACGTGACGCTGAAGTCACTTAACGCTTAGAACGCGCTTTCTGGCCCGCGCTCACCGGTCGTCACCGGGTTCTGCGGGTGACTGCTCCATTCGTACCAGCCGCCGTCATAGACGGCGATATTCTTCCAGCCCATCGCCCGGGCGTACATAAAGGTTTCGGACGCCCGCCAGCCGGTGCCGCAGTAAAACGCGACGTGCTGTTCCGGCAGAATATTCCAGCGCTTCCACTGGGCGGCGATGTCGTCAGCGCTGCGCATGGTGCCATCCGGGTTATGGAAATCCTCCATGTGGGTGGCATCGCTGCCCGCGTGACCCCAGCGGGCACCGGCAATTTCACCTTTTGGCTTGATGTAGCTGTAGCCGCTGGTTTCGCCGATGAACTCCGGCCACGAGCGTATGCTGACCAGAGAGGCATCCTGACGGTGCAGCATGCCACGCGCCTGTTCCATATCCACCATCAGCTGCGGCTGACCAGGGATCGGCGCGCCGAAATCGGGGGCGGGCGTCACTTTACCGGGCGTACCGCGCTCAACCGGCAGGCCTGCATCTGACCACGCCTTCCAGCCGCCGTCGAGAATACGCACATCCTTCACGCCCGCATACAGCATAATCTGCGCCACGCGCGCGGCGGCGTAGACGTCGCGGCCATACAAAATGACGGTGGTATCGTGACGGATCCCGTGCTTCGCCAGCATCGCTCTCAGCTTGTCGTCGGAGACTTTATTCCACAGCGGTTCGCTTTCCACCTCGTTGGTGTCGATATAGCCCGCGCCGGGAATGTGGTTCAGCAGGTAAAACTTCGGTGCACCCCAGGCGGCCTCAATCACTTTCCAGTCGCCCGCCGGCGCGGCAGCCACGGGTTTACCCTGCTGGAGCCGGTGGATCCACTGCGGGTAAACCAGCTGTTCAAAGTGAGGCAGGCGCTGAAGGCGCTCGGGCGTCTGCAGAGCATCGCTGAGCAGCGAAACGTGGCGGTACCCGGCTTTCTCCAGGCGGGCTTTCACCGCCTGGTTATCGTTCTCGTCGCCGTACAGGGCGATGGTCGTCGCAGGGGTAAGCTGATGCTGTTTTGCCCACAGCGCAATCTGCTCGTCGCTCATGGCGCTGAGCCAGGCGGCAGCAAGGTTGAGCGCGGCGGGTTCATGCCCGGAGGGGCCGCTGAGCGTCTGCGGCCAGCCGTTATAGAAGGCGCTGGCGCGTGTGTCGACAGGCGTGCCGTGCTGTGCCTGAAGCTGAGACAGCGTGATGGCGTTGGGCATATCAGCCGCCAGCGAGGAAAAGGAAGCGAGGCCGCAGAGCAGGGCCAGCGCGGTCAGTTGAGAAACACGTTTCATCGAATAACCTGACGTCAGTAAAAGAGGGGGGCATTGTCGTCTCTCCCGAAACGGAAAACATTGCGTTAGCACATTATTGCCAGCGAGAAATCTCAATCAGCTCGCCGCCGGGTGGAATATCGTCCTCATCGTGCGTGACCAGCACCGCCGGAATATTGCGCGCGCGGACGGCGTCAAATACCCATGCCCGAAACGTGGCCCGTAACGCTTTATCGAGGCGGCTGAACGGTTCATCCAGCAGCAGCGCCTGCGGCTCCGCGAGCAGGGCCCGCAGCAGGCTGACCCGGGCACGCTCCCCGCCGGAGAGGGTGGCCGGATCGCTGGCGTAATGGCCGCTCAGCCCGGCGGAATCCAGCGCCTGCGCGACCGCCTCCCGACGCGCGCGCCCGGCGATGCGCTCGGGCAGCGCCAGCAGCAAATTTTGCCCGACGCTGAACTGGTCGAACAGCAGCGCATCCTGAAAGAGAATACCCAGCCCGCGGGACTCCACGGGAAGCGCGTCGCAGCGACGCGCGTCGAGCCACAGTTCGCCCCGCGCCTGGAAATCGTCTGACAGCGCGCCGACCATCCAGGCAAAAAGGGTCGACTTTCCGCTGCCGGACGGCCCCATCAGGGTGACGATCTCCCCGCGGGGCACGCAAAAACTGACCTCGCGGAAAAGCGGTTCGATGGTGAGATTTTTTACCTTCAGCATTAACGTAACCCTTGTCGGTAGCAGCCCACGAGCCGGGATAGCAGGGCGGCAAGACCAAATACCGTGCCCGTGACCAGCAGTAATCCCAGCGCCCGGTTAGCGAGAATCGGGATGCTGCCCCCGCTGCTGAGCGCCACGGTTTCGGTGGTCAGCGTGGCGAAATGCCCCGCGCCCAGCCACAGCGTCGGCATATATTGCGCCATGCTGACGGAAAAGCCGGTGGCAAAGGCCAGTAGCGCAGGGCGCACCAGCAGCGGGCATTTCAGCAGTAAAAAGATTTTTGTCCGTCGCCAGCCGAGGGTTCTGGCGGTGAGGATAAGCCGGGGATCGATCCGTCGCCAGGCGGGTTGCAGTACCAGCAGCATCCACGGCAATACCCACAGAAGGTGGCTCCAAAGCACGGCGGCGTAGTGCCCGTCGATGCCCAGGTGCAACGCAATGGCATACTGGCCGGTGACGAGCGGGAGGGCCGGAAGGGCGAGCGGTAACCATACCCACAGCGTGCCGCGCTGCGGGCCCCACTCCAGCCAGAGTAACCCGACGACCAGGGCAATCAGGGCTGAAAGCAGACCGAAGGAAAGGCTGGTTCCCACCGGGCCAACGTCATCCCGTTGCGCCAGCATCAGCAGTACCGCGGCGCACAGGACGCCGCAGGCGGGCAGAAACCCGCTCAGTGCCCGCTCAGGCAGGACGCGCTGCGACCGGGGACGCGTTCCGGTGAGGTCCGCTAGTGTGCGAACCCATGCCTTCCAGAGTCCGTATCCCAGAGCGGCAAGCGCGGCCAGCAGCAGAAGGAGAAGCAGGCACAGCAGCGTCCCTTTTGCCTGCTGCTGTGCGTCGCCCTGGCTTAACCACTGCCAGGCCAGCACGGCCAGGGTAGGCGGGTTGCCGGGCCCGAGAACGATCGCCACGTCCACGACCGACAGCGACCATGCCAGCACCGCCAGCATGACTGCCCCGAGGACGGGCGCGATAGCTGGCAGAATCAGCCAGCTCAGCGTCTGAAAACGCCCGTAGCCGAGCGTCTGCAGGACGATCTTCTGCTGCGCGAGCCGTTTTTCCGGCAGTACGGCATAAATCGCCCACAGGACAAACGCGCTCTCTTTGACCGCGAGCGTCAGCCCCAGCCCGACGCCGTAGCGGTCAAACGGCGGCGAACAGACGGTGCAGACCTGATAAAACAGTCCGCCCTCGGCAAACAGCAGTAGCGCGCCGGTGGCGAACGCCACATGGGGTATCGCCAGCAGCCACGGCAGACGGGTTGTGAGACGTCGCCAGCGTTTTCCGGGCCAGAGAAGGCTGACGAGGAGAAGGGCAATGAATAACGCCCCCAGCGTGGCGATGAGCGTTGAGACCAGCGTGGCGACGGCCGCCTGCGGGAGCTGCGGATCGTTCAGCAGCCGCTGCCAGTTTGTCAGCGAAAACGCCGGGGCAAGCAGCATGGCGCCGGCGGGCAGGATCGGCAGATAAATCACCGCCATCGCCAGCCAGACGAGCCCGCTCAGCGGGTGCCGTAACGACGCAGCCATTCCTGCTCCAGCGCGTTCACCCAGGCGGACTGCGGCTCGGCAAGCACCTCCGGCAGCCCCTGAGTCGTGTGGGCCAGCAGCTGTCTGGCTTCTTCTTCGGGCAGCGTTTTCGCATCCAGCACGCTCGGATCGCCCCAGATGGCCGGGTCAGCTTTACGGATCTGCGCCTGCGGCGACAGCAGGAAATTGGCGACTATTTTCGCTCCCGCGCTCGCGCTGGCGTTGGCCGGAATCGCCACAAAATGGACGTTGCCGAGCATCCCGCCCTGAAAACCATAGCTGTAGCTGTCGGCGGGCAGTTCGCCGCTCGCCACTTTCTGCTGCGCATGGGCCGGGTTAAAGGTCAGCGACAGGTACAGGCTGCCGCTGGCAAGCAGGGCATCCATCCGTGCAGGAGAAGGGGGAAAATCTTTCCCTTCGCGCCACAGCAGCGGGTGGAGCGTGTCCAGATAATCCCAGAGCGGGGCCGTGACCTCGGCAAAGGTGCTATCGGGGGCCTTTTGCAGCGCCTCCGGGTGAGCGGTTAGCGTCATCAGCAGCTGCTCAAGAAATGCCGTGCCGGTAAAATCGGGCGGGCGAGGATAGCTGATCTTGCCCGGATGCTGCTGCGCGTAAGCCAGCAGTGCCTGAGGATCCACAGGCGGCGTCGGCATGCTGGCTTTGCGGGCGATAAAGGTCAGCTGCGCGCCGCCCCACGGCGATTCCGCGCCGTCTGTGGGGATAGCAAAATCCTCCGTGACGGGCTTGCGGGTATCGACATAGCGCCAGTTGGGCAACGTCTGCGCCCATCCGGTCTCCAGCAGGTTTGCCTCTTTCAGCGTGCGGAAGTTCTCGCCGTTAACCCACAGCAGGTCAACGGAGCCGTTGGTCTTGCGCCCCGCGGCGGCTTCGGTCTGAATACGTTTTACCGCGTCGGCAGCATCCGCCAGCGGGACAATTTTAAGGATAATGGCATAGTGCGTTTGCATCTCGCCGCTGACCCACTCCAGATAGCGGTTGACCGCCGGATCGCCGCCCCAGGCGTTAAACCAGACGGTCTGGCCTTTGGCCTGTTGCTGAATAGCCTGCCAGCCGTCGGCGGCATACAGAGGGGCCGCCAGCAGCAGACCGGTCAGAAACGTGCAAAAACGCACACGGCGCATAATGCCTCACTTTTTAGCAGACGGGAGATAACGGGAAAACAGCCGGCGGGTGACCAGCGGCAATAACCCCAATAGTGTAAAGGCGAATAGCATGCCCGGCGACAAAATATCGCGCACCGAGGTCACTTTTCCCAGCTCGCGCCCGGCGTTCAGAAAGATAATCGTGGCGGGCAGCATGGCGACCTGGCTCACCCACCAGTAGCGAAATACACCAATCCGGGTCAGCCCCATCAGCAAATTCACCAGGAAAAACGGGAACAGCGGCATCAGGCGCAGGGCAAAAAGATAGCCCGCGCCGTCGCGCGCCATGCCGGTATTCACCGTACCCATCTGCCGGGCAAACCGCCGTTGCACCCAGTCGCGCAAAAGATAGCGGCTGGCGAGCATCGCCAGCGTGGCCCCAAGCGTGGAGGCAAACGAGACCAGCACGGTGCCTTCCCACAGGCTAAACAACGTCCCGCCCAGCAGGGTCAGGATCGCCGCGCCGGGGATCGAGAGGGCGGAGACCGCCACATAGACCGCAAAGAAGATCAGCGCGCTGCGCAGCGGCGAGTGGTCGACATAGGAGAGTAATGACTGCTGATGCGTTTTAATCCCTTCCAGGGAGAGGGTTCCCGGCGGAAGCATGATAAACGCCAGAATAAAGGCGCCCAGAAGGGCGCACAGGAAGAGTGTTTTTGAAAGGTTCACGCGTCATTACAGCTTGAATTTAGCCCACACCGGCGCGTGGTCAGACGGTTTTTCCATGCTGCGGATGTCGTAGTCGATCCCGGTTTCGATGCAGCGCTCGGCCAGCGGGGAACTGGCCAGCAGCAGATCGATACGCAGGCCGCGGTTGTCGTCAAAGCCTTTGGAGCGGTAATCAAACCAGGAGAAGCGATCCTGCGTTTCCGGGTTGGCATTGCGGAACGTATCCACCAGGCCCCAGCCCAGCAGGCGCTCCATCCACTCACGCTCTTCCGGCAGGAAGGAGCATTTGCCGGTGCGCAGCCAGCGTTTGCGGTTCTCTTCGCCAATACCGATATCGAGATCCGTCGGGCTGATATTCATGTCGCCCATGATCAGCACCGGATTCTCTTTTTTGAGTTCGGTGGTCAGGTAGTCCTGCAGATCCTGATAAAACTTCGCTTTAGCCGGGAATTTGGTCTCATGGTCACGGCTCTCACCCTGCGGGAAATAGCCGTTGATGACCGTGATATTGCCGATCGCAGAAGGGACTTCCGCCATGATAATGCGACGCTGTGCTTCTTCACCGTCGCCCGGGAAGCCGCGACGCACGGAAACCGGTGGCGCTTTGGTCAGCAGCGCGACGCCGTAGTGACCTTTCTGGCCGTGATAAAAGACGTTGTAGCCGAGTTTCGCCACCTCTTCGAGGGGGAACATGTCGTCGTGAACCTTTGTCTCCTGCAGGCCGATCACATCTGGCTGATGTTGCTCAACGATAGCTTCAAGCTGATGAGGGCGGGCACGCAGGCCGTTGATATTAAAAGAGACAAATTTCATAGTCGCTGCCAGTGCAAGGTGAATAGTGCAAGGATGGTAGCAGAATTTGCGTCAACTGTTACCGGGTTCGACCAATAACTGCAACAGATAATGCCGGTGGTGCAATATTTGCACCATTCTGACGCGCTTCGCCCCCAAAGAGGGCGTAAATGGCCGATAAATTTCGCGAGCGATCACAATTCCAGAATTATATTTGGCCTGTGCATACTCTTTCTGATTTTCATGCGGCAAAGCGCCGCTTGTCGTAAAAATATTCACTTTTTATGCAATAACAGTGAATAACTCCATGTTGTAACTTATTGATATTCTGTTCTCTCAACCTGTTTATGCATTTTTATCGCTGGCTGGCACGAAGGCTGCAATCTACATTCACAGTGCAAACACTCAATTATTTAACATTCAAATAACCTTTTATTTACCGGATGAGGTCGCTATGTCTCTGTCAATTACGCGTGAAAATTTCGATGAATGGATGATGCCGGTTTACGCTCCGGCGGCTTTTATTCCGGTTCGTGGGGAAGGCTCGCGCCTGTGGGATCAGCAGGGTAAAGAGTATATCGACTTTGCCGGTGGGATTGCGGTGAACGCGCTGGGGCATGCCCACCCGGCGCTGCGTCAGGCGCTCAATGACCAGGCGGCGAAGTTCTGGCATACCGGCAACGGCTTTACCAACGAGCCTGCGCTGCGCCTGGCCAAAAAACTGATCGACGCGACGTTTGCCGAAAAAGTCTTTTTCTGTAACTCGGGGGCGGAAGCCAACGAAGCGGCGCTGAAGCTGGCGCGCAAATATGCGCACGATAAGTTTGGTACCCACAAGAGCGGTATCGTGGCGTTTAAAAATGCCTTCCACGGACGCACGCTCTTTACCGTCAGCGCGGGTGGCCAGCCTTCCTACTCGCAGGATTTCGCACCGCTGCCGCCGGATATCCGTCACGGTATTTATAACGATCTGCAGTCTGCGAGCGAGCTGATTAACGACACCACCTGTGCGGTGATCGTCGAGCCGATGCAGGGTGAGGGTGGCGTGCTTCCGGCGAAAAAGGAATTCCTGCAGGGGCTGCGCGAGCTGTGCGATCGTCATAACGCGGTGCTGATTTTCGACGAAGTGCAGACCGGCGTGGGCCGCACCGGCGAGCTGTATGCCTATATGCACTACGGCGTCACGCCGGACGTGCTGTCGACCGCCAAAGCGCTGGGCGGCGGCTTCCCGATTGGCGCAACGCTGACCACCGATAAATTCGCCAGCGTGATGACCGTCGGTACCCACGGCACCACCTACGGCGGCAACCCGCTGGCCACTGCCGTTGCCGGACAGGTGCTCGACATCATTAATACCCCTGAGGTGCTGAAGGGCGTTAAGCAGCGCCACGACTGGTTTGTTGAGCGCCTGAATGCCATCAACGGCAAGGTTGGCCTGTTTAAAGAAATTCGTGGCCTGGGGCTGTTAATCGGCTGCGAGCTCACCGCTGAGTTTGCCGGAAAAGCTAAACTTATTTCACAGGAAGCGGCAAAAGTGGGCGTGATGGTGCTGATTGCCGGTGCCAACGTCGTGCGTTTTGCTCCCGCGCTGATTGTCAGCGAGGAAGAGGTGCAAACCGGTCTGGACCGCTTTGCGCTGGCGTGTGAAAAGGTGAAATCCGGGGTGTCATCATGATGGTCATCCGTCCCGTTGAGCGCGGCGATCTCGCCGGGCTCATGCAGCTTGCCGGTAAGACGGGAGGCGGGCTGACCTCGCTTCCTGCCGATGAAAAAACGCTGTCGGCGCGCATTGAGCGCGCCCTTCAAACCTGGCAGGGGACGTTGCCAAAAAGCGAACAGGGGTATGTGTTCGTGCTGGAAGACACCGACACGGGGACCGTGGCCGGGATCTGCGCCATTGAAGTGGCCGTCGGGCTTAACGACCCGTGGTACAACTACCGCGTCGGCACCATGGTTCATGCCTCGAAAGAGCTGAACGTCTATAACGCGCTGCCGACGCTGTTCCTCTGCAATGACCACACGGGCGCCAGCGAGCTTTGCACGCTGTTCCTCGACCCGGCGTGGCGCAAGGAGGGCAACGGCTATCTGCTCTCCAAATCGCGCTTTATGTTTATGGCCGCCTTCCGCGATCGCTTTAACGAAAAGGTGGTTGCGGAGATGCGCGGCGTGATCGACGACACCGGCTATTCACCGTTCTGGGAGAGCCTGGGCGAGCGCTTCTTCTCTATGGAGTTCAGCCGGGCGGACTATCTCTGCGGCACGGGTCAGAAAGCCTTTATTGCCGAACTGATGCCGAAGCATCCTATCTATACCCATTTCCTCAGCCCGGAAGCGCAGGCGGTGATCGGCGAAGTGCATCCGCAAACCGCGCCAGCCCGCGCGGTGCTGGAGAAAGAAGGGTTCCGCTACCGCAACTATGTCGACATCTTTGACGGCGGGCCCACGCTTGAGTGCGATATCGACCGCGTGCGCGCTATCCGTAAAAGCCGGCTGGTTGAGGTCTCTGAAGGCCAGCCCGCGCCGGGCGACTGGCCGGCATGCCTGGTGGCGAACGAAAATTATGCCAACTTCCGTGCGATGCTGGTGCGGACCAACCCGAAATGTGAACGTCTGGTGCTGACGGCTGCAGAGCTGGATGCCCTGAAATGTAACGCCGGCGATAAGGTTCGCCTGGTGCGTCTCTGCCCTGAGGAGAAAACAGCATGACATTATGGATTAACGGTGACTGGGTCACGGGCGAAGGCGAACAGCGCGTAAAGACCAATCCGGTAGGAAAAGAGGTGCTCTGGAAGGGGAACGACGCCAGCGCCGCGCAGGTGGAACAGGCCTGCCATGCCGCTCGCCGCGCGTTCCCGGCGTGGGCAAAACAGCCTTTCGCCGTGCGCCAGGCGCTTGTTGAAAAGTTTGCCGGGCTGCTGGAGGCAAATAAGGCCGAACTGACGCGCATCATCGCGTCTGAAACCAGTAAACCGCGCTGGGAAGCGGCAACCGAAGTGATGGCGATGATCAACAAAGTCGCCATTTCGGTGAAGGCGTACCACACCCGCACCGGCGAACAGCACACCGAGATGCCGGACGGCGCGGCCACGCTGCGCCACCGTCCGCACGGCGTGCTGGCGGTGTTTGGCCCGTATAACTTCCCGGGGCATCTGCCGAATGGCCACATTGTGCCCGCGCTGCTGGCGGGTAATACCGTGATTTTCAAGCCGAGCGAGCTCACCCCATTAACCGGCGAGGCGGTGGTTAAGCTGTGGGAACAGGCTGGCCTGCCGCCGGGCGTGCTGAACCTGGTGCAGGGCGGACGCGAAACCGGCCAGGCGCTGAGCGCGCTGAGCGATATCGACGGCCTGCTGTTTACCGGCAGCGCCGGGACGGGCTATCAGCTGCATCGCCAGCTGGCGGGGCAGCCGGAAAAAATCCTTGCTCTCGAGATGGGCGGCAACAACCCGCTGATTGTGGAAGACCCTGACGATATCGACGCCGCGGTGCACCTGACGATTCAGTCCGCCTTTATTACCGCCGGACAACGCTGCACCTGCGCCCGCCGCCTGCTGGTGAAAAGAGGCGCGCAGGGTGATGCTTTCCTCAAACGTCTGGTAGAGGTGAGCGCGCGCCTGGTGCCAGCCGCGTGGGATGCCGATCCGCAGCCGTTTATCGGTGGACTGATTTCCGAACAGGCCGCGCTGAACGTGCTGAAGGCCTGGCAGGACCACGTTGCGCGCGGCGCGAAAACCCTGCTCGAGCCGAAGCAGGTTCAGCCGGGTGCCTCGCTCCTGACGCCGGGCATCGTTGAGATGAGCGGCGCGAGCAACGTGCCGGATGAAGAGGTCTTTGGCCCGCTGCTGTGCGTCTGGCGCTATGACGATTTCGATGCGGCGATTGCGATGGCCAATAACACCCGCTACGGCCTGTCGAGTGGGCTGATTTCGCCGCATCGCGAGAAGTTTGACCAACTGCTGCTGGAAGCGCGCGCCGGGATTGTGAACTGGAATAAACCGCTGACCGGGGCCGCGAGCACCGCGCCGTTTGGCGGCGTGGGCGCGTCGGGCAACCATCGCGCCAGCGCGTGGTATGCCGCCGATTACTGTGCCTGGCCGATGGCGAGCCTGGAAACCCCGGCGCTGACGCTGCCGGAGACGCTTAATCCGGGGCTGGACTTTACCGGAGGGGACCGTCATGAAAGCGCGTGAAGTCAACTTTGACGGGCTGGTGGGGCTGACGCACCACTACGCCGGTCTCTCTTTTGGTAATGAAGCCTCCACGAAGCACCGTTTTCAGGTTTCCAACCCGAAGCTGGCGGCGAAGCAGGGGCTGCTTAAGATGAAAGCGCTGGCGGATGCCGGTTTCCCGCAGGCGGTGATCCCGCCGCAGGAGCGTCCGAACGTGGCGGTGCTGCGTCAGCTCGGCTTTAGCGGTACCGATGAGCAGGTGGTCGAAAAAGCGGGGACGCAGACGCCGCACCTGCTCTCGGCGGCAAGCTCCGCCTCTTCGATGTGGGTCGCCAACGCGGCAACCGTCGCGCCGTCAGCCGATACGCTGGATGGCAAAGTCCACCTGACGGTGGCGAACCTGAATAACAAGTTTCACCGCGCCACCGAAGCGGAAACCACCGAGCGCGTGCTGCGCGCCATTTTCAACCAGGACGCCCATTTCGCGGTGCATCAGGCCCTGCCGCAGGTGGCGATGTTTGGCGACGAAGGTGCGGCCAACCATAACCGCCTGGGGGGCGATTATGGCGAGCCGGGTGTGCAGCTGTTTATTTACGGGCGAGAAGAGGGGGGCCACGTCGCGCCAACCCGTTATCCTGCCCGCCAGACGCTGGCGGCCAGCCAGGCGGTTGCCCGCCTGAACCAGGTGAATCCTTCCCAGGTGATTTTTGCCCAGCAGAACCCGCATGTGATCGACCAGGGCGTGTTCCACAACGACGTGATTGCCGTTTCTAACCGCCAGGTGCTGTTCTGCCACGAGCAGGCGTTTGCCCATCAGGAAAAGCTGCTCGCCACGCTGCATGAGCGCGTGCGCGGCTTCACGCCTGTCCAGGTGCCAACGGAGGCGGTGAGCGTGCAGGACGCGGTTGAAACGTATCTGTTCAATAGCCAGCTGCTCAGCCGCGATGACGGCAGCATGATGCTGGTCCTGCCGCAGGAGTCCCGGGATCATCAGGGCGTATGGCGCTACCTGACCGAGCTGGTGAAGGCGGATAACCCGATTGACGAACTCCGCGTGTTTGACCTGCGTGAAAGCATGGCCAACGGCGGTGGTCCAGCCTGTTTACGTCTGCGCGTGGTCTTGACTCAGGACGAAATGCAGGCGGTTAACCCGGCGGTCATGATGAACGATACGCTCTTTACGCGCCTGAATGACTGGGTCGATCGCTACTATCGCGACCGTCTAACGCAGGCCGATCTGGTTGACCCGCAGCTTCTGCGCGAAGGTCGCGAGGCACTGGACGCGTTGTCGACAATCCTGCAGCTGGGATCGGTTTATCCGTTCCAGCGCTAAAGGAGTGGGTATGGAAAATTTACTGGCGCTGACCCTGGCCGATGAAACGCCGGAACAGAAAGAGGGGGATGGCCCCTCATTTCGCTGGCGGTGGCTGGGGCGCGGGGTGCTTGAGCTGACGCCGACCGCAAAGAGCGATCTCTCGCTGCTGCTTTCAACGGGCATTCACGGGAATGAAACGGCGCCCGTTGAGATTGTCGATCTGCTGCTGCGCGCGCTGTATCGCAATGAAATTGCCCTGAAGTGCCGCGTGCTGGTGGTGCTCGGCAATCCCCCTGCGCTGGCGCAAAATAAACGGTATCTGGTGAGCGACATTAACCGCATGTTCGGCGGGCGCTGGTCGCAGTTTCCGCAGAGTGACGAAACGGCGCGGGCGGCGTGGCTGGAGAATGTGGTGACCGCGTTCTTTGCCGCTGCGGGTCCCGTGCGCTGGCATCTGGATCTGCATACGGCCATCCGCGCGTCCTACCATGTCCGCTTCGGCGTGCTGCCGCAGCGCAATCAGCCGTGGGAGGAAGGTTTTCTGAGCTGGCTGGGAGATGCCGGGCTGGAGGCGCTGGTGTTTCACCAGTCGCCGGGCGGAACCTTTACGCACTTCACCTGTGAGCACTTTGGTGCGTTGTCCTGTACGCTGGAGCTGGGGAAAGCGCTGCCGTTTGGGCAAAACGATCTCACCCGCTTTGCGCCAACGCATCTCGCCCTGCGGGCGCTGCTGGGCGGGTCGGCTCCCGAGCCTACGCACCAGACCGTTGAGCGTTACCGGGTCGTACAGCAGATCACGCGCCGCAGCGACGCCTTCCTGCTCCACATGGCCGCACACACCCTCAACTTCACCCCGTTCCGCAAAGGGGCGCTGCTGGCCGAGGATGGCGAGGAACGTTACGAGGTGCAGAAAACCACCGAGTATGTTTTATTCCCTAACCCAACCGTCGCGTTTGGCCTGCGTGCCGGGCTGATGCTGGAAAAAATATCCTGAACCTTTCCCCTCTCATCATCCGGGAGGGGAAGTTAAATACCTTTTCTTAGCAATTAAAGCGCGTGAACGTGTTTTGCAGAATATTCCTGGTGAATTGCTTTATTATTCACCTTCACTCCGTTATACTTTTGCTAAATCGCTTTAAAATCATCGTATTGAATATTTTTGGTTGCAACTCTCCACGCTTTATCCTTATTTCCTCCACATTTGGCGAAAATTTGTTTTTTACACTTTCATTGTTTTACCGTTGCTCTGACTAATTGACGATAAACCCCGTAAAGTTAATCTCGTCAACACGGCATAGCGCCGAAGAATAACTGAAAGAAAGGAAATAAATTATGCGTAAGTTTACTGCACTGTTTGTTGCTTCTACCCTGGCTCTGGGCGCTACCAGCATGGCGTTCGCCGCAGATACTGCGACCACCACCGCTGCCGCGCCTGCTGAAGGCAAAATGATGATGCATCATAAAGGCCCGGGTATGCACAACGAGATGATGATGTTTAAGGATCTCAACCTGACGGATGCGCAGAAACAGCAGATCCGCGATATCCGGAAAAGCGAACGCGACCAGATGAAACGTCCGCCGCTGGAAGAGCGTCGTGCCATGCATGACATCATCGCCAGCGACAGCTTCGACAAGGCGAAAGCCGAAGCGCAGATCGACAAAATGGCCGAGCAGCACAAAGCCCGTATGCTGGCTCACCTGGAAACCCAGAACAAGATCTACAACATTCTGACCCCGGAACAGAAAAAACAATTTAATGCGAATTTTGAGAAGCGTCTGACAGAACGTCCGGCGATGGAAGGTAAAATGCCAGCACCAACCGAATAATCGGTTCACTCTCTTAAGACCGCCGGGATCCTGTCCACAAAAGCGCAATCGCTGTGGACAGGACCGGCGGTTTTTCTTTCCTGCCCTCTTGTCTGCCGCCGCCAGCGCGGTATGCTCCTGTAGTCGCATCAGAGAATGTTTGTAGAGTCATGGCGTTAGAATTTTTATTAACGTTCCGCTAAGGCCTGCCCGCTCTGCTGCCGATACTGTGTTGTGAATACCTAACGATAACAAACAAGACAGCAACGATAGCAATATCCTTGCCCTGGCACGGGTTGTGCCATTCAGGAGTGGTGATGGAGTTCTTTGATATCCGTAAGATGCCGGTCAGCCTCTGGCGCAATGGTGCGGGTGAAACGCGTGAGATTTGTTGTTTCCCTCCCACAACGCGCGATTTTCACTGGCGCGCCAGTATCGCAACTATCGCCAGCAACGGCGAATTTTCCTCTTTTCCCGGCGTCGATCGGGTAATTACCTTGCTGGAAGGCGGGGAGGTGACGCTGGATGCGGGCCAGGCGTTCTTCCATACCCTGAAGCACCATCAGCCCTACAGCTTTGCCGGCGACCTGCCGGTGAAAGCGCTGCTGTCCGATGGGCGGATGGCGATGGACTTCAACATCATGACCCGTCGCGACTGCTGCCGGGCGAAGGTGCGCGTGGCTGACCGTACCTTTACCACCTTTGGCACACGCGGGGGCGTGGTGTTTGTGTTAAGCGGGGCGTGGCAGCTGGGTGATAAATTGCTGACGGCCGATCAGGGCGCCAGCTGGGAGGAGGGTACCCATACGCTGCGTCTGCTGGAGGCTCAGGGTACCTTATTGTTCAGCGAAATCACGTGGCTGCCAGGCCATTGAGCTCAATGATTTCAAACTTACCGGCCAGGACAGGTTTACAGAGAATTTTGTAGCCATCGTGGTCAAATCCGGCGGGCGTGCGCAGCAGGGTTGCCGCGTCGTTGATATCGTCGACAGCGCCCAGCCAGAGCCAGTTATTGACGATGTGATATTGGGTCATCGCGTCACCCACTTCTTTTAGCGCTACGGCGCTTTCCCAGGGCCAGCACTTCACGCTGATGGCCGCCAGACCGGCGAGGAGCCGGGCGTGGTGCGCCTCAACGCTCTCTTTCCCACAGCAGGCACCGGCACAGCGCTTCAGCGCGGATCGGAAACAGGCGCGTCCGCGCGTGGTTGCCTCCAGGCCCAAAAGGCTGTAACAAAGCTGGAGCTCGTCCGCCAGCGTCTGCAGCGCCTGAAGTGCCGCACGTTTATTGGCGAACAGTCCATAGAGATTCGGGGCATGAGAAAAATCGACGTCGCGCACGTAGACGACCTGCGGCTTGCCTTCGTTGATCTGCAGGGAGCAGAGCTGACGGTTGCGGCGCAGGCGCTTGTTGAACAGCGGCTGCTGCTCTTTAATCAAACGCGCCTCCAGCAACAGCGCGCCCATTTCTCCTGCCGTCTGGAACCAGGTAATGCGTCGCGACTGGCGCAGCATGGCGGCCTCGTCCGGGGTACGCAGATGGGATAACACCCGACTGCGAATGTTAACGCTCTTGCCGATGTAAAGCGGCAGGGTGTCGCTTTCGCCGTGAAAGATGTACACGCCCGGCTGTTTAGGCAGTGCCTCAAGCCAGGGGCGAAGGTGCTCGGGATATTCGTAGATAGCCGCCGCTTCAAACTCAAGACGCGGGGCGGATTGACGCCTGCTCACATACTGCTCCATATACTGTTCAGGTATACAGTGTAGCAGGAGTGTGGTGGTTAAAAAAGAGCCGGGTGGCGGCGACGCCTTACCCGGCCTACAAAACGGGGTTACCGTTTTGCGTTTATTTCCAGAAGTCGTCAAACACCGTAATTGGCGTGTGGCGCTTGTGCTCGGTTTTCAGATACCAGCCTTCGATGATCTTCGCGGTACTCTCATCCAGCTTTTTGCCTTCCAGATAATCATCAATGTTGTCGTAGGTGACGCCAAGAGCCGCTTCATCCGGCAGGGAAGGGCGATCGTCCTCCAGATCGGCCGTCGGCGCTTTCTTATACAGATGCTCAGGACAGCCCAGCGCGGCAAGCAGCTGCTTACCCTGACGCTTGTTCAGGCGGAAGATCGGGTTGATGTCGGTGCCGCCGTCGCCGTACTTGGTGAAGAAACCGGTGATCGCTTCTGCCGCATGGTCGGTGCCGACCACGACGCCTTTGGTCATCCCGGCAATGCTGTACTGCGCTTTCATGCGCTCGCGGGCTTTCTCGTTGCCGCGAACAAAATCGCTTAACTCAATGCCCGCTTCGCGAAGCGCCTGCTCGCTTGCCAGCACGGAGCCTTTAATATTGACGGTCAGCACGCGGTCAGGCTGAATGAAGGCGATTGCATCCTGGCAATCCTGCTCGTCCGCCTGTACGCCATATGGAAGACGCACGGCGATAAATTGCAGGGTTTCATCTCCCGTCTCCTCGCGCAGCTCTGAAATTGCCATCTGGCAGAGCTTACCGGTCAGCGTTGAATCCTGGCCGCCGCTGATGCCCAGCACCAGAGATTTCAGGAAAGAGTTCTTCTTTAAATACGCTTTTAAAAAATCCACGCTGCGGCGGATCTCTTCATTTGCATCTACCGCAGGCTTCGCGCCCAGCGCCTGGATAATCTCTTGTTGCAGAGTCATCACGCTCTCCATAAACAGAATGTGTTAACTGTTAAAACTAACCCTTTGGACGTAAAACGACAAGGATCACAGTTTCGAGTGCGCTAATTTACGCCGTTTTAGCAGGTTATCGTTGTTTTATTAGAATTTTCCGAAATTCGTCTGGCGTAACGCACAAAGTTGAACAATAGTACTTTTTATCCCATGCTTAGATAACACGCTGATAAACAAGAGGACGGAATATGAACAAGAACGTAGCAGGAATTCTTAGCGCAGCGGCGGTACTGACTATGCTGGCAGGGTGTACGGCTTACGATCGCACCAAGGATCAGTTTACGCAGCCCGTAGTAAAAGATGTCAAAAAAGGGATGACCCGTTCGCAGGTCGCTGCGATTGCCGGTAAACCTTCTTCCGAAGTCACCATGATTCATGCGAAAGGCACCTGCCAGACCTACATCCTGGGTCAACGTGATGGTAAGGCAGAAACCTACTTTGTCGCCCTGGATGATACCGGTCATGTGATCAACTCCGGCTATCAGACCTGTGCTGAATACGATACTGACCCGCAGGCACCTAAGGCGTAGTCACCCTGCTTGCCTGAGGATGTTAACAAACCGGCCCTGAGGCCGGTTTTTTTATGCATCGGAAAATCTTATTTCTTTTCGCGAATTATTTGCCCGAAATGTGAGGGTAGTCAACAAGCCAGGTCAATGAGAGACAATTTGAGCCTGTTCAGAATTATCCCCTGTCTGTACCATTGCGTATACTCACTCCAACGATAAACAACAGTACGCAAACTACCTGTCTGCCGGGACAGCGAGTCGAGTGAGAACGCGACGGCAGGTAGTCATACAAGAGGGAAATTACGATGGAAAAGAAACATATTTACCTGTTCTGCTCAGCGGGCATGTCAACCTCGCTTCTGGTGTCAAAGATGCGTGCGCAGGCTGAAAAGTATGAAGTCCCTGTGGTGATCGAAGCGTTCCCGGAAACGCTGGCGGGCGAAAAAGGTCAGACAGCCGATGTTGTTTTACTGGGACCGCAAATTGCCTATATGTTGCCCGAAATTCAACGACTGTTACCCAATAAACCGGTCGAAGTGATCGACTCGGGGCTGTACGGCAAGATTGATGGTTTAGGTGTTCTTAAAGCTGCTGTGGCAGCGATTAAAAAAGCTGCTAATTAATTTTTATTTTTCCCGTCAAAGAGTTATTTCACACACAATACGCCGTAACATGCGTTACGGCATTTAAGGGTATTTTCCTATGAGTAAAGTCATCGCTTCACTTGAAAAGGTACTCCTTCCTTTTGCTGTTAAAATAGGAAAGCAGCCTCACGTTAATGCCATCAAAAACGGCTTTATTAAATTAATGCCGTTGACGCTGGCCGGGGCCATGTTCGTTTTAATTAACAACGTTTTTCTGAGCTTTGGTGAAGGTTCCTTCTTTTATTCATTAGGAATTCGGTTAGACGCTTCCACAATTGAAACCCTTAATGGTTTTAAAGCCATCGGCGGCAACGTCTATAACGGTACGTTGGGGATTATGTCGCTGATGGCGCCTTTCTTTATTGGGATGGCGCTGGCAGAAGAGCGTAAGGTGGACCCGCTGGCCGCCGGGTTATTATCCGTCGCCGCCTTTATGACAGTGACCCCGTACAGCGTCGGTGAAGCCTATGCTGTGGGCGCCAACTGGCTGGGTGGGGCTAACATCATCTCCGGTATTGTTATCGGCCTGGTGGTGGCAGAGATGTTCACCTTTATTATCCGTCGCAACTGGGTGATCCGTCTGCCGGATAGCGTACCGGCCTCCGTTTCCCGTTCATTTTCCGCGTTGATTCCAGGCTTCATTATTCTCTCTATCATGGGGATTATCGCCTGGGCGCTCTCTCACTGGGGCACGAACTTCCACCAGATCATCATGGACTCTATCTCTACGCCGCTGGCGTCTATGGGTGGCGTGGTCGGTTGGGCGTACGTGATTTTCACCTCTCTGCTGTGGTTCTTTGGCGTGCATGGTTCACTGGCACTGGCCGCGCTGGACAGCGGAATTATGACCCCGTGGGCACTGGAAAACGTTGCACTGTATCAGCAGTACGGCTCCGTTGACGCGGCGCTGGCAGCGGGTAAAACTTTCCATGTGTGGGCGAAGCCGATGCTTGACTCCTATATCTTCCTGGGCGGTACCGGGGCAACCTTGGGTCTGATCATCGCGGTCTTTATTGTCTCTCGTCGCGCAGACTACCGTCAGGTCGCGAAGCTGGCGCTGCCATCAGGCATCTTCCAGATTAACGAACCGATTCTGTTCGGTCTGCCAATCATCATGAACCCGGTCATGTTCATTCCGTTCATCCTGGTTCAGCCGCTGCTGGCCGCTATCACCCTGACGGCGTATTACATGGGCATCATTCCTCCGGTCACCAACATTGCACCGTGGACCATGCCAGCGGGTCTGGGTGCCTTCTTCAACACCAACGGCAGCGTCGCAGCCTTCCTGCTGGCGATATTTAACCTCGGGATTGCCACCCTGCTGTACATGCCGTTCGTGGCGATTGCGAACAAAGCCGCCACCATCATTGATGAAGAAGAGAGCGAAGAGGATATCGCCCTCTCACTGAAATTCTAAGATTGACGGCGCGGGGAGACCCGCGCCAGCCACAAGGAGCTTAAAGATGTTAGATTTGGATAATATTGTCGCAGACGAAGCCGTCGAGAACGATCTCGAAGAAGTGGTGATGGGGCTTATCATCAACTCCGGGCAGGCCCGCAGCCTGGCCTACGCCGCGCTGAAGCAGGCCAAGCAGGGGGATTTCGCCGCGGCGAAAACCATGATGGAACAGTCCCGCACGGCGCTGAACGAAGCGCACCTGGTGCAGACAAAGCTGATTGAAAGCGATCAGGGCGAAGGGAAGATGAAGGTCAGCCTGGTGCTGGTCCACGCGCAGGATCACCTGATGACCTCGATGCTGGCACGTGAGCTGGTGGCGGAGCTCATTGAGCTTCACGAGAAGATGCAGTAAGTCAGACTGAGTAGCAGGAGGTCAGCACGATGGAAATTAAAACCGCACTTGAACAGCAGCTGTTTAATGGCAAAAATTTTCACGTGGTTATCTACAACAAGACGGAGAGCGCCAGCGGTCTGCATCAGCATGACTACTACGAGTTCACGATTGTTCTGACCGGCCGCTACTACCAGGAGATCAACGGTAAGCGCGTTCTGCTTGAACGAGGGGATTTTGTCTTCCTGCCGATGGGGTCTTATCACCAGAGCTTTTACGAATTTGGTGCCACCCGCATTCTGAATGTGGGCGTCAGCAGACGTTTCTTCGAGAAGCACTATCTGCCGCTGGTGCCGTTCTGCTTTGTGGCCTCCCAGGTTTATCGCGTCAAAAACGAGTTCATGACCTGGATTGAAACGGTGACCTTCTACGTGATGAACCGGCTGCGCCATCATCGTGAAGAGCAGCAGGTGACGGATGATATTCCGCAATGGCTGCGCAGCACCGTTGAGCTGATGCACGATAAAAGCCAGTTCAGCGAAAATGCGCTGGAAAATATGGTCTCCCTGTCGGGCAAATCCCAGGAATATCTGACCCGCGCGACGCAGCGTTATTACCGTAAAACGCCCGTGCAAATTATTAATGAAATCCGCATTAATTTTGCTAAAAAACAGCTGGAAATTACCAACTATTCTGTCACCGATATTGCATACGAGTCAGGATACAGCAGCCCCAGCCTGTTTATTAAAACCTTTAAGAAATTGACGTCATTCACACCGAACAGTTACCGGAAAAATTTGACGGTAATTAATTAACTGTCGGCGGATTACCCGCCACGAATATTGCTTTAATGGCTTGCCCAAATAGCGGGAAGAGCACGCTATACCTTGCAGGCGATTAACCTGATACGCTAAGGGAGATATTATGCAGAAGAAATTAAAAGTCGTAACCATTGGTGGCGGCAGCAGCTATACCCCGGAATTACTCGAAGGTTTCCTGAAACGTTATCATGAATTACCGGTCAGCGAATTATGGCTGGTGGACGTTGAGGAAGGTCAGGAGAAGCTGAATATTATTTTCGACCTGTGCAAGCGCATGGTGGAAAAAGCGGGCGTGCCTCTGGCCGTGCATAAAACCCTCGATCGTCGTCTGGCGCTGAAAGATGCGGATTTCGTCACCACCCAGCTGCGCGTCGGCCAGCTGAAAGCGCGTGAGCTGGACGAGCGTATTCCCCTGAGCCACGGGTATCTGGGGCAGGAGACCAACGGCGCGGGCGGCCTGTTTAAAGGCCTGCGCACCATCCCGGTCATTTTCGACATCGTCAAAGACGTGCAGGAGATCTGCCCGAACGCGTGGGTCATTAACTTCACCAACCCGGCCGGTATGGTGACCGAGGCGGTCTATCGTCATACGAACTTCAAGCGCTTTATCGGCGTCTGCAACATTCCGATCGGCATGAAGATGTTCATCCGCGACGTGCTGGCGCTGACCGACAGCGACGATCTCTCCATCGATCTGTTCGGCCTGAACCACATGGTGTTTATTAAAGATGTCATCGTGAACGGGGAATCGCGCTTTGCCGAGCTTCTCGACGGCGTGGCCTCAGGTCGTCTGACGGCGGCATCGGTGAAAAACATCTTTGACCTGCCGTTCAGCGAAGGGCTGATCCGCTCGCTGAATCTGCTGCCTTGCTCGTACCTGCTTTACTACTTCAAGCAGAAAGAGATGCTGGCCATCGAAATGGGCGAGTATTATAAGGGCGGCGCGCGTGCGCAGATCGTTCAGAAGGTCGAAAAGCAGCTGTTCGATTTGTATAAAGACCCGAACCTGAACGTCAAACCGAAAGAGCTGGAGCAGCGCGGCGGGGCCTACTACTCCGATGCGGCGTGTGAAGTGATCAACGCCATCTACAACGACAAGCAGGCTGAGCACTATGTCAACGTCCCGCATCACGGCCATGTCGACAATATTCCGGCTGACTGGGCCGTTGAAATGACCTGCATCCTGGGGCGCGAGGGGGCTAAACCGCATCCCCGTATCACCCACTTCGATGACAAGGTCATGGGGCTGATTCATACCATCAAAGGCTTTGAAGTGGCAGCAAGCAACGCGGCGCTGAGCGGGGAGCTCAATGACGTGCTGCTGGCCCTGAACCTCAGCCCGCTGGTGCATTCTGACCGTGACGCGGAGCAGCTGGCCAGCGAGATGATTCTGGCGCATGAAAAATGGCTGCCGAACTTTGCCGCCACGATCGAGAAGCTGAAGTTCAAACAGCAATAAGAGGGCGCACAATGGAAAACCTGCTGATCGTTAATGCTGATGATTTTGGTCTCTCGAAAGGTCAGAACTACGGCATTATTGAAGCCTGCCGCCGGGGGGTTGTGACCTCTACAACGGCCCTGGTTAACGCTGAGGCGTTTGAACACGCGGCGCAGCTGAGCCGCGAGGTGCCAGAGCTGGGCGTCGGCATGCATTTTGCGCTGACGCTCGGGATGCCGCTTTCGCCAATGCCGGGCCTGACGCGCGACGGCCAGCTGGGTAAATGGATTTGGGAACGGGCGGAGCAGGGGGCTCTGCCGCTCGAAGAGATTGCCCGCGAGCTGGAGTGCCAGTTCAACCGCTTCGTTGATGTGTTTGGTCAGACGCCGACGCATATCGACAGCCATCACCACGTGCATATGATCCCGGCGATTTTCCCGCTTGTCGCCGGGTTTGCACAGCGCAAAGGCGTGGCGATGCGCGTGGATCGCGAGGTGCACGGATTGCCGGACTGCACCGTTACATCCACTGAGGGGTTCAGCAGCGCGTTTTACGGCGACGAGATCGACGACGCGCTGTTCCTGAAGGTGCTGGATGATTCCGCCGCACGGGGTGAACGGTCGCTGGAGGTCATGGCACATCCTGCCTTTGTCGATAACACCGTGCGTAAAAGCGCCTACTGCTGGCCGCGTCTGGCGGAGCTGGACGTGCTGACGTCGGCCTCGCTGAAATACGCGATTGCCGAGCGCGGGTATCGGTTGGGGACGTTTAGGGATCTTTGAAATAAAGCCCGGTGGCGGCTTCGCCTTACCGGGCCTACAAAACCAATCGAATGTAGGCCGGGTAAGCGCGAGCGCCACCCGGCTTTTTTTACGCCGGAATCTGATCGATCTTACAGCTGCGTGACCAGACGCGGTGCGCGGCGAGCAAATCAAACAGCTTAGTCATGAAGGCATCGTCAACGTTATCGCCCTCGACAATGCCGTCCTCACCCTGATCGGCCACCTTCAGCTGCGCTTTAAACTGTCGCGCGTCGCCGGACAGCGCGATCGGTTTCAGGTGCTTATAGGCTTCCAGCAGATAATAGACGGCGTCGCCGTTGGTCAGCAGACTGGCAAGATCTCCGCCTGGCACAATCACCGCATCGACGGTGAGCGATGGCGCACCGGCAAAGGTCGCCGCGACCGGCAGCACAGAACCATCGTCGGCCGTCACCTCACCCATGCGGGAATAGAGCAGTTTGGCATGCACGCCCTGGGTTTTTAGCGCCTGCATGATCCCCAGCACGTCGCTGGCGCGGGTTTTGTCGTTCAGCAGAATGGCAACCACGCGGCCTTTAATCGAGCCGCCCGGCACCGCATACAGGCTCAGCGACGGATCTTTCTTCACGCCGTTAACCTCTTTCGGCGGAGCGAGGTTACGCTGCTCGTCGGTCAGCGTAATGCCCAGGTTGTCCGCGACGCTCTGGGCAAGCTGAACATCAATATGCGCCAGCTGATCGACCACGCGCTCGCGGATGTAGGTGCGCACCACTTTACTCAGCTCAAAGCTGAAGCCGCCGATGATGTGCTGTTGCTCAATCGGCGTCTGGCTGTTCCAGAACAGGCGAGGGTGGGCGTAATACTCGCCGAACGAGGGGCTGCGCTCGCGAATTTTATTGCCATCGATACGCTCCTGATAGGATTCGAATCCACCGCGTTTCGGTCCGGGAGGCGTTTCACGCGGCCAGTTATCGTTGATGGAGTTCGGCTCATAGTTCGCCGGGTTGGTATCAATATCCTGACGGTGCATCCCGTCGCGCTGGAAGTTGTGGTACGGGCAGGTTGGGCGGTTAATCGGAATTTCGTGGAAGTTCGGCCCGCCAAGACGGCTGATCTGCGTATCGGTATAGGAGAACAGGCGTCCCTGCAGGAGCGGATCGTTGGTGAAGTCCAGCCCCGGCACGATATGCCCCGGGTGGAACGCGGCCTGCTCGTTTTCGGCAAAGAAGTTATCCGGGTTGCGGTTGAGCACCATTTTACCCACCAGCTGCACCGGCACCAGCTCTTCCGGGATCAGCTTCGTCGGGTCCAGAAGGTCGAAATCGAACTTAAATTCGTCCTCTTCCGGGATGAGCTGCAGGCCCAGCTCGTATTCCGGGAAGTCACCCGCTTCAATGGATTCCCAGAGCTCGCGGCGATGGAAGTCCGGATCGCGCCCGGTCAGCTTCTGCGCCTCGTCCCACACCAGCGAGGCTTTACCCGCCACCGGCTTCCAGTGGAAACGGACAAACGTGGCTTTCCCCTCGGCGTTGATCATCCGGAAGGTATGGATGCCAAACCCCTCCATGGTGCGGTAGCTGCGGGGGATCCCGCGGTCTGACATCGCCCACATCACGTTGTGTAAGGTTTCAGGCTGCAGGGAGACATAGTCCCAGAAGGTGTCGTGCGCACTTTGTCCCTGCGGTATGGCCCAGTGGGGCTCCGGTTTTACCGCATGGACAAAGTCAGGAAATTTATGCGCATCCTGAATGAAAAACACCGGCGTGTTATTGCCGACCAGATCGAAAATACCCTCTTCGGTATAAAACTTGGTGGCAAAGCCGCGGATATCCCGGACGGTATCTGCCGACCCCGCGCCGCCCTGCACGGTGGAGAAACGCACAAACACCGGGGTGATTTTATCCGGGTCGGAGAGGAAATCCGCTTTGGTGATCGCTTTCAGGCTCTTGTAGGGCTGAAAGTAGCCGTGCGCCGCGGAACCGCGCGCGTGGACGATGCGTTCTGGTATCCGCTCGTGGTCAAAATGGGTGATTTTTTCCCGCAGGATAAAGTCTTCCAGCAGGGTCGGCCCGCGCGTGCCTGCGCGAAGGGAGTTTTGATCGTCAGCAATGCGTACGCCCTGATTGGTCGTGAGCGCGAAACCTTCACCGCCTTTTCGGTGTGGTTCAAGCGATTTCAGCTTGTCGTTTCCCGTGTCCGGCGATTTCATGCTTCCCGGTGCGGTAGGCTGTTCGCCCGGTGCGGAGGGACCAGGGGAGGGGCGGTGAGAGCCGTCAGCGGGGGCGAGAGAGTCCATACCCGGTTGAGATTCTTCAGTGCCATGAATGGGTGATTGATGTGTTTTATCTTTGTTCGACATTGCACGCTTCTCCTTTATCCATTGCTAAAAACCCTATTAAGGATAGAACAATGTCGCGGCATGGTTCGCGAACTAAGAGTTTTCATATGCCGTGATTAGCGAAAGGAGCCATCTCACCCACTCGGAGCGCGACGGAAGGCAGCAGGATCGGCTATCATAGAATTTTCCTGCTTCAAGAATTTGCTTTAGTGAATCCGTTGCTTATGAAACCTCTTCGTCAACAAAACCGCCAGGTTATTAGCTATGTGCCCCGCGTTGAGCCCGCGCCGCCAGACCATGCCCTGAAAGTGGAGGGCTTTCGCGATGTGTGGCAGTTACGGGGGAAATACGTGGCCTTTGTGCTGGTCGGCGAGCATTTCCGTCGCTCTCCCACCTTTACGGTGCCGGAGTCCGCACAGCGGTGGGCGATGCAAATCCGCCAGGATGAAGAGGTTGAAGAATAACAGCCATAAAAAAACCGCCATCAGGCGGTTTTTTTATTTCTAACTTGTTTAGCGGTGCGCCAGTTCGGCGTCGTCTTCACTTTCCAGAATCGCTTTGTCGGTCTGCTTCAGCCACTGGCTGGTCAGCGTACCGGCGGTCATGGAGCCGCTCACGTTCAGCGCGGTACGACCCATGTCGATCAGCGGCTCAACGGAGATCAGCAGGGCGACCAGCGTCACGGGCAGACCCAGCGCAGGCAGCACAATCAGCGCGGCGAAGGTTGCGCCGCCGCCAACACCCGCAACGCCTGCGGAGCTTACGGTGACAATCCCGACCAGCGTGGCGATCCAGACCGGATCCAGCGGGTTGATGCCGACTGTAGGAGCAACCATTACCGCCAGCATCGCCGGGTACAGACCCGCACAGCCGTTCTGACCAATGGTGGCACCAAAGGAGGCAGAGAAGCTGGCGATGGATTCAGGCACGCCCAGACGACGGGTTTGCGCTTCAACGTTCAGCGGGATAGACGCGGCGCTGGAACGGCTGGTGAAGGCAAAGGTCAGTACCGGCCAGACCTTACGGAAGTACTTCAGCGGGCTGACGCCGTTCACGCCCAGCAGGATGCCGTGCACCACAAACATAATGCCAAGGCCCAGGTAAGAGGCGACAACGAAGCTGCCCAGCTTAATGATGTCCTGCAGGTTAGAGCCGGCAACCACTTTGGTCATCAGCGCCAGCACGCCGTAAGGGGTGAGCTGCATAACCAGACGAACCAGCTTCATCACCCAGCTTTGCAGGGTATCAATCGCGGTCAGCACGCGTTCGCCTTTTGGCGCATCGTCTTTCAGCAGCTTCAGCGCCGCCACGCCCAGGAACGCGGCGAAAATAACCACGCTGATGATGGAGGTTGGGCTCGCACCGGTCAGGTCAGCAAACGGGTTCTTCGGAATGAAGGAGAGCACCATCTGCGGCACGGTCAGGTCAGCCACTTTACCCACATAGTTGGTCTGAATTGCGGTCAGACGCGCCGTTTCAGCGGTCCCCTGAACCAGACCTTCTGCGGTCAGGCCAAACAGGTTAGTGACCAGCACACCCACCAGCGCGGCAATCAGCGTGGTGAACAGTAGCGTACCAATGGTCAGGAAACTGATTTTTCCCAACTGGGTCGCGTTATGCAGGCGGGCAACGGCGCTCAGAATAGAGGCGAATACCAGCGGCATAACGATCATCTGCAGCAGCTGAACATAGCCGTTACCGACAATGTTGAACCACTGAATGGAATCTTTCAGTACTGGATTATCGGAGCCATAAATAGCCTGTAATGCCAGACCAAATACGACACCCATGGCCAGACCAACCAGCACCTTTTTCGCGAGGCTCCACTGTTTATGGCGCGCCTGCGCGAGAAGCAATAGCAATACAGCGAACACAACGACGTTCGCGATGAGTGGAAAATTCATCCCCGTTCTCCTGATTTATTATCGGGTCGGTTTTTACCGATCCTGTTGGCGGAAGGTTAGCAGAAGTGTGATGTCGCGCTTATATCCAAATGGAATGGGTTATGACAAATGGGATAGTTTTGTTGGTTTACTGTTCAATCTGGTGGTGAATAAAGCGATTGAACTGAAATTGTAGCGAATTAATCATCTGGGAAGACCAGCGGACTGCACTGTTTTCGGGCAACGTTTGCGGCATCCAGACGGCGTAAGCAAACAGCGCCATGCACAAGACGCGCTCAAGCTGGTTCCCTTTCTGCGGTGCGAGGATGGGAAAACGGAACCGCCAGCGGCAGGGCCACAGCAGCGGTACGCCCGCAGGCGTCAGCATATCGGCCAGAATATGGCTCAGATAGCCCAGCACCATCCCCTGAATGGCATCGGCGGGGACGATCCAGCTTTCGGGCACTTTTAAATAGAAAAGCGTCAGCAGGCCAAACACGGCCAGCAGGCTGTGCGTAAACCCCCGGTGGCCGAACGCGCGGGCGATGGGTTTCGATACCCACTTCAGGCGCTGTCCGAGGAACGACTTGGGGTGATCGATGTCGGGCAGCAGACAGGTCAATACGGCGGAAGGGACGATATGCCACCAGTCCCCCTGTGCCAGCACGGGGGTGAGTTCAGCGTTTTTGGCAAATACTGCGCACGCGATAGAAAAAAGCAGGTGGCCTTCCGCCGTCATGATAAAACCCATAAAACTGTCAATTCATACAGTATAGGGTTTTTATACAGTAGGCGGAAGAGGTGACGGTGTAACTGTTTGTCACAAACTGCAGGAGGGTCTTAACCGCCCCGGAGGTGATGCGCCGTGAGTTCTGCCAGTGAAATCAGCTTCACATCGGCAAGGGCAAACCGGGGATCGTGGCGGCCTTCTTCCGCAGGCACCACAATGGAGCGCATCCGCGCGGCTTTAGACGCTATCATGCCGTTAACGGAATCTTCCAGCGCAACGCAGTTGAGGGGATCCACGCCGAGCTTAGCGGCACAGTCGAGATAGACCTGCGGGTGCGGCTTGCTGTAAGGCAATTTCTCAGCGGACGCCAGCGCGTCGAAACTGTCGCGCAGTTCAAACATGATGAGCACTTTTTCCAGCATATGCAGCGGTGACGCCGAGGCCAGGCCGACCTTCAGTCCCTGGGCTTTACACAGCGCGACGGCCTCACGTACGCCGGGCAGCAGCGGCTTGCTCTCTTCTACCAGCGAAATGGCGCGGCTGATAATGCGCGCGGTCACTTCATCACGACCCGGTCCAGCCCACGGCTGTTGGGCAAACCACAGGTCAACCACCATATCGATGCGCAGGCCCAGCGTATCGGGAAGTTCATTACGGCGGCTGATGTCCACGCCCAGGCTGGCCATGACCTCCAGTTCGGCGCGATCCCACAACGGTTCGGAATCGATCAGTAATCCATCCATGTCAAAAATTGCGGCAAGAATTTGGCGCGGTGTCGACATCACAACGTCTCCTTATCCAGGGTGTTCGACAGACGATAAGTGCTAAGCACACTCTGCAATTTAGCATATTGCTTTTAAAGAGCGGGCGAAATTGATGACCAGCAGGTAGACTTAGGCACAAATAACGCGTCTTTATGAAGAGGAACTGATGACGTATCAACAAGCTGGACGCATTGCGGTCTTAAAACGTATTGCTGGCTGGGTGATTTTTATTCCTGCCGTCATTTCTACGCTGATTTCTGTACTCAAATTTATGTACGATCACAGCGAAAAACAGCCGGGTATCAATGCAGTTATGCTTGATTTTGCGCATGTGATGATTGAGATGATGCGTTTTAATACGCCATTCTTGAATGTCTTCTGGTTTAACTCACCGACCCCGGATTTTCAGCATCAGCTGAATATCGGCTTTTGGGTGATCTACGCCCTGATCTTTGTTGCGCTGGCGCTGCAGGCCTCTGGCGCGCGAATGAGCCGTCAGACGCGCTTCTTACGCGAGGGCGTTGAGGACCAGCTCATTCTGGAACAGGCCAAAGGCCCGGAAGGCATGAGCCGGGAGCAGATTGAATCCCGCATTGTTGTGCCGCGTCACACCATTTTCCTGCAAATTTTTCCGCTCTATATCCTTCCCGTGATTATCATTGTGGCAGGATACTTCTTCTTCTCACTGCTCGGTTTTCTGTAACCGATACGGGTGGCGGCAAAGCCACCCGTTCGCGTCTCAGGCGGCAAGCATGCGCTCAAGCGCTCGCTGGGCGTTAACCAGGTGTTCCCCACCAAAAAGTATGGCGCGGTTCATCAGCGTATAAAGCTGATACACCGGTTGACGATCGAGGAAGCCGGGCGGCAGGGGAGAAACCGACTGATATCCGTCGTATATCTGCGGCGGTTGTTCCGGGTGCAGCGGCAGCATGGCAAGGTCACACTCTCGGTCACCCCAGTAGCAGGCCGGGTCGAAGATATAGGGGCCGTTGGGCCCCAGCGCGCAGTTATCGGACCACAAATCACCGTGGAGCAGAGACGCCTGAGGCTGGTGAGAGGCCAGACGCTGCTGCACGTGCTCGACGATGGCATCAATATTGCCAAATTCCAGCCCTTTTTCGGCGGCAAGCTCTAGCTGCCAGCCAATGCGCTGCTCGGCAAAAAACGTCGACCAGCGGCGCTGCCAGGCATTGGGCTGTGGCGTGGTGGAGAGATCGTTGTCAAAATCCAGGCCAAACTGCGGCTGGTCGCTCCACTGATGGAGGCGCGCTAGCTGCTGGCCAAGAATGAAAGCGTTATGGGCATCCAGCGGACGGGCGGGGAGATATTCCATGACCAGAAAACTGTAATCGCGGTCGCTACCGACGGCCAGAACCTGCGGGACCGTCACCGTTTTACTGCGCGACAACAGCTCCAGCTGATCGGCTTCGGCGGTAAATATCGGAAGCAACTCACGTTCATCGCATTTTACGAAGAGATCGCGCCCTGCGTAGCGTAAATGCCACGCGGCGTGGATCTCTCCGCCTGGCAGTTCGTTACGCAGTTCAATTTCACCTTCACCCAGCTGCTCACTTAAAAGATGACTGATAGCCTGCCACATGTTGACTCTCCCATGTTGTCTGCCAGATCATAAAGTTAGCGCATTATTGCGGTAAAAAAATACGAACTAACGCACACCTGAGCGGTTTAATTTCATACAGGGCACTTATTGTTCTTTTTTCTGCCAGCTTTCCCAGGTGTCGACGTCAATTTCGGCTGGCTTGTTGGTCACACTTTCCACCAGGCTGGCGGCCAGCGCATGGACCTCTTCTTTATTCAGCGCGCCGATCAGGCCAAATGCCAGAGTGCCTAAATCATGAATATTGCCTTCGTCATCCGTCAGGGTGAGGAGAAAATTAGCCCGGGTGAAGGCATTGTTGAGCTCATTTAGCTCGGTAAGCGATGCTTCATGAAGGTTGACGGTTACGACATAACGAGTGATGTCACCACTGCTCATAATTCACCTCATTGTTATCATGGAAGTTTTCTTAGCATAGTCGATAGTTTGCGTTTGGCGACTCGGGGATGACGTTCCCCTCCATGCAGATGAAGGGGAACAGACGTTAATTTCGGGACAGGTAATCGACGATTTTTTGCGTATCGGCCAGCGAACAGAGGCGCGTGCCCTGGTTGATGGTGGCGGCGCTACCCGCCGCCACGCCGTAGCGCGTCATCTCCAGCAGTGACGCGCCCTGCGCAAGCTTAAGCGTCATCGCGCCCACCATGCTGTCACCCGCGCCAACCGTGCTCTGGCTCTTCATCGGCGGTGGAACAACCTGAACGGACGACGTTTCATCGACGGCCAGCGCCCCCTGCGGACCGAGGGAAACCACCACGCGTCGCGCTTTGCCGCTGCGTACCAGCTCCTGCGCGGCGGTGCGCACATCGTCAGGCTGCGTCAAGTCTCGGTTGACCAGCGCGCTTAACTCTTTCTGGTTGGGTTTGACCAGCTCAAGATTGCCCGGCACTAAGGCCGCCTGCAGAGCCTCGCCGCTGCTGTCGACGATGCAGCGGATACCGCGTTGCTGCGCCGCCTGAATCAGCGCGGTTAATTTTTCCGTACTGACGCCGGGCGGCAGGCTGCCGCTGACCACCAGCAGCGCGCCGCTTTCTATCGTCAGCACTTTCTCTTCAAGCTGACGAAACTCGTCATCGGTGAGTTTCGCGCCCGGCATGACAAACCGGTACTGCTCGCCGCTGGATTCCACGTGGACATGCAGGTTTTGCCGCGTCCAGTCTTTCGCCTCGACGGTCTCTACGGCCACCTGTTCATCTGCAAGCAGGGAGACCAGGTGTTCACCGGTAGCACCGCCTGCGGGGAAAATGGCCGTGGCTTTGCCGCCGAGGTGGGTAATGGCGCGCGCCACGTTGATACCGCCACCGCCGGGCTCAAAGACCGGGGCGCTACAGCGCAATTTACCTTCCGGATAAATCTGCGGCGTCAGGGTGGCGGAATCAAGGGAAGGGGAGAGCGTCAGGGTGTAGATAGAAACCATCATTACCTCCTTTTAGCATGGGTTCCTTTTAGTCTGGCACCATTTGTCAGGAAGGCAATGTAAATAACAGTATGATTTTAAATATGAATAGTGAATAAAAGTGAGGCCGGAGACATATAAAATAAAACGCTTTTTGGGATCGTTCTTATTCAAAAAATGAAATAAGAAAACATTGCTATGTTATTTGCGGCTTTTTATAATTTGTTACCTTTCTCTGGACGCCTTGTCATTGATCCTCAAGAAAGATTCCGGGACCGTGTGGTCTCTTTTTTTGTTGTACGGACTCCTTAATAAAATGAAGCTTTTAAAGACAGTGCCCGCTGCACTGATGCTGGCGGGTGGCGTGTTTGCGGCTATGAACGCGACCGCCGATGATTCCGTTTTTACTGTCATGGACGATCCCTCCACCGCGAAAAAACCGTTTGAAGGTAACCTGAACGCGGGGTACCTGGCACAATCCGGTAACACCAAAAGCTCTTCTCTGACGGCGGACAGTACGCTCACCTGGTACGGTAATACCACCGCCTGGTCTCTGTGGGGTAATGCCAGCAATACGTCCGCTAATGACGAACGTTCTTCCGAGAAATATGCGGTAGGCGGACGTAGCCGTTACAACATGACCGACTATGACTACCTGTTTGGTCAGGCAAGCTGGTTAACCGACCGTTACAATGGTTATCGCCAGCGTGACGTGTTCACGGCGGGTTATGGTCGTCAGTTCCTGAACGGTCCGGTACACAGCCTCCGTTTTGAATTCGGTCCCGGTGTGCGTTATGATGAGTACACCAATGGCGATACCAAAACCCAACCGCTCGGTTACGCTTCTGGTACCTATGCCTGGCAGATGACTGATAACACCAAATTTACACAGGGTGTTTCTGTATTTGGTGCCGACGACACGACGCTGAACTCTGAGACGGCGCTCAACGTGGCCATCAACGAACACTTTGGTCTGAAAGTCGCCTACAACGTGACCTGGAACTCTTCACCACCAGAGTCTGCACCGGATCATACCGACCGCAGAACCACGGTTTCACTGGGTTATAGAATGTAATAAAGACGGGCCGATGATCATGTCGGCCCGTTTATTCTCTCTGATCTTGTGACGTCCCTTCTGATGAGCTGTACTCGCCCCTAACCCCAAATCATCGCCGCCCAACGGAGTAACAGCATTGCGCCGCAGATGGCAATCAGCACCAGCACCATTTTCCAGTGTTTTACGGCAAATCGTTTTGTTGGCATAACCTAATCCTTGTTCGTTGATATCCACAGTCTACCAAACAGGGCCTGAATATGCCCCTTCGCAGGAACGATTGGGTTATGCCAGCGTAGGGGGCGGTTCAGAACCAGTGGAATCGTTCGGCGAGAATCAACAATAAACCTGTGGCGGAAAGGATGTTCAATATCACAACCGTTCTACTGGATACGTTCATGGTATGCACCTTTGGGTTTAAAGACCTGTTCAAGAGTAGCCCTGCATTTCTAAATTGCGAGCGCCGGGAATATGCAACCTGCAAATTCATGCGAAAGTGCCAGCACATCAATCTGCCAGCAGAGGGTGCAATCTCCCTTTTGTTAGTGTTAACATTGCAAGGCTTGCCGTATATCCGGCGTTGTCTGATTTTCCGGCAGGTGAATGATGACGAACCAATTTGACGATTGTTGGTCAGATGGTGTCGTAATCTATTGTCAAATCACGATTATTTTCTTTGTATATGCTCTTATGTGTGGGGCATCACTGCAAATAAGGATATAAAATGCCTGTAATTACTCTTCCTGATGGCAGCCAACGCCATTTCGACCGCGCTGTTAGCCCAATGGATGTTGCCCTGGACATCGGTCCTGGTCTCGCGAAAGCGACCATCGCCGGCCGTGTCAACGGTGAGCTGGTGGATGCCTCCGATCTGATCGAAAACGATGCGACACTGGCCATCATCACCGCAAAAGATGAAGAAGGTCTGGAGATCATTCGTCACTCCTGCGCGCACCTGTTGGGCCATGCCATCAAACAGCTGTGGCCAAACACCAAAATGGCGATCGGTCCGGTTATCGATAATGGTTTCTACTACGACGTTGACCTTGACCATACCCTGACTCAGGAAGATATCGACGCGCTCGAAAAACGTATGCACGAGCTCGCCGAAACGAACTATGACGTCATCAAGAAGAAAGTCAGCTGGCACGAAGCGCGTGAAACCTTCGTGAAGCGCGGCGAGAGCTATAAAGTCTCGATTCTTGACGAAAACATTTCGCATGATGACAAGCCTGGCTTGTACCATCACGAAGAATACGTCGACATGTGCCGTGGACCGCACGTGCCGAACATGCGCTTCTGTCATCACTTTAAGCTGATGAAGATCGCAGGCGCCTACTGGCGCGGCGACAGCAACAACAAGATGTTGCAGCGTATCTATGGTACCGCATGGGCCGATAAAAAAGCCCTGAACGCTTACCTGCTGCGTCTGGAAGAGGCGGCGAAGCGTGACCACCGTAAAATCGGCAAGCAGCTTGACCTGTACCACATGCAGGAAGAAGCGCCGGGTATGGTGTTCTGGCATAACGACGGCTGGACCATCTTCCGTGAACTGGAAACCTTCGTACGCTCCAAGCTGAAAGAGTACCAGTATCAGGAAGTGAAAGGCCCGTTCATGATGGACCGTGTGCTGTGGGAAAAAACCGGTCACTGGGACAACTACAAGGATGCGATGTTCACCACCTCCTCTGAGAACCGTGAATACTGCATCAAGCCAATGAACTGCCCGGGCCACGTTCAGATCTTCAATCAGGGTCTGAAATCCTACCGTGACCTGCCGCTGCGTATGGCGGAGTTCGGTAGCTGCCACCGTAACGAGCCATCAGGTGCGCTGCACGGTCTGATGCGCGTGCGTGGCTTTACGCAGGATGATGCGCATATCTTCTGTACCGAAGATCAGGTCCGTGACGAAGTTAACGCCTGTATTCGTATGGTCTACGATATGTACAGCACCTTTGGCTTCGAGAAGATCGTGGTCAAACTCTCAACGCGTCCGGAAAAACGTATCGGTAGCGATGAGACCTGGGATCGCGCAGAAGCGGATCTCGCCGTGGCGCTGGAAGAGAACGGCATTCCGTTCGAATACCAGCTGGGCGAGGGCGCATTCTACGGTCCGAAAATTGAATTTACCCTGTATGACTGCCTCGATCGCGCATGGCAGTGCGGTACTGTACAGCTGGACTTCTCCCTGCCGCAGCGTTTAAGCGCCTCTTATGTTGGCGAAGACAACGAGCGTCAGGTGCCGGTAATGATTCACCGCGCCATTCTCGGTTCTCTGGAGCGCTTCATCGGCATCCTGACCGAAGAGTTCGCCGGCTTCTTCCCAACCTGGCTTGCGCCGGTGCAGGTGGTGGTGATGAACATTACCGATTCTCAGGCAGATTACGTTAAAGAATTGACGCAGAAACTACAAAATGCGGGCATTCGCGTAAAAGCAGACTTGAGAAATGAGAAGATTGGCTTTAAAATCCGCGAGCACACTTTACGTCGTGTCCCGTATATGTTGGTCTGTGGTGATAAAGAGGTGGAAGCCGGCAAAGTTGCCGTTCGCACCCGCCGTGGTAAAGACCTGGGCAGCCTGGACGTAAGTGAAGTGATTGAGAAGCTGCAACAAGAGATTCGCAGCCGCAGTCTTCAACAACTGGAGGAATAAGGTATTAAAGGCGGAAAACGAGTTCAAACGGCACGTCCGAATCGTATCAATGGCGAGATTCGCGCCCAGGAAGTTCGCTTAACAGGTCTGGAAGGCGAGCAGCTGGGGATTGTGAGTCTGAGAGAAGCAATCGAAAAGGCTGAAGAAGCTGGAGTAGATTTAGTTGAAATCAGCCCTAACGCCGAACCGCCAGTTTGTCGTATCATGGACTACGGCAAGTTCCTTTATGAAAAGAGTAAGTCTTCTAAGGAACAGAAGAAGAAGCAAAAAGTTATCCAGGTTAAGGAAATCAAATTCCGTCCTGGTACCGACGATGGCGATTATCAGGTAAAACTCCGCAGCCTGATTCGCTTTCTGGAAGATGGCGATAAGGCCAAGATCACACTGCGTTTCCGCGGTCGTGAGATGGCCCACCAACAGATTGGTATGGAAGTGCTTAACCGTGTCCGTGACGATCTGAGTGAACTGGCAGTAGTCGAATCCTTCCCTACGAAGATCGAAGGCCGCCAGATGATCATGGTGCTCGCTCCTAAGAAGAAACAGTAAGGCCTTCAAGCAGCAAAATCTGTGGAGCCTTCGGGTTTCATAGGTTTTGTTCGCCTATGTTTCGTTTATTTAACAATGCGAAGTGGAAGTTATTAAAATGCCAAAAATTAAGACCGTACGCGGTGCTGCTAAGCGCTTCAAAAAAACCGGTAAAGGTGGTTTTAAGCACAAGCACGCTAACCTGCGTCACATTCTGACTAAGAAAGCTACCAAGCGTAAACGTCACCTGCGTCCAAAAGCCATGGTTTCTAAAGGCGATCTGGGCCTGGTCATCGCGTGCCTGCCGTACGCATAAGTCGTTTCGTTTAACTTTTTTAACTTAGAATAGATACAGGAGAGCACACATGGCTCGCGTAAAACGTGGTGTAATTGCACGTGCACGTCACAAGAAAATTTTGAAACAAGCTAAAGGCTACTACGGTGCGCGTTCACGCGTATACCGCGTTGCCTTCCAGGCTGTTATCAAAGCAGGTCAGTACGCTTACCGTGACCGTCGTCAGCGTAAGCGTCAGTTCCGTCAACTGTGGATTGCGCGTATCAACGCAGCAGCACGTCAGAACGGTATTTCTTACAGCAAATTCATCAACGGCCTGAAAAAAGCCTCTGTTGAAATCGACCGTAAGATCCTGGCTGACATCGCAGTATTCGACAAAGTAGCGTTCACCGCTCTGGTCGAAAAAGCGAAAGCAGCACTGGCATAAGCCAGTTGAGAGAGGGGGCCTGGCTCCCTCTTTTCATATAACCCTGTAAGAAGATTGACATTTACCCGTGCAGGCTTTTCAATAAGGTCTCAACGGTTTTTACCCAACAAGGTAACGCAAGCATGAATGCTGCTATTTTCCGCTTCTTCTTTTACTTTAGCACCTGACTTCAGGAGGCTAGCGCGTGAAAGATGAAACGAAAAACAGCGCCAGATAAGCCTCCCGATGGAGGCTTTTTTTGTGCCTGAATTTGAGAGAATAACTCCACCAAATCGGTGTCTGCACCGACATAATGAGGAAAATCATGTCACATCTCGCAGAGCTGGTTGCCAGTGCAACAGCCGCCATTAATCAGGCCTCAGATGTTGCCGCGTTAGACAATGTCCGCGTCGAATATCTTGGGAAGAAAGGGCACCTGACCCTTCAAATGACAACCCTGCGTGAGCTGCCGCCAGAAGAGCGCCCGGCAGCGGGGGCGGTGATTAACGAAGCCAAAGAGCAGGTACAGCAGGCGCTGAACGCACGCAAAGCCGAGCTGGAAAGCGCGGTGCTGAATGCGCGTCTGGCCGCAGAGACGATCGACGTTTCTCTGCCGGGTCGCCGCATCGAGAACGGCGGTCTGCACCCGGTTACCCGCACCATCGATCGCATTGAAAGTTTCTTCGGTGAGCTCGGCTTTACCGTGGCGACTGGCCCGGAAATTGAAGATGATTACCACAACTTCGATGCTCTGAACATTCCTGGCCATCATCCGGCACGCGCTGACCACGACACTTTCTGGTTCGACGCGACGCGTCTGCTGCGTACCCAGACCTCTGGCGTTCAGATCCGTACCATGAAGGATCAGGCGCCGCCAATCCGTATTATCGCGCCGGGCCGCGTCTATCGTAACGACTACGATCAGACCCACACCCCAATGTTCCACCAGATGGAAGGTCTGATTGTTGATAAAAACATCAGCTTCACCAACCTGAAAGGCACGCTGCACGATTTCCTGAACAACTTCTTTGAGGAAGATCTGCAGGTTCGTTTCCGTCCGTCCTACTTCCCGTTCACCGAACCGTCTGCGGAAGTTGACGTGATGGGCAAAAACGGCAAATGGCTGGAAGTGCTGGGCTGCGGCATGGTGCATCCAAACGTCCTGCGCAACGTGGGTATCGATCCGGAAGTTTACTCCGGCTTCGCCTTCGGTATGGGCATGGAGCGTCTGACCATGCTGCGCTATGGCGTCACCGACTTACGTGCATTCTTCGAAAACGATCTGCGTTTCCTCAAACAGTTTAAATAAGGGCAGGACAGAACAATGAAATTCAGTGAACTGTGGTTACGCGAGTGGGTGAACACCACGCTGGACAGCGACGCGCTTTCTAACCAGATTACCATGGCAGGTCTGGAAGTGGACGGCGTTGAGCCGGTTTCAGGGGCATTCAACGGCGTGGTCGTCGGCGAAGTGGTAGAGTGCGGCCAGCACCCTAACGCGGACAAACTGCGCGTAACAAAAGTAAACGTAGGCGGCGACCGTCTGCTGGATATCGTCTGCGGTGCGCCAAACTGCCGCCAGGGGCTGAAAGTGGCCGTGGCGACCGTCGGTGCGGTACTGCCGGGCGATTTCAAAATCAAAGCGGCTAAGCTGCGCGGCGAGCCGTCTGAAGGCATGCTGTGTTCCTTCTCCGAGCTGGGTATTTCCGACGATCACAACGGCATCATTGAGCTGCCGCTGGATGCGCCAATCGGCACCGACATCCGCGAATACCTGAAGCTTGATGACAACACCATCGAAATTAGCGTCACGCCAAACCGCGCTGACTGCTTAGGGATCATCGGCGTGGCGCGCGACGTTGCCGTGCTGAACCAGACCGAGCTGAACGCGCCGGAGATTGCCCCGGTTGAAGCGACCATCAGTGACGTGCTGCCTATCCAGGTTGACGCTGCGGATGCCTGCCCGCGCTATCTCGGTCGCGTGGTGAAAGGTATCAACGTGAAAGCGCCAACCCCGCTGTGGATGAAAGAGAAGCTGCGCCGCTGCGGTATCCGCTCTATCGACGCCGTGGTTGACGTGACTAACTACGTTCTGCTGGAACTGGGCCAGCCAATGCACGCCTTCGATAAAGATCGTATTGAAGGCGGTATTGTGGTGCGCATGGCGAAAGAGGGCGAAACCCTGGTTCTGCTGGACGGCACCGAAGCGAAACTGAACGCCGACACCCTGGTGATTGCTGACCACAGCAAAGCGCTGGCAATGGGCGGTATCTTCGGAGGCGAGCATTCGGGCGTCAACGACGAAACGCAAAACGTCCTGCTGGAGTGCGCGTTCTTCAGCCCGCTTTCCATCACCGGTCGCGCACGCCGTCACGGCCTGCACACCGATGCGTCCCACCGCTACGAGCGCGGCGTGGATCCTGCGCTGCAATACAAAGCGATGGAGCGTGCGACTCGCCTGCTGATCGACATCTGCGGCGGCGAAGCGGGCCCGGTTATCGACGTCACCAACGAAGCCACGCTGCCGAAGCGTGCGACCATCACCCTGCGTCGCAGCAAGCTGGATCGCCTGATTGGGCACCACGTTGCCGACGCGCAGGTGACCGATATTCTGAAGCGTCTGGGTTGCGACGTAACCGAAGGCCAGGACGAGTGGAAAGCCGTTGCGCCGTCATGGCGTTTCGACATGGAAATTGAAGAAGATCTGGTGGAAGAAGTGGCCCGTGTTTATGGCTACAACAACATCCCTGACGAGCCGGTACAGGCAGGTCTGGTGATGGGCACCCACCGTGAAGCCGACCTGTCCCTGAAGCGTGTAAAAACCATGCTGAACGACAAAGGCTATCAGGAAGTGATCACCTACAGCTTTGTTGATCCAAAGCTGCAGCAGCTGATCCACCCGGGTCAGGAAGCGCTGATCCTGCCAAGCCCAATCTCCAGCGAAATGTCCGCGATGCGTCTGTCCCTGTGGACGGGCCTGCTGGGCACTATCGTTTATAACCAGAATCGCCAGCAAAACCGCGTGCGAATTTTCGAAAGCGGTTTGCGCTTTGTACCGGATAATCAGGCAAATTTAGGCATCCGTCAGGATCTCATGCTGGCTGGCGCCATCAGCGGTAACCGTTATGAAGAACACTGGGACCTGGCAAAAGGCACGGTTGATTTCTACGATATGAAGGGCGATCTGGAAGCGATTCTGGATCTGACCGGTAAATTATCTGAAATTGAATTCCGCGCAGAAGCCATCCCGGCCCTGCATCCAGGCCAGAGCGCTGCCCTCTATTTAGACGGCAAACGCATTGGTTTTATTGGGGTTGTTCACCCTGAGCTGGAGCGTAAACTGGACCTGAATGGCCGTACCATCGTGTTTGAGCTGGAATGGAACCCGGTGGCAGACCGCGTGATTCCTCAGGCTCAGGACGTCTCCCGCTTCCCGGCAAACCGCCGTGATATCGCGGTTGTGGTCGCGGAAAATGTGCCCGCAGCAGATATTTTGGCCGAATGTAAGAAAGTTGGCGTAAATCAGGTAGTTGGCGTAAACTTATTTGACGTGTACCGCGGCAAGGGCGTAGCAGAGGGCTTTAAGAGCCTGGCTATCAGCCTGATCCTTCAGGATACCAGCCGTACACTCGAAGAAGAGGAGATTGCCGCTACCGTCGCCAAATGTGTAGAGGCATTAAAAGAGCGATTCCAGGCATCATTGAGGGATTGAACCTATGGCGCTTACAAAAGCTGAAATGTCAGAATATCTGTTTGATAAGCTTGGGCTTAGCAAACGGGATGCCAAAGAGCTGGTAGAGCTGTTTTTCGAAGAGATCCGTCGTGCTCTGGAAAATGGTGAGCAGGTAAAACTCTCCGGCTTTGGCAATTTTGATTTGCGAGATAAAAACCAACGTCCGGGCCGCAACCCGAAGACGGGGGAAGATATTCCCATTACAGCCCGCCGCGTGGTGACCTTCAGACCCGGCCAGAAGTTAAAAAGCCGTGTCGAAAACGCAACGCCCAAAGCAGAGTAATATGAACTAACTAAAAAGGCCGCCCACGCGGCCTTTTTTCTTTGCGCTCTCAGGCAAACCCGCCGTAAAATCAATTACATCTCTCGCTACGAAAACCGTAAACATGCTTGATTATGTCCATCTCCAGCACCGTTCCGATCGGCGTCACCTGCTTATTCTGGTGCTGCTGCTCATTGTCGCCGCAGGCGTTAGCCTCTGCGCCGGTGACCGGTGGATAGGGCCCGCAAGCTGGTGGGGGCCTGACGGACAGCTCTTCGTCTGGCAAATTCGTCTGCCGCGTACCGTCGCGGTGATGCTGGTGGGGGCCGCGCTGGCGCTGTGCGGCACCATTATGCAGGCGTTGTTTGAGAATCCTCTGGCGGAGCCCGGGCTGCTCGGCGTGTCTAACGGTGCGGGCGTGGGGCTGATTGCAGCGGTGATGCTGGGCGGAGGAGAACTCTCCGGCTGGAGCATTAGCCTGAGCGCGATCCTTGGCGCATTACTGATAACGCTCATCCTTCTTCGTTTTGCCAGACGGCACTTATCGACCAGCCGTCTGCTGCTTGCCGGCGTGGCGCTGGGGATCATCTGTAGCGCGCTGATGACCTGGGCGGTCTACTTCTCGACCTCTTTTGACCTTCGGCAGCTCATGTACTGGATGATGGGCGGCTTTGGCGGCGTCGACTGGCAGCAGGGCTGGCTGATGGCGCTGCTGGTGCCGGTCATCGTGTGGGCTGCCCTGCAGGCGCAGCCGTTGAATATGCTCGCGCTGGGTGAAACCTCAGCCCGCCAGCTGGGCATGCCGATTGGGTTCTGGCGTAATGTGCTGGTCATCGCCATTGGCTGGCTGGTCGGCGTCAGCGTGGCTCTGGCGGGCGCGATTGGCTTTATCGGTCTGGTGATTCCGCATATGCTCCGACTGTGCGGAATCACGGACCATCGAACCTTGCTTCCGGCCTCGGCGGTTGCCGGGGCCGTCACGCTGCTGGTGGCCGACATCATCGCCAGGCTTGCCCTGACGGCCGCAGAGCTGCCCATTGGCGTGGTGACCGCCACGCTGGGCGCGCCGGTCTTTATCTGGCTACTATTAAAAGCTGGACGTTAAATCGACAACCTGAGGAAATGCTATGCAGTCAGATATCCTGAATACTGAAGTGACCACCATTGATGGCGATAAAACCACGCTGGAAGGCTACAAAGGCAATGTGTTGCTGATCGTCAACGTGGCATCCAAATGCGGCCTGACGCCGCAGTACGAGCAGCTGGAAAACATTCAGAAGGCCTGGGAGAAAGACGGTTTTACCGTGCTGGGCTTCCCCTGCAACCAGTTCCTGGGGCAGGAGCCGGGCAGCGAAGAGGAGATTAAAACCTTCTGCAGCACTACCTACGGCGTAACGTTCCCGCTGTTCAGCAAAATCGATGTCAACGGTGAAGACCGCCATCCGCTGTATGCGAAGCTGATCGCTGCCGCACCGAAAGCCGTCGCGCCGGAAGGCAGCGGTTTTTATGAACGCATGGCCAGCAAAGGCCGCGCGCCGCTTTATCCGGACGATATTCTGTGGAACTTTGAAAAATTCCTGATAGGTCGCGACGGCCAGGTCGTACAGCGTTTTTCACCGGATATGACCCCTGAAGATCCGATCGTCATGGAATCGATCAAGCTGGCGCTGGCGAAATAATGTCGCTGCTGATGCAGCTCACGGACGTTGCCGAGAAGGGACGTCTGGAGCCGATAACCGGCGCCGTCAATGCGGGAGAAATCCTGCATCTTGTCGGGCCAAACGGCGCAGGAAAGAGCACGCTGCTGGCACGGATGGCAGGCATGACTGCCGGAGAAGGGCAGATAATGTTGCTGGAGCATACGCTGGCCGAGTGGTCGCCGGTCTCGCTGGCGCATCGGCGCAGCTATCTCGTGCAGCAGCAGGTGCCCCCCTTTGCGATGCCGGTCTGGCACTATCTGATGCTGCATTTGCACGACAAACATTCTACGGCACTGCTGACGGACGTGGCCGCGGCGCTGGGGCTGGAGGATAAACTCTCCCGGCATGTCAGCCAGCTATCCGGCGGCGAATGGCAGCGGGTGCGTCTGGCGGCTGTCATTGTTCAGATCCACCCGGCCGGTAATCCTCATGGGCGGATGCTGCTTCTCGATGAACCGATGAGCGGTCTGGATGTGGCGCAGCAGGCGGCCCTGGATACGCTGTTAAGTGCGCTCAGCCGAAAAGGCATCGCCGTGGTGATGAGCAGTCATGACCTCAACCACACCTTGCGTCATGCCCACCGGGTGTGGCTGCTGTCGCAGGGGAAGATGATCGCCAGCGGTACGCGGGATCAGGTTCTTACGCCGCCCAATCTTGCCCGCGCGTACAACATGTCGTTCCGCAGGCTGGATATTGAGGGCCATAAGATGCTGATTTCGACCGGGCAGGAGTAAGCGTTTCTTGCCTGTGAGCGCAATTGCACGCTAAATTACGAAAAGAACAAAAAAAGCAGAGGATTCGTCTGAAAATGCGATTCTGGTTTCTCCTGATGGCCGCACTTTTTCTTGCGGGATGCAGTAGCCATCGTGCACCGCCGCCTAACCCACGGCTTTCAGATTCGATCACCGTCATTGCCAGCCTCAACGATCAGCTGAGCAACTGGCGCGGCACGCCTTATCGCTACGGCGGCATGAGCCGTGGCGGTGTAGATTGCTCCGGCTTCGTTCTGATGACGTTTCGCGACAAGTTTGATTTACAGCTGCCGCGTGAAACGCGTAAACAGGCAGAAATCGGCACGGAAATTGATAAAGACGACCTCCTGCCCGGGGACCTGGTTTTCTTCAAAACCGGATCGGGGGAAAGCGGACTTCATGTGGGCATTTATGATACTGACAACCAGTTCATTCACGCCTCGACGAGCCGCGGCGTGATGCGCTCTTCTCTTGATAATGTTTACTGGCGTAAAAATTTCTGGCAGGCACGACGTATATAATCTTCGTCGTATACCTCTCTTATGACGGCATGGCAGCGAATAAACATGCCGTTTTTTCTCAAATAAGATGATTAAAGTTAAATTTACCTAAAATTAGCGAATCCCTCATGTATCTGTTTTATCTAAAACTGGCTATTATTTTGCAACCAGGATAAGATTATTTTAGATTCAGGGAAAAATCTGAAAATTAATACGGAACTAATGAAATTAATCTTATTAAAATCAAGACAGTGGAATTGTGTCGGCAATTGCTCCAGGATGTCCTCTCTCATCTTTAATGCGGGGCGAGTGCAATGATAATTACGCTAGATAATGCTTACCAGTCTGAACTGCTGCTTTTGCCTGCCCGTAATAGCGCAGGGGAGCTTAAAGGTTTAGAAATTCTGGTTAACTTTACTGGCGTCGACAGCGATGTGCGGATCCCCACTGAGCTTGTTATCCCACGACTTTCAGCGGCTGAAGAGTTAGCGCTGTTTAACGAAAAACTGCAATTGCTTGATACCTGCAAACTGTTTTTTATTCAGCATCAGTTAATTGCATGGATCAATATTACACCTGCAATAGTTGAATTTTTATTAAGTAATGGAAACGCTGTTTCAATTCTTGAGCGTTATCCGTTTCTTGAGTTTACTGTTAATGAGAATTATCCAGGTTTAAATAACGGAAAGGACGATCTTCAGCTGGCGAGAATGGCAATCCATTTCCCATTGGTGCTGGCAAACTTTGGTGCAGGCGCTGCATCGCTCAAGGCGGTCTACGATGGATTATTTAAACGGGTTATTCTCGATAAAGGCTTCATTCAGCAGCGTGCTTCAGAGCTCTCTTTTGAGCCATTTATGCGCGCCATCCTCTGGCAAATCACGCCACACTGCCAGTCTGTGATTGTCTCGGGCATTGACGACCACGGTCTGTTGCAGCGCGTGTTGTCCTTTAATTTTGGCGCCATGCAGGGAACACTCTGGCCTGCCGTCTCGGCGGAACACGTCACTACGCTGGTTCAGCAGCGATAACCCTTGCTTTCGCCCGTGTTTAAGTCCGGGTAAACCCTCTACACTAAAAGCAGGAGGACTTATGACCCTGTCTTTTACTGCTCACTGGCATGACGAGTTGCCGGGATTTTATACCGCACTCAAACCCACACCGTTACAAAATTCACGCCTTATCTGGCATAACGATCGGCTGGCAGAAGAACTGGCCATTCCGCCTGAGCTGTTTCAGCGTTCAGGGAGCGCTGGCGTCTGGGGAGGCGAAACGCTGCTCGCCGGGATGCAACCCCTGGCCCAGGTCTATAGCGGACATCAGTTTGGCGTCTGGGCTGGGCAACTGGGCGACGGCAGGGGGATCCTGCTCGGTGAACAACAGCTTCCCAACGGGGAGACGGTTGACTGGCACCTGAAAGGTGCGGGCCTGACGCCCTATTCGCGGATGGGCGACGGGCGTGCGGTTCTGCGTTCAACGATTCGGGAATGCCTGGGCTCCGAAGCGATGCATGCCCTGGGTATCCCCACCACCCGTGCGCTGTCGATCGTGACCAGCGACACGCCGGTTGCGCGCGAAACCGTGGAAAAGGGCGCAATGCTGATGCGCATTGCGCAAAGCCATTTGCGCTTCGGTCATTTTGAGCACTTTTACTATCGCCGCGAGCCGGACAAGGTGCGCCAGCTGGCTGACTTTGCCATTCGTCACCACTGGGCGCAGTTGCAGGACGACGCGGATCAATACGTTCTCTGGTTCAGGGACGTAGTGGCCCGTACCGCAGCCCTGATTGCCCGCTGGCAAACGGTAGGTTTTGCCCATGGCGTCATGAATACGGACAACATGTCGCTTCTCGGGTTGACCTTTGACTACGGCCCGTTTGGTTTCCTGGATGATTATCAGCCAGGGTACATCTGTAACCACTCCGACTATCAGGGGCGCTACAGTTTTGACAATCAGCCCGCGGTGGGCCTGTGGAACCTGCAGCGGCTTGCGCAAACCCTGTCGCCGTTCATCGACGTTGATGCCCTGAATGATGCGCTCGACAGCTATCAGGCGATCTTACTGCGAGAGTATGGCTCGCTGATGCGCAACAAGCTGGGGCTAGTCACGCAGGAGAAGGGCGATAACGACATCCTCAATGGCCTGTTTGCCCTGATGGCGCGCGAGGGCAGCGATTACACGCGCACCTTCCGGATGCTGGGCCAGACGGAGCAGCACAGTGCCGCCTCGCCGCTGCGCGATGAGTTTATTGACAGACAGGCGTTTGACGACTGGTTTGCATCGTACCGCGCGCGGCTGCAGCAGGAGCAGGTGGATGATGCGACCCGCCAGGCGCAGATGAACGCTACGAACCCTGCGATGGTGTTGCGCAACTGGCTGGCGCAGCGGGCGATTGAGCAGGCCGAGCAGGGCGAGTACGACGAGTTACACCGTTTGCACGTGGCGTTGCGCACGCCGTTTGCCGACCGGGATGATGATTACGTCAGCCGCCCGCCTGAGTGGGGCAAGCGGCTGGAGGTCAGTTGCTCAAGCTAGTGTCTGGCCGGAGTCGGCGTCGTCAGAATCCGGCCCGGTCAGGGGACGAGAAACACCTGCGGCACGGCGTGAGCGGGATGCCTGCCGACGTGAACCTGTGCGCCGTACCAGCGCGCCAGCGCATCGGCCTGCAAAACGGTTTCCGGTTCTCCCTGGGACACGATCCTGCCGCTGTGCAGGAGCAGGATGCGATCCGCCCACAGCGCTGCCAGGTTGAGGTCGTGCAGCACCGCGCACACGTGCAGATGTCCCCGGCTGGTCAGGGATTTCAGCAGGCGCAGCAGATGCTGCTGGTGATAGAGATCCAGCGCGGACGTCGGTTCATCAAGAAACAGCCAGCCGCGCGGCGCCCCGTCGCACCAGAGCTGAGCCAGCGCGCGGGCGAGCTGAACGCGCTGCTGCTCGCCGCCGGAGAGCGCAGCAAACTGCCTGCCCGCCAGCGGTAAACAGCCGGTGATGGCCATCACCTCCTCGATCACCGACGCTTCTGGCGTGCGGGTCCAGGGCGCACGCCCCATACCGACCACCGCCTCAACCGGCCAGTCAAATCCGATCTGCGTGCTCTGGCGCATCACCGCCCGGTAGCGGGAGAGCCTTTCCGGTTTCCAGGCCGCAAGCGGTGTGCCCGCCAGGCTGCACCGTCCCCCAGCAGGTTTAAGATAGCCGGTAAGCAGTCGCAACAGCGTCGATTTCCCGGCGCCGTTGGGGCCAATCAACGCCACCAGCTCGCCCTGAGATAAGGTCAGCGACACGTCGTTAATCAGCGTGCGTTGCCCGGCGCGAAAAACAAGGTTTTCTGCACAATAGCGTTCAGCCATGCGCACCTCCACGACGAAACATCAGCCACAGGAACCACGGCGCGCCGAGAAGGCTGGTCAATAAGCCAACCGGCATTTCCGCCGGAGCGACCACGCTGCGCGCCAGCGTGTCGGCCATCAGCAGGAGCAGCGCACCGGCCAGCACCGAGCCGGGGAGCGTGGCCCGATGGTCGGCTCCCAGCCACATGCGCACCAGGTGCGGCACCACCAGGCCAACAAAACCGATCACGCCGCTGATCGCAACGGCGGCAGCCACCAGCAGGGCGCTGCACAGCAGCAGGATCCGCTGCACGGCGGCCACCTCCACGCCGAGATAGTGCGCCTCTTCATCGCCCAGCTGCAGCAGGTTGAGGGGCCCTGCCAGACGCCAGATAACCAGCACGGTGGGGATCATCAGCGACGCGACGGCCAGCAGCGTCGACCACTGCGCCTGGCCAAGGCTGCCCATTCCCCAGAGTGAAAGCTGGCGAAGCTGGGCATCATTGCTGAGCCATGACAGCACGCCGACGGCCGCACCGCACAGGGCGTTGATGGCAATGCCCACTAGCAGCAGGCGCGACAGGGAAGCGTCACGCTGACGGCTGAGCAGGAAAATCACGAAGGTGGCGGCCAGCGCGCCGAGAAACGCCGCCAGCATCGGGGCATACAGCATCACCAGTGCAGGCAGCGAGAGCGGAAGCACCACCCACAGCGCGACGGCAAGTGCCGCGCCGCTGCTGATGCCGAGCAGGCCCGGGTCCGCCAGCGGGTTGCGGAACAGCCCCTGCATCACGCAGCCCGCGAGCGCCAGTGAACCGCCGATCGCCAGCGCCAGCAGCACGCGTGGCAGGCGGATCGTCAGCCAGATCTGACGCAGGGCCTCGTCGGTGCCATTCCACAGCAGGCTGACCGGCAGGCGCAGCGCGCCAATACCGCTGGCCGTCAGCGTCGTGACGACCAGCAGCGCGGACAGCATCCACAATGACAAGGCGACTCGCCGGGACATCAGGGCAGTTGCTCCGCTTTGGCCCGCAGCTGCCGGATGGCTTCCGGCGTTCGCACGCTAAAGCCCAGCAGCGCCATATCATCCATCGCCAGCACCTGCTTATTACGTCCTGCCGGGGTTTGCGCCAGCCCGGGCAGCGTCCACAGATTCGCTTCCCCGCCCAGGGCGTTGATGCCGTCCTGCGAAATCACCACCAGATCGGGCCGGCTGGCAATCACCCCTTCCTGAGACAGCGGCTGATAGCGGGTGAACCCCTGCATCGCATTCTGCAGCCCCGCCGCGCGAATGGCCGCGTCCGCTCCGGTCTGTTGTCCGGCAGCCATCGCGGTCATCCCGCCGTGGTTGAGAATAAACAGCACCCGCTTGTTGAGCGGCGATGTGGGCAGGGTTGACAGCGCCTGACGCAGCTTGCCGCGCAGGGCTTCCCCCTCGGCCTCGCGATGCGTCGCTTCCGCCACGATCCGCACTTTTTCGTCGATGACGCTCAAATCGTTAGCGGCTGGAACCGCGATAACCCGGACGTGGCTTTGCTCAACCTGCTTTAGCGCCAGAGAGGGCTGCGCCTGGGCGCTGGCCAGCACCAGCGTGGGGCGCATGGACAAGATCCCTTCGGCGTTGAGCTGACGCAGATAGCCCACGTCCGGCAGCACGTTCGCCGCCTGCGGCCACTGGCTGGTGCTGTCGCGGGCCACCAGGGAAGACGCCGCGCCGAGGGCGTAGACAATCTCGGTGACGTCGCCGCCGAGCGTGACGATTTTCTCCTGCGGCGCAGCAAACGCCAGTAGGGGCAGGGCGCTGAACAGGACAAGCCACCGTTTCATGCGGCCAGCCCTTTCGCCGTCAGGGCGTCTATCTGGCTGCGCCACTGGCTTTGCTCCGGCTCGCCTTCGGTGCGCTGGCCGTACAGCTGGGCGATTTGCGTCCCGTCGGCGGCAAACAGCTCCAGGCTGGTGACGTGCCCGTCAGCGGTTGGTTTGCGCGTGACCCACGTCTCCGCAATGGCGTCTTCAAGCAGGTGCAGGGTAAAGGTTGAGTTGAAGATGTTCAGCCAGCCTTTCATCGGCGCCAGCTTTTCCACCGCGCCGGTGAAAATCTGTACGCAGCCGCGGTTGCCGACGAAGACCATGATTTCATTGCCGTCCCGGCGCGCCGTCTCCAGCAGCTGCGCCAGCGCGCTGTTCTCTACCCGACAGGCCAGATCGTCCCCCACCAGGCGAAACGCCTGCTGGCGGCTGAGGTTATGGCGTTTGAGGATGCTGAAGAACTGGTGCACGTCGGTCATGGCGCGCCACTCGTTGTCCACGAGCGCAGCTTGCGCATTTTCCGCGTGAGCAGGCATATCGGGCTTCTTCAACGCCAGCGATGGATTATCGGCAAAGATAAAACGGGTCAGCACGTCGCCCCAGGCGGAAAGGTCGGTGTTGTCCGTGGCGTAGACCTTCAGCAGGGCATCGCCCTGATGGTCGAAGAACTGAATGCTCTGCCGCTCGCCGCGGGCGGTGGCTTCACTGATGTGAAACGCGCTTGCCCACTGGTTGAGGAACAGGCGCAGATCCAGCGCGCGCGGGTTCAGCACCAGCCCGGCATGGCCGTTCAGGTGCTGGTTGGTGAAGCTTCCGACCTGCTCGTGAACGGCGTAGTTGTTGCGGCAGATGCATTTGGTTTCGCCCACCGCTTCCAGCGCGCCCAGGATCTCGCGGATTTCACCGCGCAGTCGCCAGGCGTCGTGACCCACGCGGGCAAAGGTCAGCTCTGCTTCGCTGATGTTCATTAACCCTGCGATGTCGCGCGCGTACTTACCCGGATTGTCTTCTTTCAGCTCAAGCCAGCGCGTGTAGTGATTCATTTTCTTATCCTTCTGAAGAGTTGCCCCGACGGGAATTACCACTGATAGCTTACGAAAATCTTGCCGTTACGGCCGTCCTGCGGAATGCCCTGAGGTGACCAGTATTCTTTGTCAAAGGCGTTGCCGAGCACCAGCGTCGTGGTCACGCCTTTGAGCTGCTCCTGACCCTTATAGCTGACGTAGAAGTCATTGACCGCGTAGCCCGGCTGCTTGCTGTAGCTGCTGCTGATATGCGTTGAGCGATCGACAAAGGTGCCAATCCAGCCGACGGAAAAACCGCTCTGCGCCACCGGAATGTCCAGCTTGCTGGTGACGGTATCCGGGTTGATGCTGGAGATGTACTCGCCCGTATCGGTGTCTTTCCCGCGCGTGCGGTTATAGGCCAGGTCGAGGTTGAAGAGGTCGGCAGAGTATTTTGCCATCATGTCCCAGCCCCAGATTTTGGCGTTCGGAACGTTATAAGACATGGTGGTCGCGGCGGCAAAATTGACGGTGGTGGAGATATAGTCTTTAGCTTTGGTATCGAAATAGCTGGCTTTAAACTCCAGCGCATCGTTGGCAAGCAGCAGATCGTCAAAGCGCAGACCGAACCCAAACTCCTGCGTTTCGTTGGTTTCCGGGCGCAGGTTCGGGTTTGGCACCCAGTAGTTGGTATAGAAGCGGCCAATAGAGAAGTGTTTGGCGTCGTTGTACATCTCGCCCATGGTGGGCGCGCGGAACGCCTGCGCGTATGAGCCAAACAGCATCAGCCAGTCGGTCGGGCTGACGGTCAACCCGGCGCGGGAGGACCATTTATCGGCATCCACGTCGTCGTAGCCATTGCTGCTGCCGCGGTAGTTGTCATAGCGCGTACCGCCCAGCAGGGTGACCGGCAGATCGCGCAGGGTGATTTCGTCCTGCAGCCAGCCGGAGCTGAAGTCGATTTTCGCCTCCGGGAAGCCGGTGGTCGCGCCGCCCGGATGCTGCTCCTGACGGTAGTATTCCCCACCGTAGGTCAGCAGATGTGCTGCAAACGTGTCGCTGAACAGGCGGGTGCGGTTTTCCACCTTGCCGCCTTTGGTGGTCTGCTTGCGGAACTCACCGCTGTTGTCGATATTCTGGGCATTAATGCGCGCTTCGGACCAGTAGACCTTCGCGTCGGCGTTCAGCCAGTCGTTACCTTCCGGGGCGATGCGGTAGCCCACCTGCGCGTCACGCTGGATGGTGGAGCGATCGGTCATCGGGTTACTGCTGTCCGCCCCAGTGGTTTGCGGGTTTTTTGGTTCCTGAGCATCGTTGTTGTAGTAGCGCAGGGCGCCGCTCAGGGTCTGGGCCGGGTCGATTTTCCAGCTGCCTTTCGCCAGCATGTTATTGATGGACTCGTCGTTAGGGGCGGTTGCTCCGTCGCTCTGGCGGATATCACCGCGATCCCGGCTGGACCAGGCCACCAGACCGTCCAGCGTGTCGGTGCGGCCATAGGCGCTGGCCCCCATGCCAAGACTGTGATCGCCTGTCGCCCCCGTACCAAACACACGATAACCGCTGTTTTTACCCGTTTCCAGCAGGTCTTTTGCATCAACGGTGTCATAGGAAATCACGCCGCCCAGCGCGCCGCTGCCGTACAGCAGGGCCGACGGGCCGCGAACCACTTCAATACGTTTAATCAGCGCCGGATCGAGGAACGTGCTGTTCAGGTGGCCGGTGTCGGTGCCCTGACGCACGCCGTCAACCAGCACCAGCACGCCGCGACGATCGTAGCCGCGCAGGTTCACGTCCTGCCCGTTGGTGCGCCCGGTGCCGTCCAGCATCAGGCCGGGAACGTTACGCAGCAGGTCGGCCGCCGAGCTGGCGGTTTGTTTCTCCGGGGCGGTGGCATCAATCACGCTCACCATCATGGGGGCTTCAAAGGCGCTGCGGGCGTTGCCCGTGGCGGTGACGGTCATTTCATCTGCGGCAGCAAACGCGACGCCCGGCAGGGTGCTGACAATCGCCAGCGCCAGAAGTGACGGGCGTAAAGACGCGGAAGGCAGGTGTGGCATAGCAACTCTCCATAAAGAATCGAAAGCGCTGGCTGCCTGGGGATCACCTGGGTGGCTGGCGAAGTTTTTGGTTTATTTTGTGAGGATCAGTTTTCCGGCATGGGTCTGGCGCAGCAGATAGCGCTGGCCGTCATGCTCGATAATGACCCGCCCCGCATCGCCGAGCAGGGTTTTGCTGTCAATTCGACGCTCGGTAGGGGCTGGTGCTGTGTCTGTTTTTGCTGGCGTTGCCGCGCTGTTATCCGTACGTGACATAATGTTTATAAATAACAATCAATGTAACAATGATAATCATTATCAATAAACTGCAAATTTACGGCAAGCGTTTTTGTGAAAAAAGGGTGAGAGGATCAATATTGTGCAATGAAAAGCCCGGTGGCGGCTTCGCCTTACCGGGCCTACAACGGCAAGAATCGTAGGCCGGGTAAGGCGAAGCCGCCCCCCGGCAGGATGTTAAAAGCGCGTGTCCACGGCTGCAGCCAGCTTCTCCAGCAGCAGCTCGCTGTCTTCCCAGCTCAGGCACGGGTCGGTGATCGACTGGCCGTACACCATCTGCTGGCCAGCAACGATTTTCTGCGTGCCTTCTTTGATAAAGCTCTCCGCCATAATCCCTGCAACGGCGGTTGAACCGCTGCGGATCTGCTGGCAGATCTCATCGCAGACGTCCAGCTGGCGGCGATGCTGCTTCTGGCAGTTGCCGTGGCTGAAGTCCACCACCAGATGTTCCGGCAGGTCGAATTCCGCCAGCGTTTCACAGGCCGCCGCAATATCTTGTGCATGATAATTGGGCTTCTTCCCGCCGCGCATAATGATATGCCCGTACGGGTTACCGCTGGTCTGGTAGATGGTCATGTGACCGCTCTTGTCCGGCGACAGGAACATGTGGCTGGCACGGGCCGCGCGGATGGCATCAACCGCAATACGCGTATTGCCATCGGTCCCGTTTTTAAAGCCGACCGGACAGGAGAGGGCGGAGGCCATCTCGCGGTGGATTTGGCTCTCGGTGGTGCGTGCGCCAATCGCGCCCCAGCTGATCAGATCGGCGATAAACTGCCCGGTCACCATATCAAGAAACTCGGTGGCGGTCGGCACGCCCAGCTCGTTGACCTGCAAAAGCAGCTTCCGCGCCAGCTCGATGCCGTGGTTCACGCGATAGCTGCCGTTGAGGTCAGGGTCGGAAATCAGTCCTTTCCAGCCCACCACGGTCCGCGGTTTTTCAAAGTAGGTTCGCATCACAATCTCAAGGCGATGCTGGTACTTATCCCGCAGGCCCTGAAGCCGTTTTGCATAATCCATCGCGGCATCCAGATCGTGGATGGAGCAGGGACCAATCACTACCATAAGACGCTTGTCTTCACCATTGAGGATTTTTTCAATGCGGCGGCGGGAGGCCGTCACGTGTTCCGCAACGGCCGCGGAAACAGGATGCCGCTGGGCCAGTTCAGCCGGCGTGACCAGGCTGTCAATGCGCGCAGTGCGGAGTTCATCGGTTTTATTCATGGAATGTCTCAGAAAATTTTTGCTTCATCGGCAGACTACCGGGAAGTGATGGGCATCACCTTAAACCAATCCCTGCTGATTTCAAGTTCGGGGCGACACCGCCCCGTGGTTGCCGATGATGATACCTGAATCTGAGCTAATGTACTAGCATATTAGTACATGCGGCGATTAAGCCCCATGATGTCGAGAATTTTGGTGGCAATTTCTTCCACAGAGTAGTTGGTGCTGTTCAGCCACGGGATCTGATTTTTGCGGTACAGGGCTTCCACTTCGGAGACCTCCATCCGGCACTGGCGCATGGAGGCGTAGCGGCTGTTCTCGCGGCGCTCTTCGCGGATGGCGGCAAGGCGCTCCGGATTAATGGTCAGCCCGAACAGCTTGTGCTGCAGCGGCTTCAGGGCGGCGGGCAGCACCAGGTTATCCATATCGTCAGCGATGAACGGGTAGTTGGCGGCGCGAATGCCGAACTGCATCGCCAGGTAAAGGCTGGTCGGCGTTTTGCCGCAGCGCGACACGCCAAGCAGGATAACCTGCGCCTGGTCGAGATTACGCAGCGAGATGCCGTCGTCGTGCGCGAGGGTGTAATCGATGGCGGCGATACGGGCATCGTACTTGGTCAGGTTGCCGGGGTTCAGCCCGTGGGTTCGGTGGGCGATAGGCGTTGGGTCGAGCTTCAGCTCGCTTTGCAGCGGAGCCACCAGCGCCTGCACGATATCCTGGCAGAAGCCTTCACTCTGCAGAATGATGGCGCGGATCTCGGGGATCACGATGGAGTAGAACACCAGCGGGCGAACGCCGGTCTGCTGGTAAATGGCGTCGATCTGGTCCTTCACCGCTTTGGCGCGGCTCTCATTTTCGACAAACGGCAGCGTGATGCTGTTGATCGATACGGGAAACTGCGACATCACCGCGTGGCCCAGCACCTCGGCGGTGATCGCCGTACCATCAGAAATATAAAAAACGTGACGATCGACAGCACTATCCATTTTATCCACCCTGAATATCAGACGTAATTGTCTGAAAGCATAAATTAAAAAAGTAATTTACACAGCAAAGAACTTATCCTAATTATGAATGAAACGCTGTTTTTGATTTTCCTGAAAAGTGGATTTCATTTTTCAAATAGCGACTTTATTTTTGGGGTTTCTGGCTGAATATAGAGGAATCATCGGGTTAATCGTTGATGGGAAAGTATCCGAAAAGTTGAAAATTTAAATTGCTTACACGATTCACCGTTTTTTTAGCGGAAATAATTATGCCAGTATAAATACGTAGTCAGGTGTTTCTTACTCCGATCAAATATCACAAAAGGATTGTTTCGATGTCCAACAATGGCTCGTCACCGCTGGTGCTTTGGTATAACCAACTCGGCATGAATGATGTAGACAGAGTTGGGGGCAAAAATGCCTCCCTGGGTGAAATGATTACAAACCTGTCGGGTATGGGTGTCTCCGTACCGAACGGGTTTGCCACCACCGCCGATGCCTTTAACCTGTTTTTAGACCAGAGCGGTGTTAACCAGCGCATTTACGACCTGCTGGATAAAACGGATATTGATGACGTGACCGAGCTTGCGAAAGCCGGGGCGCAGATCCGCCAGTGGATTATCGACACACCTTTCCAGCCGGAACTGGAAAAAGCCATTCACGACGCGTACAACCAGCTCTCCGCTGACGATGCGCAGGCCTCCTTTGCCGTGCGCTCCTCTGCCACCGCAGAAGACATGCCGGACGCCTCGTTTGCCGGTCAGCAGGAAACCTTCCTGAACGTCCAGGGTTACGATGCGGTGCTGGTGGCGGTGAAGCACGTGTTTGCTTCCCTGTTCAACGACCGCGCCATCTCCTATCGCGTGCACCAGGGCTACGACCATCGCGGCGTGGCGCTCTCCGCTGGCGTGCAGCGCATGGTGCGTTCGGACGTGGGCTCATCCGGCGTGATGTTCTCCATTGATACTGAATCCGGCTTCGACCAGGTGGTGTTCATCACCTCCGCGTGGGGGCTGGGTGAGATGGTCGTGCAGGGTGCGGTAAACCCTGACGAATTCTACGTTCACAAGCCTACGCTGGCCGCTGGCCGCCCGGCGGTGGTGCGCCGCACCATGGGCTCGAAAAAAATCCGCATGATCTATGCCCCGACCCAGGAGCATGGCAAGCAGGTCAAAATTGAAGATGTACCGCAGGAGCAGCGCGACCGCTTCTCCCTGACCGACGCCGAAGTGCAGGAGCTGGCGAAGCAGGCGGTGCAGATTGAAAAACACTACGGCCGTCCGATGGATATCGAATGGGCGAAAGACGGGAACACCGGCAAGCTGTTTATCGTGCAGGCGCGTCCGGAAACCGTTCGCTCACGCGGCCAGGTGATGGAGCGTTACACGCTGCACGCCCAGGGCAAAATCGTGGCGGAAGGCCGTGCCATCGGTCACCGCATCGGTGCCGGTCCGGTGAAGGTGATCCACGACATCAGCGAGATGAACCGTATTGAGCCGGGCGACGTGCTGGTGACCGACATGACCGACCCAGACTGGGAACCGATCATGAAGAAAGCGGCGGCTATCGTCACCAACCGCGGCGGCCGTACCTGTCACGCGGCGATCATCGCCCGCGAGCTGGGGATTCCTGCGGTTGTCGGCTGCGGTGACGCCACCGAGCGCATGAAGGACGGGCAGAACGTGACCGTCTCCTGTGCCGAAGGTGATACCGGCTACGTGTATGCCGATATTCTCGACTTCAGCGTGAAGAGCTCCAGCGTGGATACCATGCCGGACCTGCCGCTGAAGATCATGATGAACGTCGGTAACCCGGACCGCGCGTTTGACTTCGCCTGCCTGCCGAACGAAGGCGTAGGCCTGGCGCGTCTGGAATTTATCATCAACCGTATGATCGGCGTTCACCCGCGTGCGCTGCTGGAGTTTGACGACCAGGAGCCGAAGCTGCAGAACGAAATCCGCGAGATGATGAAAGGCTACGACTCGCCGAAAGAGTTCTACGTCGGCCGTCTGACCGAAGGGATCGCCACGCTGGGTGCCGCTTTCTATCCGAAACGCGTGATTGTGCGCCTGTCTGACTTTAAGTCTAACGAATACGCCAACCTGGTCGGCGGCGAGCGCTACGAGCCGGAAGAAGAGAACCCGATGCTGGGCTTCCGCGGGGCCGGACGCTACGTGTCCGACAGCTTCCGCGACTGCTTCGCGCTGGAATGTGAGGCGGTGAAGCGCGTGCGCAACGACATGGGGCTGACCAACGTCGAAATCATGATCCCGTTTGTGCGTACCGTGGATCAGGCGAAAGCGGTGGTGGACGAGCTGGCGCGTCAGGGTTTGAAGCGCGGCGAGAACGGGCTGAAGATCATCATGATGTGCGAAATCCCGTCCAACGCCCTGCTGGCCGAGCAGTTCCTGGAGCACTTCGACGGCTTCTCTATCGGCTCGAACGACATGACGCAGCTGACGCTGGGTCTGGACCGCGACTCCGGCGTGGTCTCCGAGCTGTTCGACGAGCGCAACGAGGCGGTGAAAGCATTGCTCTCCCTGTCCATCCGCGCGGCGAAGAAGCAGGGCAAATACGTCGGGATTTGTGGTCAGGGGCCATCCGACCATGAAGACTTTGCCGCCTGGCTGATGGAGGAGGGGATCGATAGCCTGTCCCTGAACCCGGACACCGTGGTGCAAACCTGGCTGAGCCTGGCGGAACTGAACAAGTAACGCCACGCTGACCCGAAAAGGCGAGGATATTATTCCTCGCCTTTTTTATTTCCGCCCGAATATGCTCCCCATCACAAATAAAGTAAAAAACTAAATATCATAATTTGCCTGTCAATTTAGACAATTGTTAGCGCGCAAACCGTTGCTAATACTTGAGCCTTACATGCGCATTTCCCTTCAGATGATGCGCAACTGGTTGAAATACGTTTTAACCTGATAAAAAGGCAAATAACAATGACACTCTCCTCTGTATTGCGTACCAAAGATAAAATAGGTTATGGCTTAGGTGATATGGCCAGCGCGCTGGTCTGGCAAACGGCAACGTTATTTCTCGCCTATTTCTATACGGACGTTTTTGGGCTGCCCGCCGCAATCATGGGCACCATGTTTTTAGTGGTGCGCGTGGTCGATGCGTTTGTCGACCCGTGCATTGGCGCGCTGGTGGATCGCACTCAAACGCGCCACGGCCGTTTCCGTCCCTGGCTGCTGTGGTTTGCCATTCCGTTTGGCGTAAGCTGCCTCATCACCTTCTATGTACCGGACGTGGGGCCGACGGCGAAAATCGTTTATGCCTGCCTGACCTACGCGATCTTAAGCCTGATTTACTCCGCGATTAACGTGCCTTACTGCGCTATGCCCGGTGCGCTGACGCTGGATCCCCGCGAGCGTCACTCCCTGCAGTCGTGGCGCTTTGGCCTGTCGTTTATCGGCGGATTGATTGTGACGGTGATTGCCCTGCCGCTGGTCTCACTGTTAGGACAGGGCAACGTGCAGAAAGGCTATTTCTACGCCATGAGCCTGATGGGGCTGCTGGGCATTGTGCTGTTTTTCTGCTGCTTCCTGATGACCCGCGAGCGTTATTCTCCGCGCAGTGATACTTCCGGCTCGATGCTCACCGATTTAAAACTGCTGGCCGGAAACAGCCAGTGGCGCATTGTGTTCCTGTTTAATATTTTGCTGTTAACGGCGGTGGTAACGCGCGGTTCCGCCACGATGTATTACGTGAACTACGTGCTGTTGCGCCCGGAGCTGGTTTTTGCCTTTATTGTTTCCGGAATGGTCGCCTCCTTAAGCGGCGCACTATTATCTGAACGGCTGCTGGGGAAATTTGACCGCGTCCGCGCCTACCAGTGGACCATTATTTCCTTCGTCATTTTCGGGGCGCTGATTTTCTTCCTGCCGCCTTCGCAGGTGTGGCTGATTTTTGGCCTCAACATTGTCTTTAGCTTTGTGCAAAACCTCACCACGCCGCTGCAGTGGACCATGTTCTCCGATGTGGTCGACTACGAAGAGCATCGCAGCGGCCGCCGCCTGGACGGGCTGGTTTTCTCTACCGCGCTGTTTGCCATCAAATTTGGGCTGGCGCTGGGTGGGGCGGTCGTCGGCTGGGTGCTTGGCATGGTGGATTACGCCCCGGGACAGGCAGCCCAGGCGCCGCACGTGCTCTCTACGATCAACGCCCTGTTCACCCTTATCCCTTGCGCGCTGTTCCTCTGCATGGTCGCGCTGCTTTCAATCTACAAGCTTAACAGTCGGCTGGTGGATTCCATCGCCCGGGAGCTGGCCAGCAAGCGTGAGGTGAGACCCGAAGCAGGGCCGCTCAGCCCGGCAACCCCTTCCGCACTACAGGAGTAAAACATGACAGCTATCTATAAGGACGCGGGACGTCCCGTGCACGAGCGCGTCGCCGATTTACTGGCGCGTATGACCCCGGAAGAGAAGTTCGCCCAGATGCATGCGTACTGGCTGATCCTCGATGAAAACGGCAACCACCGCGAGCGCAGCGACCTCAGCGACGAATTCGCCGGCGTGAGCGAGCAGGCCGCGCTGAGCGAACGGCTGAAGTTGGGCGTCGGGCAGCTCACCCGTCCGCTGGGTACCCATATCGTTGACGCGAAAACCGGCGTGCGCGCCGCTAACCGCCTGCAGCGCTTGATGATGGAGGAGACGCGCCTCGGCATTCCGGCCCTGTTCCATGAAGAGTGCCTGGTGGGGCTGCTGTGCAAAGACGCCACGCTGTTCCCGTCGTCGCTGAACTACGGTTCGACCTGGGATCCGGAACTGGTGCAGCGCGCGGCAGAGCAGATTGGCAAAGAGGCGCGATCCGTCGGCTGTCTGCAGGGGCTGGCGCCGGTGCTGGACGTTTCCCGCGACGTGCGCTGGGGGCGAACCGAAGAGACCTTCGGGGAAGATCCGTGGCTGGTGGGGGTGATGGCGACCGCCTACGTGAAGGGCTTGCAGGGCGACAAGCGCGACCTGCTGGCGACGCTCAAGCACTACGTGGGCCACTCGTTCAGCGAAGGAGCGCGCAACCATGCGCCGGTACATCTGGGTTTTAGCGAACTGAACGACACCTTCCTGCTGCCGTTTGAAATGGCGGTTAAGCTGGCAAACGCCGGTTCGGTCATGCCCGCCTACCACGATATCGACAATCAGCCGGGGCACAGCGACAGCTTCCTGCTGACCACCGTCCTGCGCGAACAGTGGGGCTTCGACGGGATTATTGTCGCGGATTACGGCGGCGTCAGCCTGCTGCACCAGCATCACGGCATTTCCCACGATGCGGCCGAATCCGCCGCGCTGGCCTTCAACGCCGGGCTGGACGTCGAGCTGCCGAAAGATGACTGCGCGCGGCATCTGGCGGAAGCGGTAGAGCGCGGGCTGATCTCTATGGCGAAAGTGGATGAGATTGTGTGCCGTGTGCTGACCGAAAAATTCCGTCTCGGCCTGTTTGAGAACCCGTATGCCGATGAAAACGGCATCGATCTGCAAAATGAGATGACCCGCCAGGTGGCGCGGGAGGTGGCGACAAAATCGGTCACGCTGCTGGAAAACAACGGTATTTTACCGCTCGGCGGTCAGCCCCGCGTGGCGCTGGTGGGGCCGACGGCAGACGATCCGCTGGCGTTGCTCAGCGGCTACAGCTTTCCGGTGCATCTGATCATCAGCGATATGGTGGAGGAGACCTCGCAGGTGACGACCCCGCGCGCGGCGCTGGAGCACTACCTCGGCGCGTCTCAGGTCCGTTACGCCAAAGGGTGTTACATCATTGAGAAACGGATGGCGGGTGCGCCGGTCTTCCCGGGCGACAGCGGCGGTAAACCGATGCAGCAGTCTCCGGTGTCGCAATGTACCGCCCTTATCCCCGAGGCGGTCAACGCCGCGCAGGAGAGTGACGTGGTGGTGGCCTGCGTGGGCGATCTCGCCGGGCTGTTCCAGAGCGGTACCGTGGGGGAAGGTTCCGACACCGATTCCCTGAATCTGCCGGGTGTTCAGCAGCAGCTGCTGGAGGCGCTGGTGGCGACGGGCAAACCGGTGATTGTCGTGATGACCGGCGGGCGTCCTTACACTCTTCAGGGCCTGGAGGACAAGGTGGCCGCGCTGATCGTGGCGTGGGCACCGGGGCAGGAAGGGGGCTGGGCCATTGCGGACGTGTTAACGGGACGTGCAGAGCCGCAGGGGCGTCTGGTGGTGAGCGTGCCGAAAAGCGCCGGGGCCATGCCGTATTACTACAATCACAAGCTCAAAAGCGGCGGCACGCCGTTTGCGTTCCACTTCGGTTCACGTTATCCGTTTGGCTTCGGCCTCGGCTGGACGACGTTTCGCTGGAATGCTGCCCGCGTCGCTGCAAGCAGCGTGCCGGTCGACGGCGAGGTGACGCTGAGCGTGGATATCACCAATACCGGAGAGCGCAGCGGCAGCGAGGTGGTGCAGGTTTACGTCAGGGATAAGGTCGCCACCCAGGTTCGGCCGCTCCAGGAGCTGAAGGCCTTCCAGCGCGTCACGCTCTCGCCGGGCCAAACCGCCACGCTCAGCTTTACGCTGCCGGTGGAGATGTTCAACTTCACCCGTCGCGACGGGAAACGCATCGTTGAGCCGGGCGAGTTTGAACTGCAGGTTGGCGCATCGTCGGCGGATATCCGCCAGGTGGTGACGGTCAATGTGACCGGGGAAACGCGGGTGCTGCCTGCCGAGTGGCGGATGCTCAGTACCTGTGAGGTTACGCGCGCGTAGTCAGGATAAAAAAAAGCCCATCGTGGGAGATGGGCAAAGACTACACACAGCAATTCGTTGTTTCACTCAGGGGATTTCCATGCTTATAAATCAAGGTGTTGATTTATAACCGTGTGCTAATAGTAGGCATGTCCGCTTTTAGCGTCGATCGGATTCGTCTCAATAGTTAAAGAGATATAAAGATTTCTTGAGGTTATGAGCAGATTGAGTGCAGAAATTGCGGGTCTGACCAGTGTGCAACGAATAAATACTTTAGCAGCATTAAAGTATTGGGTGGGGGAATGTAGGCCGGGTAAGCGTTAGCGCCACCCGGCAAAAACTTAATGCGTGTTCTTCTCTTCCAGCTCTTCCAGTTCGCTCAAAATCATGTCCGGGTCGGTTCCCGGCGGCGGAATTTCATGCACCCAGGCGGAGAACAGACGCCAGGTAACGGCGAGCAGCACCGGGCCGATAAACAGGCCAATCATGCCGAAGGCAATCAAGCCGCCAATCACCCCGGAGAGGATCAGGATCAGCGGCAGGTCGGCGCCCATACGGATGAGAATCGGGCGAATGACGTTATCCATGGTGCCGACCACGCAGCTCCAGACCAGCAGCACCGTTCCCCACGTGGTATCTCCCGTCCAGTAGAGCCAGATAATGCAGGGCACCAGCACCAGCAGCGGCCCCAGTTGTGCAAGACAGGTCATTAGCATGACAACGGTGAATATCGTGGCATACGGTACGCCGGAAATCGCCAGACCAATACCGCCCAGCACCGCCTGCACCAGCGCGGTGACCACCACGCCCAGCGCCACCGCGCGTACGGCCTGCGCCGCCAGCAGTACCGCCGCGTCACCGCGTTTGCCCGCCAGGCGGGTGGCAAAGTGACGAACGCCCAAAGCCACCTGCTCACCGCGCCAGTAAAGCAGGGCGCTGAAGAGCAGCATCAGGGTACAGTGCATCATAAAGCGGCCAATATGCGCCGCCTGACCCACAAACCAGGTGGTGGTGGTGCCAATATACGGGCGCACTTTTGCCATCAGCGCACTGCCGCCCATCTCCAGCAGGCTGTGCCAGCCGCTGTAGAGCTTGGCGCCCACGACCGGAATGCTGTTCAGCCAGGCGAGATCCGGCAGCGTGAGATCGCCGCTGGTCACGGCGCGGATCACCGGGCCGCTGGAGTCGACGAGACTGTTTACCAGCAGCGCAATGGGAATAATAAACAGCAGGAACAGCAGCAGCGTCATGACCAGCACCGCTAACCCGCGGCGGCCGAACAGCAGCTTCTGCAAGCGCAGCAGCAGAGGCCACGTGGCAACGACAACGGTCGCGGCCCAGGCGAAGCCAAGAATAAAGGGTTGAACAATCCACAGACACGCAATGATCATGAGGGCCAGGAACAGCACCGACAGCAAAATTTGCGCAACATCCCTGGGCTGGCGAAGATTGACCATAAATGAAACTTTCCTTAAAAGAACGCCAGCGCGGCTGGCGGGAACGGAAAACCGCATCTCTTTAATCATTAATGATCTCAGCGGTTTTTGACAGGCGGATTTTGCCCGTAATTCTACGAAGCACATAAGAAAAAAATGTGATAAAACTTTCCGGACACAACGCAAACGATTTCACATTACTCTAATTAGGGTCGACAGTCATGATCCCACAGATTTCCCAGGCACCCGGCGTCGTTCAGCTGGTGCTTAATTTTTTGCAGGCACTGGAGCAACAGGGTTTTACAGGTGATACCGCCACGAACTATGCCGACAGGCTGACGATGGCAACCGATAACAGTATTTACCAGCTTCTTCCCGATGCCGTCGTTTTCCCTCGTTCTACGGCCGACGTGGCGCTGATTGCCCGACTCGCCACGCAGGAGCGCTTTGCCTCGCTGGTCTTTACGCCGCGCGGCGGCGGCACCGGGACCAACGGTCAGGCGCTGAACCAGGGCATCATTGTTGATATGTCGCGCTATATGAACCGCATCATTGAGATCAACCCGGAAGAGGGGTGGGTGCGGGTCGAAGCGGGCGTTATCAAAGATCAGCTTAACCAGTACCTCAAGCCTTACGGCTACTTTTTTGCCCCGGAACTTTCCACCAGTAACCGCGCGACCCTCGGCGGGATGATCAACACGGATGCCTCCGGTCAGGGCTCGCTGGTCTACGGCAAAACCTCCGATCACGTGCTGGGCGTGCGTGCGGTTCTGCTGGGCGGCGATATTCTCGATACGCAGCCGATGCCGGTCGAACTGGCGGAAACGCTGGGGAAAGATAACACCGCCAGCGGACGCATCTACCGTACCGTGCTGGAGCGCTGCCGCGACAACCGCCAGCTTATTCTCGACAAATTCCCCAAACTGAACCGCTTCTTAACGGGCTACGACCTGCGCCACGTCTTTAACGACGACCTGACCCAGTTCGATTTAACCCGCGTGCTCACCGGTTCCGAAGGGACGCTGGCGTTTATCACCGAGGCGCGGCTGGATATCACCCGCCTGCCGAAGGTGCGTCGTCTGGTGAACGTCAAATATGACTCTTTCGACTCCGCGCTGCGCAATGCGCCGTTTATGGTGGAGGCGAAAGCGCTGTCGGTTGAGACGGTCGACTCCAAAGTGCTCAACCTGGCCCGGGAAGATATTGTCTGGCACTCCGTCAGCGATCTCATTACCGACGTGCCGGACAAAGAGATGCTCGGTCTTAACATCGTGGAATTTGCTGGCGACGACGCGGAGCTGATTGAGAGCCAGGTCACCACGCTCTGCCAGCGGCTGGATGAGCTGATTTCGCAGGGCGAAGGCGGCGTGATCGGCTGGCAACTCTGTAACGATCTGGCCGGGATTGAGCGTATCTATGCGATGCGTAAAAAAGCCGTGGGTCTGCTCGGCAATGCGAAAGGGGCGGCGAAGCCGATTCCCTTCGCCGAAGATACCTGCGTGCCGCCTGAGCATCTGGCGGATTATATCGTCGAGTTTCGCGCCCTGCTGGACAGCCACGGCCTGAGCTACGGCATGTTTGGTCACGTCGATGCCGGGGTGCTGCACGTGCGTCCGGCGCTGGATATGTGCGACCCTCAGCAGGAGATCCTGATGAAGCAGATCTCCGACGACGTGGTGGCCTTAACCGCTAAATACGGCGGTCTGCTGTGGGGCGAGCACGGAAAAGGGTTCCGCGCAGAATACAGCCCGGCGTTCTTCGGCGAACAGCTCTATGCGGAGCTGCGCAAGGTGAAAGCGGCTTTCGACCCGCATAACCGCCTCAACCCGGGTAAAATCTGCCCGCCAGAAGGCGTGGACGCCCCCATGCTGCAGGTGGATGCCGTCAAGCGCGGCACCTACGACAGACAGATCCCGATTGCGGTGCGCTCCTCCTGGCGCGGCGCGATGGAGTGCAACGGCAACGGCCTGTGCTTTAACTTTGACGTGAAAAGCCCGATGTGCCCGTCGATGAAAATCACCAGCAACCGCATTCATTCGCCGAAAGGGCGGGCGACGCTGGTGCGCGAGTGGCTGCGTCTGCTGGCGGACCGTGGCGTCGATCCCCTGAAGCTGGAGCAGGAGCTGCCGGAAAAACGGGCCAGCCTGCGCTCGCTGATTGAGCGCACCCGCAACAGCTGGCATGCCAACAAGGGCGAGTATGATTTCTCCCATGAGGTGAAAGAGGCAATGTCCGGCTGTCTGGCCTGTAAAGCCTGCTCGACCCAGTGCCCGATTAAAATCGACGTCCCGGAATTCCGCTCGCGCTTCCTGCAGCTTTACCACACGCGCTATCTGCGTCCGGTGCGCGACCATCTGGTGGCGACGGTAGAGAGCTATGCGCCGCTGATGGCGCGCGCGCCGAAGACCTTCAACTTCTTTATCAACCAGCCGCTGGTGCGCAAGCTTTCCGAAAAGCATATCGGCATGGTCGATCTGCCGCTGCTGTCGGTGCCGTCTCTGCAGCGCCAGCTCGTCGGGCATCGTTCGGCGAACATGACCCTGGAGCAGCTGGAGGCGCTCACGCCTGAGCAAAAAGCGAAGGTGGTGCTGGTGGTGCAGGATCCGTTTACCAGCTACTACGATGCCCAGGTGGTTGCGGACTTTATCCGCCTGTCGGAAAAGCTGGGCTATCAGCCGGTTGTGCTGCCGTTCTCGCCCAACGGCAAGGCGCAGCACATTAAAGGCTTCCTGACGCGCTTTGCGAAGACCGCGCAGAAAACATCTGACTTCTTAAACCGCGTGGCGCAACTCGGGATACCGATGGTCGGCGTCGACCCGGCGCTGGTGCTGTGCTACCGCGATGAATACAGGCAGACGCTGGGCGATAAGCGCGGTGATTTCCACGTCATGCTGGTGCACGAGTGGCTGCCGACGGCCCTGGAAGACAAAGCGGTTCAGGACGTCAGCGGTGAGCCGTGGTATCTGTTCGGACACTGCACGGAAGTGACCGCGCTGCCTGGTGCCCCCGCGCAGTGGGCGTCCGTCTTTGCCCGCTTCGGCGCGAAGCTGGAGAGCGTTAGTGTGGGCTGCTGCGGCATGGCCGGCACGTACGGACACGAAGTGAAAAACCACGCCAACTCGCTCGGCATTTATGAGCTGTCCTGGCATCAGGCGATGCAGCGCTTGCCGCGAAACCGCTGTCTGGCGACGGGATACTCCTGCCGCAGCCAGGTGAAACGGGTAGAGGGTAACGGCGTACGCCACCCATTGCAGGCTTTACTGGAGATAATTGGATGATCTGGAAACGTGCCGTGACGCTGCAGGCGCTGAACACCATGGGCGAGGGGAATATGGTGGGGCTGCTGGATATCCAGTTCACCCGCATTGGCGACGATGACATTGAGGCCACCATGCCTGTCGATCGTCGCACCCACCAGCCGTTTGGTTTATTGCACGGCGGGGCGTCCGTCGTGCTGGCCGAAACCCTGGGCTCGGTGGCGGGATATCTCTGTACCGAAGGGGAGCAGAAGGTGGTCGGACTCGAGGTGAATGCTAATCATATCCGCTCGGTACGCAGCGGGCGCGTGCGCGGCGTGTGCCGCGCGCTGCACGCCGGTAGTCGCCACCAGGTGTGGCAGATTGACATTCTCGACGAGCAGGATCGCCTGTGCTGCTCTTCAAGGTTGACGACAGCGGTTGTGTAAAGTTTTCGGATGTTTTGCCTTTGGTCAAAAACTAGCCAGTGGGTTGTGATATACTGGTCAGGTTTTGTACATAAGCGAGGACATCATGGATACTGAAATAACCCCAACACAGCTGGCAATTGAATATTTACGTCGCGATAAGAGCAATCTGTCCCCGGCGCAGTACCTGAAAAAGCTGAAACAGCTTGAGCTGGAATTTACAGATTTGCTGGCGCTCTCTTCGAATGAGCTGAAAGAAGAGATCTACTTTGCCTGGCGGTTGGGCGTTCACGTCCATTGAGAGAGTAATGTTGAAAAGGCCGCAACTGCGGTCTTTTTTGTGCCTGAGATTCAGTATTTAGCGGGGAGCTTGTTGATTTTGATAAGCCTGCCTTCTTCCATTTCGATAAATCCGCCGGTTTTCAAATCCGCCAGAATGCGCATCACGCCGCTGCGGGAGAGGTGGGTTTTCTCCCTGATATACTTTTCCGCCGTCACGCTGAGCCGATAACCCTCCTCTTCCTCCGTCAGCTTCATTAACTGCTGGCGAATCATCTCATACGCCGTCGGCGCGCCCTGCGGCATCACGTTGTTATAGAGACGGCTATACACATACATGAGCTGTTGAGAGAGCAGTCCCCAAAGCGCCTTCTCTTTAATAATGGCATTCACCCTTTCTGTGGTGATCGTCCCGATCAGGCACGGGCTGACGGTCTTAAGATAATCACTAAAATAGATATCAGTGAGGTTAGCGAGGCCGAAAACAGCAGGGCTACGGGCCGTAGACAGCATCATGTTATCGCTTCTTCTGTAGACGGCGATGGTTCCTTCAAGAATTAAATAGCACATGCCCTGACCATTGACCTGCAGGTCCAGCCGCTCGCCGCGGGCGGTATGTCGCGTTGTGCAATCAGGTAACAGGTGTGAAATAAGCGCTTGCGCGTGGGGAGAACCCCGCTGAGACTTTTCTGGAAGGGACATGGTTGCCGACAGCCTTAAAAAAAACCTGGCTAATTATAGCGCTTCTCTTTGGGACGGGTAAGCGAGTTGCTTGTTATTGCATGATTCCGTACGCGATTGCCGGGTGGCGGTTACGGCACCCGGCATTTTCCTCAGACGTTCGCCGCACTTATCAGCCGCGACTTCATGGACTGATACGCCGACGCGGCATAGTCCTCCGCCCAGCGCTGGTCCTCAATCGCCTCCAGCTGCACCGCGCAGTACTTCGTTTCCGGGGTTTTGGAGATGGGATCGAGGTTATCCTGGGTTAGCTCGTTGCAGGCGCCAATCCACCACTGATAGGTCATATAAACGGCCCCGGCGTTGATGCGCTCGCTGATGCTGGCGCGGGAAATTACTTTCCCCCGGCGGGAGCGCACCCAGACCAGCTGTCCGTCGGTAATGCCCAGCTTGTCCGCATCGGCAGGGTTCATTTGCACCCGGCCCGGCTCGTCGGCCAGGCTTTGCAGCGCGGCGCAGTTCCCGGTCATGGAGCGGCAGGAGTAGTGGCCCACCTCGCGGACCGTACAGAGCACCAGCGGGAAATCCGCATCCGGAGTTTCCGCCGGCGCGCGCCACGGTGCGGCAAAGAGCTGCCCTTTACCGGTTGGGGTATCAAACTGATTATCTTTGTACAGGTACGGCGTACCGGGATGATCCAGCGTCGGGCACGGCCATTGAACGTGACCCATCTCGCCCATTTTTTCATACGTCACGCCGTAGAAGAGCGGGCACAGCTCGCGCATCTCGTCCCAGATCTGCTGGTTGGAGTCATAATGCATCGGGTAGCCCATCTCGGTGGCGAGCAGGCTGATGATCTCCCAGTCGCGCTTCACGTTGCCGCTGGCTTCAATGGCTTTGCCAAAACGCTGGAAGCCGCGATCGGCACAGGTAAAGACGCCGCCGTGTTCACCCCATGAGGTAGCCGGAAGCAGAACGTCCGCCACCTCTGCCGTTTTGGTCATAAAGATGTCCTGAACCACGACAAACTCGAGTGCCTCAAAACCGCTGCGCACCAGGCCGAGATCGGCTTCCGTCTGGAGCGGATCTTCTCCCATGATGTAATAGGCTTTGACCTTGCCTTCCAGCGCAAGATGCGGCACTTCGGTAATGCGCGTCCCGACGCGATCGTCCATTTTATTGACATCAATTCCCCAGGCATCGGCGAACTTCTGCCGGACCGCCGGGTCGGTCACATCCTGATAGCCGGGGAACATATTCGGCAGGACGCCCATATCGCAGGCACCCTGGACGTTGTTCTGACCGCGCACCGGCCCGACGCCGACGGCGGGGCGACCGAGATTCCCGGTCAGCAGCGCCAGGCTGGACAGCCCTTTGACCACATCAACGGCCTGACCAAACTGGGTCACGCCCATTCCCCACATCACGGTAGCGGAAGGAGCCGCCGCAAAGGTGCGCATCGCCTGGCGGACATCACGGGCGGGGATGCCGGTAAGATGTTCGACCTTCTCAGGCGCATAGTCTTTTACCGTTTGCCGGTAGGCCTCAAGCCCTTCCGTAAAGCGCGCCACGTAGCTTTTGTCGTACAGATCCTCTTCCAGCAGCACATAGCCAAAGGCGTTCACCAGCGCCATGTTGCTGCCGTTTTTCAGCTGAAGATATTGGTCGGCAATACGCGCCGTTTCAATACGGCGCGGATCGCAGACGATAATTTTTGCGCCGTTTTCACGCGCTTTCAGCACGCGGCGGGCAACGATAGGGTGGGAGTCCGCGCAGTTATAGCCAAACACCAGCAGGCATTTTGAGTTTTCAATATCATTAATGGAGTTGCTCATCGCGCCGTTGCCGAGCGTTTCCTGTAAACCCGCCACGGACGGGCCATGACAGACGCGCGCGCAGCAGTCCACGTTGTTGGTGTTCAGCACCGCGCGGGCAAACTTTTGCATCACGTAGTTGGTTTCATTGCCGGTGCCGCGAGAGGAGCCGGTGGTCATGATCGACCGCGGCCCATGCTGCGCTTTAATGCTGCTGAGCCTGTGGGCGGTGTAGCGGATCGCCTCTTCCCAGGTAACGGGGGTGAAGGCTTCGCCTTTGCGGTAGCGGATCATGGGCTGGGTAAGGCGGGGGGTGAGAAGACGGGTGTCGTTGAGGAAGTCCCAGCCGTAAAACCCTTTCAGACATAAGGTGCCCTGGTTTGTGACCCCCTCTGCCGCTTCGGCACGGATGATACGGTTATTTTCAACGACAAGGTTCAATTTACAGCCTGCACCGCAGTACGGGCAGACGCTGGCGATCTTTTTCATCAATAACAGACCTGTTAAGAAATGAAGCAAAGTTGACTGGAAAAACCAGTCCCGTATGCGGAGATAAGCAGAAAGCGTGCCAGGTTGGCTTTGCGTGAATTACAGGGTGTTATGGGGGAGGGCGCGTGTCATCGTCAGGCCGATCGTCAGTTTTGACGATGACACGTTAGGGGGCGCGGCGGGCAGGAACTCAGAGATCGTCCATGGTGTAACCCACCACGATTTCCAGCGTCTTACGAATCACATCGGCCTGAACCACGTCGTTGGTGGATTCCAGCGTCTGAATGAGCCAGAGGATGATCGCTTTATTGGAAAGATGACCTTCGGAGGCCAGAACACAGCGTACTGCAGTAGAAAAAATAGCGGACTCTTCAGCAAAACGATCGCCTGCATGGCGGAAATACTCCGCCAGCGCACTGTCTAAAAAAGCAGAGTGATATTCGGGTTGAAGCTGAATATTTTGTCTCATTTGTTCTCACCGTAGCTGTTAAATTGCAGTCAATGTATTTTTTTGGGATCGGACGGTTTTCCACTTCCAAATAACGGCACTACATTGTCTCGGTTATCATTGAGAGATCCCTCTCTTTTTGTTCGTCCTTGCGCGGTTCTGCGACGTGTAAAGGCGATGCTGTTTGAGCCGATCTCGGCAATCACCATCGCAAGTGTCTCCCGCCGCTGGGGATCCTTTTCATGTTCTTTCATGACCCGCAGACGCTGTAGCAAGCCTTCTGTTGTCACCGGCCCCCGCTCTTTCAGAAGAGAGAGAACGGCTTCACCGATAAGCTGGTCTATCAGTCGGTCTGCGTTACTGCGATTCATATCCTTACCGTTCGAAGAGCAGACCAAGCAGCATGTGGTAATGCTCTTCCTCTTCCGGCCCATCGGCCTTTTCGAGGCGGCTGAGCAATTTTGTACAAAGCGATTTGCGATTAAGGTTTCGCCCGTCGCTGAGAATTTCAACAACCACCTGGCCCAGCGTTTCCTGTTGGGTCGGAAGCGCGGCTTTTTCGAAGTACTGTGCGATTGCTGCTGCGGAATCTGCGACGTAACCTTTCTGCTGCATGTTTCGCTCCTGTAAAATTTTGTAATCAGTAACGTTACATTTAAGGTATACACAATTTCCAAATCTGTACATCTAAAATGTACAGATTTTTAGATTTTTTTTCGATATATCTTATAAATCATTTATTTTTCATTGCGTTGGGTTGACGTTGTGATGGGGGTAGAGTGCAGGATATATTGTACAAAAAGCGCATGTGCTGGTAAGTTGTACAGCCGAGTCAAACGGTCTCATTAACTGCCGTAAATGGTTGAGATGTAAATTATTTGTCAGGCAATTAATGTGCTATAAATAAACATTCCCCACGTCTTTTGTGGCCAAAACCCTAACCCCCCAGGAATAGCATGCTCACAACCATCATTTACCGCAGTCATATCTGCGAGGACGTTCCAGTGAAAGCGCTGGAAGCAATGGTCGCTGCTGCAAATCGTAAAAATCGGCAATCCAATGTCACGGGGATCCTGCTGTTTAACGGCACACATTTTTTTCAACTGCTTGAAGGGCCGGTGGAGCACGTTTCGGCTATCTATGAGCAGATCTGCAACGACCCGCGCCACCATAACGTAGTCGAGTTGATGCGCGATCACGGCCCTGTCCGGCGTTTTGGCAACGTGGGTATGGAGCTTTTTGATTTGCGCCACTTCGACCGGGACGAGGTGCTGCAGCAGATACTTAATAAGGGGACGACACGCTACCAGCTGGCCTATAACGATCGCCCTCTGCAGTTTTTCCGCACCTTTGTCGAGGCCACGGAAAAAGCGAACTATTTTGAACTGCCGCCTGCGGACTCATGGGAATTCGTTCGCGAAGAAACGCGCTTGTCCGCGCAGCCTGAGGTGGTCGCGAAGGGGGCGGATTGCAGCTTCGCGTTCCAGCCGATAGTCGATCCATTTATGCAGCAGGTTGTCTCCTGGGAGGCGCTTCTCCGCACCCCGTCCGGCGACTCGCCGGGGGCCTATTTCGCCAGCCTTCCGCAGGAGGAAGTGTACACCTCTGATTTGCAGAGCAAGCAGGTGGCTCTGTCTATGGCCAGCGCGCTGGGGTTACAGGACCAGACGTTATCCCTGAACCTGCTGCCTATGACGCTGGTTAACATTCCCAACGCCGTGGATTTTCTGCTCACCGCGATTGAAGCAAACGGTTTTGTACCTGAGCAAATCGTGGTGGAGTTCACCGAGAGCGAAGCCATTTCCCGTTTTGATGAATTCACGGATTCGGTCAGGCAGTTAAAAAGCGCGGGTATCAGCGTGACGATCGATCACTTTGGTGCCGGTTTTGCCGGGCTGCAGCTGCTGGCCCACTTCCAGCCTGACAGAATTAAGATTAATCGCGATCTGGTCGCGAACGTGCATAAAAGTGGCCCCCGACAGGCCATCATTCAGGCGATCATCAAATGCTGTTCCTCGCTTGAAATCCAGTTCTGCGCGGTGGGGGTAGAGAAGGCAGAAGAGTGGATGTGGCTGGAATCTGCGGGAATTTCCCAGTTCCAGGGGCATCTTTTTGCCAGCCCCCGGCACGGCGGGATTCCAGCCATTGCCTGGCCGGAGAAAAAGTTCGAATTGTGATAAAGCTGTACACAATCTGGCAGACGTTACTGTACGAACGGTAAATTTTATACAACAATGTATTAACAGGTGGATGGGGTGGTAAGCCATTCACCCGTTCAAAATGCGGTCTTAGTTATACAAATGGTTTGTACAATCTGATAAGGTTGGTGCAGTTAGGTATGGAAGTTCTGAGCGTGAGGGAGTTAATGGCCTATTACAGTATCGGCGAAGTGGCCGAACGATGCGGTATCAACCCCGTTACGCTGCGTGCCTGGCAGCGCCGTTATGGATTGTTGAAGCCGCAGCGCAGCGAAGGGGGCCATCGTCAGTTTGACGATGAAGATATCCTGCGTATAGAAGAGATCAAACGCCTGATGAAGAGCGGCGTTTCGGTCGGGAAAGTAAAAGCCTTGCTGGAAAACAAGGAAGTGTTGACTCAGGGCAACTGGGTCTCGTTCCAGGAAGAGATGATGACCGTTCTGCGCTACGCCAGCCCGGCAAAGCTGCGCGCCAAAATTGGCGAGTTCCGCCGCGATCACCCGATAGATTACCTGATTGACAATATCATTTCTCCCGTCCGTCAGCGGATGAACCAGGACCAAAATACCGTGCGGCACATGGCGAGCCTGTTAGACGGAGTCCTGATTGAATTCGCGATTGCAAGCCTGGCGGAGTCCCGTAAGAAAGCCGGTAAAGACGCTCTCCTGATCGGCTGGGAGTGCGATGACCGCACCCATCTGTGGCTCGAAGCCGCGCGCTTAGCGCAGAAGGGCTGGCACATTGACGTCCTGGCAGAACCGATTGATTCGCCGCGTCCTGAACTGTTCCCGGGGCAAAAAATCTTCGTCTGGACGGGGAAATCGCCAACGCCTCGACAGCAGGAACAGCTCGACCACTGGCGTGAACAGGGGTTTGCTGTCTCATTTCATCATTAAGTGTAAGAGGCCTTGAGGGCCTTTTTTTATTTTTGTCACTTTCCATGCAAAAGCTATCTCAAAAATAGGCATTTCCAATGCATATTTTACGTTTCTCCTCTCCTGCCCGAATGCCACAACGAAATGCATTATTAATCAATGCATTGAACAATTAAATCCATCCTGCCTGCATCTTGTAACAGGGTCTATGCTTAATAAAAGTAGGCAAAAAGGGCGGTTTAGCCGAATGCCCCTGCTGACAGAGGGTTGAAGTGATAATCGTTATCACTAACATGGTGTTATGCCCTGATGGCTTATCAGATGAGGTGGACCTATGGAACTGCATTCAGAAACCTTTAATCCTGCCGATTTTGCCTGGCGCGGGTTAACGCTCACGCCAGCGGCGGCGGCACATATTCACGAGCTGGTGGCGAAAAAGCCCGAGATCCTCGGCGTGCGTTTAGGTGTCAAACAGACCGGCTGCGCAGGTTTCGGTTACGTGCTTGATACCGTCACCGAACCCGAGAAAGATGACCTGGTGTTTGAGACCGACGGCGCAAAACTGTACGTCGCGCTGCAGGCCATGCCCTTTATCGATGGCACCGAAGTGGACTACGTCCGCGAAGGCTTAAATCAGTTATTCAAATTTCATAACCCGAAAGCCCAGAACGAATGCGGCTGCGGCGAAAGCTTTGGGGTATAGGCGGAACTATGTCTCGTAATACTGAAGCAACGAGTGAAGTAAATACCTGGAGCGGCGGGCACCTCAACTATAAAGAGGGGTTCTTCACGCAGCTGCAGACCGATGAGCTGGCAAAAGGCATCAATGAAGATGTCGTGCGGGCGATCTCGGCGAAACGTAACGAGCCCGAGTGGATGCTGGAGTTTCGCCTGAGCGCCTACCGCGCCTGGCTGGAGATGGAAGAGCCGCACTGGCTGAAAGCGCATTATGACAAGCTGAACTATCAGGACTACAGCTACTACTCCGCGCCCTCCTGCGGCAGCTGCGATGACACCTGCGCCTCGCAGCCCGGCGCGGTGCAGCAAACCGGCGCGGAGAACAGTTTCCTCAGCAAAGAGGTAGAAGAGGCGTTTGACCAGCTGGGCGTACCGGTGCGCGAAGGGAAAGAGGTGGCGGTGGACGCTATCTTTGACTCGGTCTCGGTGGCCACCACCTACCGCGAGAAGCTGGCAGAGCAGGGGATCATTTTCTGCTCCTTCGGCGAAGCGATTCACGATCATCCTGAACTGGTGAAAAAGTACATCGGAACCGTGGTGCCCTCTAACGACAACTTCTTTGCGGCGCTTAACGCGGCGGTGGCCTCGGACGGCACCTTTATTTACGTGCCGAAAGGCGTGCGCTGTCCGATGGAGCTTTCCACCTATTTCCGCATCAATGCCGAAAAAACCGGCCAGTTCGAACGTACCATTCTGGTCGCGGATGAAGGCAGCTACGTCAGCTACATCGAAGGGTGTTCCGCTCCTGTGCGCGACAGCTATCAGCTGCACGCGGCGGTGGTGGAGGTCATCATCCATAAAGACGCCGAGGTGAAATACTCGACGGTGCAAAACTGGTTCCCGGGCGACGGCAATACCGGCGGCATCCTGAACTTCGTGACCAAGCGTGCGCTGTGCGAAGGCGAAAACAGCAAGATGTCGTGGACCCAGTCCGAAACCGGCTCGGCCATCACCTGGAAATACCCGAGCTGCATCCTGCGCGGGGATAACTCCATCGGCGAGTTTTACTCGGTGGCGCTCACCAGCGGCCATCAGCAGGCGGACACCGGCACCAAGATGATCCACATTGGTAAAAACACCAGATCGACCATCATCTCGAAAGGGATTTCCGCCGGACACAGCCAGAACAGCTATCGCGGGCTGGTGAAAATCATGCCGACGGCGACCAATGCGCGAAACTTCACCCAGTGTGACTCGATGCTGATTGGCGCTGACTGCGGGGCGCATACCTTCCCATACGTCGAATGCCGTAATAACACGGCCCAGCTGGAGCACGAGGCGACCACGTCACGGATTGGGGAAGATCAGCTCTTCTACTGCCTGCAGCGCGGGATCAGCGAAGAGGATGCCATCTCGATGATCGTAAACGGCTTCTGTAAGGACGTGTTCTCTGAACTGCCGCTGGAATTTGCCGTTGAAGCCCAGAAACTCCTCGCCATTAGTCTTGAACACAGCGTCGGTTAAGGAAAGCACATGTTAAGCATTAAAGATTTACAGGTCAGCGTAGAAGATAAAGCCATCCTGCGTGGCCTCAATTTTGACGTCAAGCCGGGCGAAGTCCACGCCATCATGGGGCCGAACGGTTCCGGGAAAAGTACGCTTTCTGCGACGCTGGCGGGACGCGAAGATTATGAGGTGACCCACGGCTCGGTCGAATTTAACGGCAAAGATCTGCTGGAGATGTCGCCGGAAAACCGCGCGGGCGAGGGCATCTTTATGGCCTTCCAGTATCCGGTAGAAATCCCCGGCGTCAGCAACCAGTTCTTCCTGCAAACCGCGCTCAACGCGGTGCGGAAATACCGGGGGCTGGAGGCGCTCGACCGCTTCGACTTCCAGGATTTAATGGAAGAGAAAATCAAGCTGCTGAAAATGCCGGAAGATCTGCTGACCCGCTCGGTGAACGTCGGTTTTTCCGGCGGTGAGAAAAAGCGTAACGACATTCTGCAGATGGCGGTGCTGGAGCCCGAGCTGTGCATTCTGGATGAGACCGACTCCGGTCTGGATATTGACGCCCTGAAGATTGTCGCCGACGGGGTGAACGCCCTGCGCGACGGCAAGCGCTCGTTTATTATCGTCACCCACTACCAGCGCATTCTGGACTACATCAAGCCGGATTACGTCCACGTGCTTTACCAGGGGCGCATTGTGAAATCCGGTGATTTTACGCTGGTTAAACAACTGGAGGAGCAGGGTTATGGCTGGCTTACCGAACAGCAGTAATGCGCTCCAGCAGTGGCACCGGCTGTTTGAGGCGCAGGGTAATACGCGCTCCGAGCAGGCGCAGCAGCATCTGCAGCAGATGCTGCGTCTTGGCCTGCCGACGCGCAAGCATGAGAACTGGAAATACACCCCGCTCGATAGCTTGCTGAACGCTGAGTTTGTTACCCGTCTGGCGGATCTCACGCCTGCGCAGCGCGACGCGCTGGCTGTGGGCGTGGGTGCCGTGCGCCTGGTGTTTGTCGACGGTCAGTTCCGCCCTGAGCTGAGCGACACGCTCCAGGAGAGCGGATTTGAGATTGAGATAAACGACGATCGCCAGCGCCTGAACGCCCCGGTTCAGCCGGAAGTATTTCTCCACCTGACCGAAAGCCTGGCCCGCAGCGTGACGCATATCGGCGTGAAGCGTAACCAGCGCCCGGCCAAACCGCTGCTGCTGATGCACATCACTCAGGGTCTGGACGGCGCCGAAATCAATACCGCGCACTATCGCCACCATCTTGAGCTGGCAGAGGGGGCGGAGGCCACGGTCATCGAACACTACGTCAGCCTCAATGAGACACGTCACTTTACCGGGTCGCGACTGACGATGAACGTGGCGGCGAATGCCCAGCTACACCACATCAAGCTGGCGTTTGAGAATGCGCAGAGCCACCACTTTGCCCATAACGACATTGTCCTGGGACAGGATGCCGCCGCGTACAGCCACAGCTTCCTGCTCGGCGGGGCGGTGCTGCGCCACAACACCAGCACGCAGCTTAACGGTGAAAACACCACGCTGCGCATCAACAGCCTGGCGATGCCGGTTAAATCAGAAGTGTGTGACACGCGCACCTGGCTGGAACACAACAAAGGCTACTGCAACAGCCGCCAGCTGCATAAAACCATCGTGAGTGATAAAGGGCGTGCGGTGTTTAACGGCCTGATTAACGTGGCGCAGCACGCCATTAAAACCGACGGGCAGATGACCAACAACAATCTGCTGTTAGGTCGCCTTGCAGAGGTGGACACCAAGCCGCAGCTGGAGATCTACGCCGACGACGTGAAATGCAGCCACGGTGCGACGGTCGGGCGAATCGACGACGAGCAGATGTTCTACCTGCGCTCGCGCGGCATCGACCAGCAGGCGGCGCAGAAAATGATTATCTACGCGTTTGCCGCCGAACTGACGGAAGCGCTGCACGATGGTCAGTTAAAACTGCAGGTGCTGGATCGGATCGGTCAGCGCCTGCCTGGAGGCGAAGCATGAGTTTTCCCGTCGAAAAAGTACGGGCAGATTTCCCGGTTCTGACCCGTGAAGTAAACGGTCTGCCGCTGGCCTACCTGGACAGCGCGGCCAGCGCGCAGAAGCCTAATCAGGTGGTGGATGCCGAAGCCGAGTTCTATCGCCACGGCTATGCCGCCGTACATCGCGGTATCCATACCCTGAGCGCCGAGGCGACCCAGCGTATGGAAAACGTGCGTACGCAGCTTGCTGCCTTCCTTAACGCCCGCTCGCCGGAAGAACTGGTCTTTGTTCGCGGGACCACCGAAGGGATCAACCTTGTTGCTAACAGCTGGGGCAACGCGCAGGTCCACGCGGGGGATAACATCATCATCACCCAGATGGAGCACCACGCCAATATCGTGCCGTGGCAGATGCTCTGCGAGCGCGTAGGGGCGCAGCTGCGGGTGATCCCGCTAAACGCTGACGGGACGCTTCAGCTTGAGCAGCTTGACCTCTTGCTGGACGACCGCACGCGGCTGGTGGCGGTTACCCAGGTCTCCAACGTGCTGGGGACCGAAAACCCGGTGGCGGAGATCGTCGACAAGGCCCATCAGGCGGGCGCAAAGGTCCTGATTGACGGCGCGCAGGCGGTGATGCACCACGCGGTTGACGTCCAGGCGCTGGACTGTGATTTCTACGTCTTTTCAGGCCACAAGCTCTACGGGCCGACCGGGATTGGCGTGCTGTATGTGAAAGAAGAGATCCTGCAGGCGATGCCGCCGTGGGAAGGGGGCGGGTCGATGATCGCCACCGTCAGCCTGACGGAAGGCACAACCTACGCGCGCGCCCCGTGGCGTTTTGAGGCGGGCACGCCCAACACCGGGGGCATTATCGGGCTGGGGGCCGCGGTTTCCTACGTTTCCGCGATCGGCCTTGAAAGCATTCAGGAGTATGAACAGCTGCTGATGCACTACGCGCTTGCAGAGCTTGCCAGCGTGCCGGATTTAACCCTCTACGGGCCTGCCGATCGGCAAGGGGTAATCGCGTTTAATCTTGGGAAACACCACGCCTATGACGTGGGCAGTTTCCTCGATAACTACGGCGTGGCGGTCCGCACCGGGCACCACTGCGCCATGCCGCTGATGGCGTTTTACCAGGTACCGGCAATGTGCCGCGCATCGCTGGTGATGTACAACACGACGGAAGAGGTCGACAGGCTGGTGGCGGGGCTGAAGCGCATTCATCAGCTGCTGGGCTAACGGAGAGGCGAAAGATGGCAGAGCTGCCGGACAAAGATAAATTACTGCGCAACTTCTCGCGTTGCGCAAACTGGGAAGAGAAGTATCTCTATATCATCGAGCTGGGACAGCGTTTGCCGCCGCTCGGTGAAGAGGCGCACAGCCCGGAGAACAGTATTCAGGGCTGCCAGAGCCAGGTGTGGATTGTGATGGCGCAGTCGGATGACGGCACGATCGAATTGCGCGGCGACAGCGATGCCGCCATTGTAAAAGGGCTTATTGCGGTCGTCTTTAGCCTTTACCAGCAGATGTCGGCGCAGGATATCGTCGCGTTCGATGTTCGTCCGTGGTTTGAAAAAATGGCCTTAACCCAACACCTCACCCCGTCCCGTTCACAGGGACTGGAAGCGATGATTCGCGCCATTCGCGCCAAAGCTGCAATCCTTAGCTAGACTTACAGAACAGCATTCATTCTGTTTCGCGAGGTGGTTCCCGCCTCGCTGGTTTTTCAGCTTTCTGGCGTTCTGTCAGTGAATAAGGAATCTCAGCATGAAGCGCGCGTCTCTCATTACTCTATTACTCCTCAGTTCGCTCGGCGCCCTTCATTCGGCCCGCGCGATGGACTATCCGTTGCCGCCCGCAGGCAGTCGTCTGATTGGGCAAAATCAAACCTACACGATACAGGAAGGGGATAATAAGCTGCAGACCATCGCCCGCCGGTTTAATACGGCGGCGCAGGTGCTCCTGGAAACCAACAATACCATTGCGCCGGTAAACCCTGCGCCGGGCACCGTGATTACCATTCCGTCGCAAATGCTGTTGCCGGATACGCCCCGCGAGGGGATTGTGGTGAATCTTGCTGAGCTTCGGCTCTACTACTTCCCGCCGGGGCAAAATATTGTTCAGGTTTATCCTCTGGGCATTGGTCAGCTGGGGCTGGAAACGCCGGTGACGACCACGCGGGTGAGCCAGAAGATCCCGAATCCCACCTGGACACCCACGCCGGGCATACGAGCACGTTCTCTGGAGCAGGGCATTAAACTGCCTCCGGTGGTCCCTGCCGGGCCAAATAACCCACTAGGACGCTTCGCACTGCGTTTAGGCGTGGGGAATGGGGAATATCTCATTCATGGCACCAGCGCGCCGGACAGCGTTGGCCTGCGTGTCAGCTCTGGCTGTATGCGGATGAACGCCCCGGACATTAAGGCGCTGTTCGAACAGGTGCGGGTGGGCACGCGGGTGCAGATTATCAATGAACCCGTGAAGTTCTCCGTGGAGCCGGATGGTAAACGCTATATTGAGGTCCACCGTCCGCTGGCGCAGGTAGAAGGGGAAAATCCGCAGGTCTCGCCCATTACCCATTCCGCCGACTTTGCGGCCTTTGTTTCTCAGGCAGGAAGCGATAAGGCGCTGATTGATAAAGCGCTGTCACGTCGTGCCGGGATCCCGGTTATCGTGTCGTCCGGTAGCGGCCCGTCAGCCAGCAATAGCGTGTTGTCGGTGCAGAACAGCCGGGTGTCTGCTGCGGTGGCGGAAGATGAAGGGGAGAGGGTGACGCAGTAGGCGTTTGACGCAGGCAAAAAAAATGGCGCACAATGTGCGCCATTTTATTAACAGGTACTATTACTTACGGTATTTAGTAGCCTGGTTGTCCAGACGCTGGTTAGCGCGAGCTGCGTCGTCTTTAGCAGCCTGAACGTCGGAACGCATTGCGTTCACGTCGTTGCTCAGCTGGTCAACTTTAGCGTTCAGAGTCTGAACGTCAGAAGACAGCTGATCGATTTTAGCGTTGCTGGAGCAACCAGCCAGCAGAGTAGAACCCAGGATTACCGCGCCCAGTACCAGTTTAGTACGATTCATTATTAATACCCTCTAGATTGAGTTAATCTCCATGTAGCGTTACAAGTATTACACAAAGTTTTTTGGGTTGAGAATATTTTTTTGATGGGAATACACCTATTTTTGATCGTTCGCTCAAAGAAGCACCGAATCAGCCCTTTTCAGGCAAAAATCTAAGGAAAAAAAGGCATTTATCATCGGATTCATCTTAGATAATTCGCAATTAAATAGAAAAACCCGATTTGCATTTTGAATGCGTTTGGCTAATGCCGGGAATAAAAAAAGCGCCCAATGGGCGCTTTTTATCCAAATTAATTCGTTCGGGAATTATTACAGCACGTGAACAGATGCGGTATTGGTGGTGCCGCTTGGTACCAGGGCGCCAGAAACCATGACCACAACGTCGCCTTTCTGTGCCAGACCGCTTTCCAGAGCCAGTGCTTTACCCTGAATGTAGAAATCGTCAGTAGAGGCGATCTCTTTAACCAGGTGCGCAACGACGCCTTTGCTCAGCACCAGCTGACGAGCAGTGGTTTCGTTGGTGGTCAGGGCCAGGATGGTCGCATCCGGGAAGTATTTACGCACGGCGCGCGCAGATTTACCGCCCTGAGTAGCAACCACAATCAGTGGTGCTTCCAGTTTCTCAGCAGTTTCTACCGCACCGCGGCATACTGCTTCGGTGATACGCAGCTTGCGGCTGTCGTTGTTGAAGTCCAGACGGCTGGTCATCACGCGGTCAGTACGTTCACAGATGGTCGCCATGATGCCGACCGCTTCCAGCGGGTATTTACCTTTCGCGGATTCACCGGACAGCATTACTGCGTCAGTACCGTCGAGAATGGCGTTTGCCACGTCGCCTGCTTCAGCGCGGGTTGGGCGTGGGTTTTTGATCATGGAGTCCAGCATCTGCGTGGCGGTGATAACCACTTTACGCGCGCGCACACACTTCTCGATCATCATCTTCTGCGCGAAGATCACTTCTTCAACCGGGATTTCAACGCCCAGGTCACCACGTGCAACCATGATGCCGTCAGACGCTTCGAGGATTTCGTCGAAGTTGTTCAGGCCTTCCTGGTTTTCGATTTTGGAGATGATCTGGATCTTCTCGCCGCCGTGTGCTTTCAGGTGCTCACGGATTTCAACCACGTCGGAACGCTTACGGATGAAGGAGGCCGCGACGAAGTCAACGCCTTGCTCGCAGCCGAAGATCAGGTCCTGTTTGTCTTTTTCAGCCAGGGCTGGCAGCGCGATGGAGACGCCCGGCAGGTTAACGCCTTTGTTTTCGCCCAGGTCGCCGTTGTTCAGCACTTTACAGATAACTTTGTTGCCTTCGATAGCGGTGACTTCCATACCGATCAGGCCATCGTCGACCAGCACGGTGTTACCAACGGACAGATCGCTGGTGAAGCCTTCGTAGGTCACTGCAACGATTTCGCTGTTGCCGACGACGGATTTGTCGGTGGTGAAGGTGAAGGTCTGGCCCGCTTTCAGAGAGACGTCGTTACCGCCTTCCAGTTTGATGGTACGGATTTCTGGACCTTTGGTATCCAGCAGGATGGCCGCTTTTTTACCGGTCTTGCTCATCACGTTGCGCAAGTTCTGGATGCGCTGGCCGTGCTCTGCGTAGTCACCGTGGGAGAAGTTCAGACGCATCACGTTCATGCCGGCGTCCAGCATTTTGCTCAGCATCTCTTCAGATTCGGTTTTCGGGCCGATAGTACAAACAATTTTCGTCTTTTTCATGACAGTCTTAGTCTTTAAGTTGGGAAGGATATGGAAATCTCGCTCCGGGGGCGCACCGCCGCGGAGTCAAACCTGTGTTGCAAAAGAGTATATGACACGCACTAAGGATAGGAGACATCAAATGAGCGTGCAGAAGAAAGTGTGCCTGAGTGACAGCCCAACGAAGGAGAGGAGAAGTTGTACGTTGTTTTTTGTATTCCAAGCGCTGAAACCATTCACCAGGGATTAGGCGCGCATTATACGCTGATTTTAAGATAAAAGGAAAATGGAAACGGTGTTTCAGAAATAATCTGTGCTGTTTCACAGAATATTGTTATCAAGGCGTTAAGCCATGATGACAACTTATCGCGGCAGGTGAGGGACCTGCCGCACTTTGCTTATTTTTGCAGCGCCTGGCTGAGGTCGGCAATCAGGTCTTTAGGATCTTCAATCCCCACCGACAGGCGTATCAGCTGCGGCACAATGCCGTTCGCCAGACGTTGCTCAAGCGGAATTGAGGCGTGGGTCATGCTGTAAGGCTGGCTCACCAGACTTTCCACGCCGCCCAGGCTTTCCGCAAGGGTGAACAACTTCAGGTTGCGAATCACCTCGGTGGCGCGTTGCGCATCGCCTTTTACCACGACGGAAATCATGCCACCGGGCAGCGCCATCTGCGTGCGGGCAAGCTGGTACTGCGGATGCGATTCCAGTCCTGGATAGTACACGTTTTCGACCAGCGGATGCTGCTCCAGCCATTGCGCAATCGCCAGCGCGTTGGTGCTGTGCTTTTCGACCCTCAGCGCGAGCGTGCGAATACCGCGCAGCGTCAGGAAGCTGCTGAACGGATCCAGAACGCCGCCCACCGCGTTTTGCAGATAGCCGAGCTTGTCCGCCAGCGCCTTGTTATCGCCCACCACCGCCAGCCCGGCGACGACGTCAGAGTGGCCGTTAAGGTATTTAGTGGCCGAGTGCACCACGATATCGAACCCGGACTCCAGCGGACGGTGGATCACCGGCGACGCGAAGGTGTTATCCGCCACGCTGATGACGTTATGGCGACGGGCGATCGCCGCGATGGCCGCCAGATCGGCCAGCTTCAGCAGCGGGTTGGTTGGCGTTTCGACCCAGACCATACGCGTTTCCGGGCGAATGGCGGCCTCGAGCCCGGCCAGGTCGTCCGGTTTGACCCAGCTGACCTGCAGCCCGGTGCTGCGCTTGCGCACGTTTTCAATCAGGCGGTACGTCCCGCCGTATACGTCATCAATGGCGACAATATGGCTGTCTTTATCCAGCAGTTCGAGCACCGTGGAGATGGCCGCCAGACCGGAAGCGAAGGCGTAGCCGCGCGTGCCGCCTTCCAGTTCGGCGATGGCGGTTTCCAGCGCATGGCGGGTGGGGTTGCCGCTGCGGGAGTACTCATAGCCGGTATGCTCCCCGGGCGCGGGTTGCGCAAACGTCGAGGTGGCGTAAATCGGCGGCATGACGGCGCCGTGCTGGTCGTTAAATTCGCCGCTGTGGACGCTGAGGGTGGCCAGATTTTTCATCATTGATTCCTTTATTGCTGTAGACGGTTGCGCCAGGCGGTCAGAACGTCGCTGCGCGTAATCAGACCGAGAAAACGGTCGTTGTCATTAATGACGGCCACCAGGCCGCGGTCGAAGATGGCGTGCAGGGCGCTTTCCGGCGCGTGCTTGTCAAGGAACTCGACCTGACGCGTCATGGCTGCCGTCACCGGCAGCGCGAAGCGATCGCCGTCGCCGCCGATATGCCGCAGGAGATCCCACTCGTCGATAATGCCCACCACCTTGCCGTTCTCCAGCACCGGCAGCTGGGAGATGTCATACAGACGCATGCGCGCCAGCACGGTGGAGAGCGTGTCGTCCGGGGCGGCGGTGACGGTGGCACCTTCGTCGTGGCGCAGGGCGATGTAGTCGGAGAGATCGCCGGCCTGAGGACGCGTGATGAGCCCCTGCTGTCGCATCCAGTCGTCGTTAAACATCTTCGAGAGATATTTATTGCCGCTGTCGCAGGCGAAGGTCACCACGCGCTTCGGCGTGGCCTGCGCCTGGCAATACTTCAGCGCGGCCGCCAGCAGCGTGCCGCTGGAGGAGCCCGCCAGAATGCCTTCCGTTTTCAGCAGCTCGCGCGCGGTGGTGAACGCTTCGCGGTCGGTGATGCGCCAGGCGCGATTCACCCCTTCAATGTGGGCCAGCGGAGGAATAAAGTCTTCGCCAATTCCCTCAACCAGCCAGGAGCCCGCGTCGTGGTAGCGTCCGGTTTCCACCTGGTCGGCGAGAACGGATCCGGCCGGGTCAGCCAGGACAAATTCCGTGTGCGGAGAGTGCTCGGCGAACCACGCCTGCAGGCCGCCCAGCGTGCCGCCTGAGCCGACGCCCACGACGATGGCGTCGATCCTGCCGTCAAGCTGTTCATACAGTTCTGGCGCCGTGGTGGTGCGGTGCGCCAGCGGGTTGGCTTCGTTGTTGAACTGGTCGATGTAAAACGCGCCCGGCAGTTCGTTCGCCAGACGCTGGGCGTAATCCTGGTAATAGGCAGGATGGCCTTTGTTGACGTCGGAGCGGGTCAGCACCACCTGGGCACCCAGCGCGCGCAGGTGGAAAATCTTCTCGCGGCTCATTTTGTCCGGCACCACCAGGATTAGCGAGTAGCCTTTCTGGGCGGCAATCAGGGCCAGGCCGAGACCGGTATTGCCCGCCGTGGCTTCAATTATCGTGCCGCCAGGCTGCAGCTTACCGGTACGTTCCGCTTCGTTAATCATCGACAGCGCAACGCGATCCTTAATCGACCCGCCCGGATTTTGGTTTTCCAGCTTCAGAAAGAGCGAGCAGGGACCGGTATCAAGCTTATGCAGCTGGATCAGCGGGGTACGACCAATCAGTTCAGTGACGGAGTGATAAATCGTCATGATGTTTTCCTTTCTGGATGTCATGACGGGATGATAGGGCGGTGAAATTTTCTCAAGAAAGAACCATTCACTGCTTTTTAGAACAGAAAGGAATATAAATGATGTTTTTGGATGTCAGGACAGCAAGACGTAAAGTTGTCTGGATGTGAGGATGGCTATATCCGCATAAAATGCTGCAAAAATGAGCGTTTTTGCAGGGTGTCAGCCAGCAGATATACATCAGGCAGATAATCATTGCTGAAATTCATCTAAATGCTTCCCACCCGGTAAATCCGCTATTTATTCCCCAAAGTTATAACACATTCTTTTTTGTTCATTTAAAAGCTGATAACGCCTGTTTACTATCGTTTGGACATCCATACTGCTAAACCGCCACGGGCGGCACGGATAACGAATAAGAATGATAGTTCTCAGCAATATTTCGAAGGTTTTTGACAACGGAAAGGTGGCGCTCACGGCCGTTGATAATGTCAATTTGACGATAGCACAGGGACAAATATACGGGATCATCGGTTACAGCGGCGCAGGTAAAAGTACGCTTATTCGCTTGCTGAATGGTCTGGAAAAACCGAGCAGCGGCAGCGTAACCATTAACGGGCAGAACATTTCTGCCGCAAAAGGTGAAGCCCTGCGCCAGGCGCGTCTGAAGATCAGCATGGTGTTTCAGCACTTCAACCTGCTGTGGTCGCGCACGGTCAGCGAGAATATTGCGTTCTCGATGCAAATTGCCGGCGTACCGAAAGCCGACATTAAGGCCCGCGTGGCCGAGCTTATTGAACTCGTTGGCCTGAAAGGTCGCGAGCATGCCTACCCATCACAGCTGAGCGGTGGGCAAAAGCAGCGCGTGGGCATTGCTCGTGCGCTGGCTAATCGCCCGGATGTGCTGCTCTGCGATGAAGCCACCTCCGCGCTTGACCCGCAGACCACCGATCAGATCCTCGATCTGCTGCTGGATATTAACCGTCGTTTCAGGCTGACCATCGTGCTGATCACGCACGAGATGCACGTGGTGCGCAAAATCTGCGACCGCGTGGCGGTGATGGAGAACGGTAAAGTGGTGGAAGAGGGCGACGTGCTGAGCGTCTTTTCCCATCCGCAGCAGCCGATTACGCAGCAGTTTGTCCGTCAGGTGAGCCAGTACGCTGAAGAAGAAACGTTCAATACCGAACTGGCAAACGAACTGGAAGGGACGGTCATCAGGCTGACCTTTACCGGGCACAGCACGCATAAACCGATTGTGGGTGAGCTCACGCTGCGCTACGGCCTGCCGTTTAACATTCTGCACGGAAAAATGACCCAAACCGCTCACGGCGTGTTTGGTCAGCTCTGGGTGCACGTCGTGGCATCTGATGAACAACTGAACAATATCCTCGCCGACCTGCAGCACAGCGATATTGAAGGCGAGGTGATTAAACATGGCTGAGAATCTCTTTCCGCATCTCAAGTGGGATCAGCTCTGGGCGGCGACGCTGGAGACGCTGTACATGACCGCGCTGTCCGGCGTGGCAACTTTCGTCCTGGGCATCGTGCTGGGTCTGGCGCTGTTTTTAACCGCGCGCGGCGGACTGTTCCACAACCGCACGGTGTATAGCGTCATTTCGATTGTGGTGAACGTGTTCCGCTCGATTCCGTTCATCATTTTGATTGTGCTGCTGATCCCGTTCACCAAGACCGTTGTCGGCACCATTCTTGGCGCCAACGCGGCGCTGCCGGCCCTGATTGTGGGGGCCGCACCGTTCTACGCACGCCTGGTGGAGATCGCCCTGCGTGAAGTGGATAAAGGCGTGATTGAAGCGACGCGCTCGATGGGTGCACGACTGAGCACGCTCGTATTTCGGGTTTTACTGCCGGAATCATCACCTGCACTGGTATCGGGTATTACGGTGACGCTGATTGCGCTGGTGAGCTACAGCGCCATGGCGGGGGTGATTGGCGCCGGTGGTTTGGGAAATCTGGCTTATCTGGAAGGATTCCAGCGCAACCATGGTGACGTCACGCTGGTGGCAACGGTGACCATTCTGATCATCGTTTTCATTATCCAGTTCTGCGGCGATGTCATTACTTCACTGTTAGATAAACGCTAATACCCGTCATATTTCGAGCCTCAGGCGCGTTGGCTGCATTCGTTCACCCCAGTCACTTACTGTATGTAAGCTCCTGGGGATTCACTCACTTGCCGCCTTCCTGTGGCTCGAACTATTTAGGGTAACAACAACACACAGGAACCACATCATGAAAAAGACACTGACACTGATCGCCGCAGCAACCCTGAGCGCCCTGAGCTTCGCCTCCTGGGCCGACACCCTGACCGTGGGCGCGTCCAACACGCCGCATGCGGAAATTCTGGAGCAGGCAAAGCCGATTCTGGCGAAGCAGGGTATCGACCTGGAGATTAAACCGTTCCAGGACTACATTCTGCCGAACACCGCGCTGGCGGGTCATGACATCGACGCGAACTATTTCCAGCACATTCCTTACCTGAACAGCGTGCTGAAAGATCATGCGGGCGATAAAGACTACGATTTTGTCAGTGCGGGCGCGATCCACATTGAGCCAATCGGCATCTACTCCAAAAAATACAAGTCGCTGAAAGACCTGCCGGAAGGTGGCAAGATCATCATGCGTGACGCGGTTTCGGAAGAGGGGCGTATTCTTTCCATCTTCGAGAAAGAGGGCGTGATCAAGCTGAAGCCGGGCATCGATAAAGTCACCGCGCGCATCAGCGACATCGTCGAGAACCCGAAAAAACTGAAGTTTACGCCTAACGTGGAAGCGTCTCTGCTGCCGCAGATGTACAACAATAACGAAGGCGACGCGGTGGTGATTAACGCCAACTACGCGATTGACGCCGGTCTGGATCCGGTTCATGACCCGATTGCGGTAGAGAGCGGTGAAAACAACCCGTACGCTAACATCATTACCGTGCATCGCGGTGACGAGAAGAAGAAAGACATCGTCGCGCTGGTGAACGTGCTGCACTCGAAAGAGATTCAGGACTGGATCCGCACCAAGTACAAAGGCGCGGTCATTCCAGTAAACAACTAATTGACTGATTTTACAGATGAAGCCCGGCGAGTCTCTCGCCGGGCTTCTTTTTTGTATCCGGCAGGAGAATCATTTAAGCTCAACGTTTAACAGGCAATGGAGTGATGACGATGGGTAACGTGACCAAAGATGAAGCGCTGTACCAGGAGATGTGCCGGGTGGTCGGAAAGGTGGTGCTTGAGATGCGTGATTTAGGGCAGGAGCCAAAGCATATTGTCATTGCCGGTGTTCTGCGTACCGCGCTGGCGAACCAGCGCGTGAAACGCAGTGAATTGACAACCGAAGCGATGGAAACGGTGGTTAAAGCGCTGGCCGGGTAAGGCGCCAGCGCTTCGCAAGCTGCTCAAGCGAGCAGCAGAGCAGGTAATAGACCACGCCCGTAAAGATAAAAATGGCCGCCGGGTAGATTTGCACCCGGTTGTTGACCTGTCCCGCCACCGTGGTCAGCTCCGGGACGTTCACGATAAACGCCAGCGACGTATCCTTCAGCAGGCTGATAAAAATCCCCACCAGAGACGGCAAAATATTCCCCAGCGCCTGCGGCAGCAGCACGCGCCTCAGGGTTTGCTGCGTGCTGAATCCCTGTGACAGCGCGGCTTCGTACTGCCCGGTCGGCAGCGCGCTCAGCCCGGCCAGCACCGAGTGCATCACGGTGGCCGCCGTAAACCAGGCCAGCGCCAGCGTGACGGTCAGCGCTCCCGGCAGATCGCCCCCGGTGATGAGCGGCAGGAGATACCACATCCAGAAAATCACGAAGATGAGCGGGATCCCGCGAATCAGCTCTGCCCATAAAAAGAGGGCTTTGCGCACGAGCCCGGTAAAGCGCCAGGCCAGGCACGCGAGCGCAATCCCCGCGGGCAGGGCGATAACGGCTGCTCCAGTCGCCATCATCAGCGAGAGCAACACGCCCCCCGGTTCACCGGCTGCCGCGCGTCCCCACAGCAGATAATCGAGGTTATCGGTGATGACATTAAGTCCGGCAATCATGTTTTTCACTCCCTGCGGTAGCGACGATCGGACGTTTACGTTTCGCCTGCGGCCCAAGGCGAACCAGCACCATTCCCATGACCAGACCGGTCAGGAGATAGAGTGCGGTACCGAGGGTAAATGCCTCCAGCGCGTGCGCGTTATAGCTTTCGATCTGCCTGACCTGATAGGTGAGCTCGGCGAAGCCAATCCCGCTGGCGAGCGAGGAGAGCTTCATCAGGTTGAGATACTGTCCCACAACCGGCTGCCAGGCGTTAGCCAGCCCCTGCGGCAGCAGGATGTAGCGAAACACGCGCCACGTAGAGAAACCCTGGGCGAGCGCCGCCTCCCGTTGCCCGGCTGACACAGACCGCAAGCCAGATTCCACTTCTTCGATTAAAAACGCCGAGGTAAATACGCCCAGCCCCCAGGCAGAACATAAAAATTCGGGCGTAAACCACCAGACGTCGCCGGGCAGAATGGACCAGCTGTGATCGGCGTTGACCGCGTCGCGAAACGCCTGCGGCAGCCCGTTCCAGGCGGCAAAATACCAGAACAGCAGCTGCACCAGCAGCGGCGTATTGCGAAACAGCGATACCCAGCCGCTGACGATCGCTTTCCCGACGCGTCCGCCTGAAAGGCGCAGGAGCATAAAGAGCAGTGCGAGCAGGCTGGCCAGCGCGATCCCCGCCAGCGTCACCCACAGGGTGGTGAGAAATCCGGAAAGTATCCACTGCAGAGGCTGTCCGGCCAGTACTCCCTGCCAGTCGAGCGCGGGCATTACAGATGCTCCTGATGCAGCGGGTCCAGCACCTTTTGCAGGAACCGCTGCGCGCGCGGATGCGATGGCTGGCTGAAAAACTGCGCCGGCGGCGCGGTTTCCAGAATTTGCCCGCCGTCGATAAAGACAATCCGGTCGGCGATTTCCCGGGCAAACTGCATCTCGTGGGTCACCACGATCATCGTGATCCCGCTGTGGGCGAGGGCTTTCATCACAAACAGCACTTCACCAATCATCTCGGGATCGAGTGCCGACGTCGGCTCGTCAAAGAGAATGATTTGCGGTGACGAGGCCAGGGCGCGGGCAATCGCCACCCGCTGCTGCTGTCCACCGGAAAGCTCAGCCGGGTAATGGTGGGCTTTTTCCAGCATCCCGACTTTCTCCAGCAGGGCCAGCGCGCGCGCCTGAGCGGGCAGCGGCTTCCAGCCGTGGACGTGCTCAAGCGCCAGGGTGATGTTCTGGCTGGCGGTGAGGTGGGCATAAAGATTGAACTGCTGAAACACAAACCCCACGCGGCTTCGCAGCTGGCGCAGCCCGCTACCGGAGAGCCTGCCGGTAGGCTTGTTGTCGACCAGGATCTCCCCGCCGCTCAGGGGTTCAAGCTGGTTGATAAGACGAATCAGGGTGGATTTACCGGAACCCGACGGGCCGAGGATGGCAACCACTTCACCGGGCGTGATAGTGAGGTTAATGTCGTTCAAAACCTGATGGTCACCGTAGCGTTTGTCCACGTGGCGAAACTCGACGCTGGCCTGTTCCAGATGTGAAAAATCCGCGGCACCGGCCGCGGAGTGGGAAAATAAACCTGAGAGCATATTACTTAGCTTCTATTTTAAAGGCGCGAGGCTGTGGGGCTGGGGTGCCTGGACCAAACCAGACGTCGTAGATTTTAGCCGCCTGGCCGTTCTTCTCGAGATTGACCAGCTCATCGTTGACGGCTTTCAGCAGCGCCGTTTCACCTTTTTTCACCCCGACGCCAATCTCTTCTTTGCTCAGCAGGTCGGGCAGGATTTTGAAGTTGGCTTTATCCGGCGCCTGCGCCAGCAGACCGGCCAGAATGGTGCTGTCCTGAGTGATGGCCTGTACGTTGCCGTTGCGCAGCGCGGTCAGCGCCAGCGGAATATCGTCATAAGAGAGGACGCGGGACTGCGGGAAGCGCTGGTGCAGCGCCTGCTCGCCCGTCGTGCCTTTGACCGCGCCAATGCGCGCCCGGCTGTAGTCATCGAGCTTGTCCGGAGATTTCGCCGGAACGAGGAACTGCTGGCCGGTAACGAAGTAAGGCGTCGAGAAATCAATCACCTGCGCGCGTTCCGGCGTGATGGTGATATCCGCCACAATCAGGTCGGCTTTGCCGGACTGCAGCAGCGGAATGCGGTTGGCCGGATTGGTGGCAACCAGTTCAAGCTTCACGCCGAGCGATGTTGCCAGCGCTTTGGCAAAGTCCACGTCGTAACCCACGATCTCATGCGTTTTGGCATCAATCGAGCCAAACGGCGGGTTGGCATCAAACGTGGCGACTTTCACCACCCCTGCTGCCTTGATATCCGCCAGCTGATCGGCCTGCGCCTGCGCTGAAAACAGGCCCCAGGCTGCCACTACGCCCAGAACCAGCGTCCGTTTTTTAAACCCTTTCATTTTTGCTGCCATAGTCATACGCCATCCCGTTGTTTTTGTTTTACCCCGTTACGCTCCCATAAGGGAAAGCTATCGCCAAATAAGAAATCGTTCTTTGCTATGAGCAAAAAAGCATTAGTGAACAAGGTGTTAATGAAGCGTGAAAAGGACGGGGCGCTATTTGCAGATCCTGCACATCGACAGTGGATTTTGGTATTTCCCCTGCACGGGAGTGGGGTGCTTAACTGAAGGCAGATACGGCGAGAGAGGGTAAAACGATGAAAAAATGGATCAGCACGTTACGGCGGTTTTTTGCGACCCGACCAGCGAATGCTGAGAACAGCGCGCAACGTGTTCTTGAGTCGATACTGCCTGTCGCCAGCCTGTATGGCGTAGACGTTGCCAACATTGACCCGGAGTGGTTCCATGATAAAACGCCACGCTGAACTGCGCCGCACGCGCGAAACGTACTGGAATGAGGTGTGCGTGACGTCTGTAAAGCCTCAAAAGACGGAAAAGTACGCTCTGAATCATTCGGTTAATTAGCCCGCTTTTGTTACCAATGTGTCCTTTCAGTCATGGAGAAAATGATGAAACGGACCACGTTAACACGCGCGCTTTCTGTCCCTGCGCTACTTTTCACAATTCATGCGGCACACGCCGCACCGCAGGCGCATGTTGTTTGCGGCTATTCCCATACCCTTGGCGATGACGCCATTATGATGTACGGCATGCCCAACGAGGCCATGCTGCACGACTTCTTCGGCAACGTGCAAACGGATGCTGACTCCAGCCGTGAATCCCTGCGCCGGGATGAAAAGACCACCTGCGATAACAAAGCCGACAGCTCTGCCTACTGGGCACCTTCGCTTCGCCTGCCTGACGGCACGGTCGTCAAACCGGCGTATCAAAAAACCTATTATCAGGCATCGAACGTGGACGCCTGGCCGCTACACCCTTTCCCGGCGGGGCTGTCGCTGCTGGCGGGCGACCATCACGGTAGTGCGCCGAATCCACATATCACCTTTTTATGTGCCAACGGCAAGGGTTACACCACCAAAACCGGTGAGGTCTGCGGCTTGCGCAAGGCGAACGATGCCGTGCAGTTTAATATCGGCATTCAGTTTCCTAACTGCTGGGATGGAGTGAACCTGAAGCCTGCCCATGGTCTGATTAACGCCACCTACGACGTCAAGGGGCAGTGCCCGTCCACCTTCCCGGTGAAAATTCCCACCGTGAACATGAACATTGCTTACGTACTCCCGACGATTAGCTCGCTTGATACCAGCAAAGTGCAGCTCTCCATGGACCCCATCATGCACGGCGATGAGCGAGAAGAGCGGTGGGGTAGCCTGTATACGGCGCATGCAGATTTTATGAACGGCTGGACGGAAGACGCCGCGCGCTTTATGACTGACCTGTGCATGAACCGCGGGTTAGATTGTGGCACCACCGTCCCGTATGGTTATTCCAGAGCGAAGGCCAACGTCTGGCTCAGCAGCCTGGAGCCAGACCTCTCCCAGCCCGAACCGCAGGTTTTACTGGTGCAGGATAACTGGCAGAACGGGGGGCGCACGAAAAACAGCGAAACGCTGTCGCTGGTGAAGTTCCACATTCCCCCTCTGCCTGCCGGGCAGGATCCTTCGCAGTTTACGTACCGCGTGCGGATTTATGGCGGCAAAGTGGAAACTAACGGTGCCGATCAGATCTTCTTCTATCCGGCCAGCAATGACTGGGATCCTGCTACCGTAAGATGGGCCTCGCGTCCGGCCTGTAAGTATCGCTCCGACGCAGTGCTCTATCTGAACCATTCTCGTGAATACCGGATGGTGAACGTGGACAAAGCCGTGCGCAAGGCGCTGGCGGAAGGAAAAACCGAAATCTCGTGGTATATCGGCGGTGACCGCCAGGGGAATCATTACCAGTTCGAACCGGCGTCTTCATCAGAAAGCCTGGTTCTGATGCTAACGGGGTTTAAAAAGACGCCTGAGCTGTAATCTTCCCCGCAATGAAAAAAGCACCGGTTTTCCGGTGCTTTTTTATCAGATCTTGCAGGCGTCGCCGCAGTCGTCGTCGGCAATAATCGCCTGCGCTTTTTTATCCGCATCGTCCAGACGTTCTGCGTTTCGCTCTTCCGCTTCATCCAGACCGTTAAAAACTAAGTTATCGAGATCAATTTCCATGTTGCACCTGCTCTGTTCGGTTTTTGATACTGGCACAGTATAGGGTAAAAAACGCCAGCAATGTACCTCGCAGCACATAAGGATAATCCCTGCCATACTCAGTGCTTTATCACTGAGGAGCGCTCATGATTACACTCTGTAGAACCTGCGGTACTTCCTATGAGGGAACGCCGGAGAGATGTGCCATTTGCGAGGATGAACGTCAGTATGTTCCGGCCAGCGGCCAGGCGTGGATCGATTACGCGACGGTAACGGCGACACACGCCAACAAATGGCAGCAGCTGGAGCCGCAGTTATTCAGTATCAAGACGGTACCCGCTTTTGCCATTAACCAGCGGGCACTCCTCCTGCGTACCCCCCACGGTAACATTCTCTGGGACTGCATCGCCAACCTTGATCCTGCAACCCAAACGCTCATCGCCGCACTCGGCGGCCTTCGCGCGATTGCGATTTCGCATCCGCACTATTACACCACGATGCAGGAGTGGGCCGCGGCTTTCGACGCGCCGGTCTATCTGCACGTGAGCGATAGCGAATGGGTGATGCGCGACAGCCCGGCGATTCATTTCTGGGAGGGCGATGCGCTGGAGATAGTACCGTCGGTTACGCTGCTGCGTCTCGGCGGGCATTTTGCGGGCGGAACGGTACTGCACTGGCAGGAGGGCGAGGGCGTTTTACTGGCGGGAGACATTTTGCAGGTGACCCCAGGGAAAGAGGCCGTGTCGTTCATGTGGAGCTACCCGAATATGCTTCCGCTGCCTGCCCGTACGGTTGAGGACGTTACCCGGCGCCTGGCGGGAAAATCGTTCGCCCGTCTTTACGGCGCGTTCGAAGGGCAGAACATTCCGGCAAACGCCGATGACATCGTGCAGCGGTCGGGCCAGAAATATATTGCTTGTCTCAAGTGAAGCACGGTGGGTAAACTTTGCGAGTGTGATCTCGATCATGCCTAAACGAAAACAGATAAAAGAGAAATTGCTATGCAACATATCATTGAAGGTTTTCTCAGCTTTCAAAAAGAGATTTTCCCGCAACGTAAAGAGCTCTTTCGCAGTTTAGCGTCCAGCCAGAATCCCAAAGCGCTGTTTATCTCCTGCTCCGACAGCCGTCTGGTCCCTGAACTGGTCACCCAGCAAGAGCCGGGACAACTCTTTGTTATTCGTAATGCTGGCAACATTGTTCCACCGTTCGGGCCGGAGCCAGGCGGCGTCTCTGCCACTATCGAGTACGCGGTAGTGGCGCTGGGCGTGACCGACATCGTGATCTGCGGCCACTCCAACTGCGGCGCGATGAAGGCGATTGCCGATAACGCGAACCTGGAGCCGATGCCTGCTGTATCGCACTGGCTGCGCTATTCCGACGCGGCAAAAGCCGTGGTAGAGAAAAAAAGCTGGGATAAGCCGATCGATAAAGTGAATGCGATGGTGCAGGAAAACGTCTTTGCGCAGCTCAGCAACATCAAGACCCACCCGTCCGTCGCGGTGGGCCTGCGTAATAACTCGCTTCGCCTGCACGGCTGGGTATACGACATTGAAAGCGGCAAAATTCTCGCCCTGGATAAAGCGACGAAAACCTTCGTCTCGCTGTCGGAAAACCCGGAAGTGTTCTTCGAATAATCTCGCGTTGCAGGGCATGGAAGCCCTGTCAGTTCTCCACGTACGGTAACCGACGCCGTATACCTGAGGCCGGTTTTTCAGCCGCCTTCGCCATCGCTTCTGCAATCTCCGCACACTCTGCCAGCCCCTGAACGAAGGGACGATCGTGCATCAGCCACGGTATTGCACCGAAGGCGATGCGCCCACGAACCGTTTCTGGCGCTTTTAACGTGTAATCCTCGCCGATGTCGGGGATCTCATCGCCCGTCTCCTCAAGCTGTCTGCGCAGCGATGGGAAAGGCAGATCGTTTGTTTTAAGCGGCTTTTGCCCGCGCGCATCAATAAAGACGTCGAAACGATAAACGGTCTCTTGTGTGGTGATGACTGTCCGATCGCTGCCGGCATCAAGCGTGTAATCATCGCCGAGCGCCGCCACGCTAATGATGCCGGCCTCGCGAAGCGCAAGCAGCCTGCGGATAGACTGCGGCGGGATGGCGGCATAGTTGTCGATAAACACGCGGGCGAGGCCCTGCTTAAAGCGCTCTCTGTCCTCTTCGTTGAGGTGGGGCACAATCTCCTGAACCACCTCATGCAGTCGAAGGACGGTATAGCGCCAGGCCACGGTGCGCCGTTCGCGTTTATTGCGTTCAACCTCGTTGAGATTCTCTTCCGCCCAGGTAAAGGGCCCGTGGCGCTTACGATCCTCAAACCAGGCCTCACGAATGGTGTCCGCATTCAGCGTATGCAGAGACATTTTCTCGCACCACGCCGGGTCGGCGAGTTCAAGCTCTTTCACCATCAGGGCAAAGACTCGGTCAAGCAGGCCATCCGGTCCTTTGGCTATCTCGCTTTCCACTACGAATTCGGTCAATACCGACAGCGGTTCATAAGGGATGGGGCAGTAAAAATCGGCTTCCGGCAGAATGCCCGTCCGGGACATCAGCGTAATGTTTAACCCTTCGCTGCCGCTGTCGAGGATGAATTTACCGTCACGAAACTCGCCGTGCTGCATCACCACCGCCATAGCCGCGTCCAGACCGCTCAACGAGGTGCCCATAATGCCCACGCGGCAAGGGGGAATGCGGGCGTCCATCAGGCCGGACCACGGGCTTGGGAAGAACGTGCGCGTGGCTTCATCCTCCTCTGGCCAGACGTGGCCGGTGGCAATAACCGCCAGGTCGAATTTATCCGCTAATGTGCGGTCATTGACCGAAATCGTCACGCCGGTTGTCGAAGGGTTGATGTCCGTTATCTTCGCGGATTCATGGACCTCAACCTGGAACCCCAGCTTTTTCGCCTCTTTTACGATTGAACGAAAGCTGTCGCGAAAATACTCTCCCAACAGGAGCCTGGGCAGGAACTGCCGATCGTGCAGGCTGGCTTTATCAACTTTAAAACGCGCCAGATGGTCGTCGCTTTGCTCCTTAAGCCAGTCGAGGTAGGTCATAAAAATGGGCGGGATTTCAATGCTCGCAATGTTCGCCAGCATCAGCCGGGAATTATCGTCATCGTTATAGGGCATGCCCACGCCAGCTTCATCGGCCTGTTCAAAGACGGAAACGGAGAGTGGGGTATTGTTATTAAGCAGATGATAAAAGGTGTAAATTCCCGTGGGGCCGGAGCCGATAATCGCGATCTTCTTCATCAACACGTTTCCTGTGTTTCTTTCCATAGGAAAAGCGTAGCAGGAGAATAATGATGAAAATAAGGGATTAAGAAAATTCAGGGTAACTGAGGAGAATTTGCACCATTTCAGGACTGAAATGGTGCGTCCGAGTGGACTCGAACCACCGACCCCCACCATGTCAAGGTGGTGCTCTAACCAACTGAGCTACGGACGCAGAATGGTGCGTTCAATTGGACTCGAACCAACGACCCCCACCATGTCAAGGTGGTGCTCTAACCAACTGAGCTATGAACGCAACGTGTTGTCGGTGACAACGGGGACGAATATTAGCGGCACAGCACCGAGGTGGCAAGAGGGAAAATGCAATTTTCTCTCTGATTTCACGCGATTGCTGTATTACCGCGCAAAGTGAAGAGAAAGTAGCCGCCGGGGGGCGGCTACTGCGTATTTAACGTGCAGCGCGTTGCAAAATGATCGTTGATGGCTGGCGCTGCAGGAAGCGCATGCGCAACATCATCATAATTGCCGCCGACGTCAGGCCGATGATAAAGCCCATCCAGAACCCCGCCGGTCCCATGCGGTCAACCACCAGGTCGGTCAGGGCCAGAATATACCCACACGGCAGACCCAGCACCCAGTAGGCGATGAAGGTGATAAAGAAAATGGAACGCGTGTCTTTATAGCCGCGCAGCACCCCGCTGCCAATCACCTGGATGGAGTCCGAAATCTGGTAAATCGCGGCCAGCAGCATCAGGTGCGAGGCCAGCGCGACGACTTCCGGATTGTCGTTGTAGAGCAAGGCAATCTGCTCGCGCAGCGCCACGGTAAAAAGCGCCGTGCAAATGGCCATGCAGACGCCGACGCCCAGTCCGGTGCGCGCGGCGGTTTGCGCATCGAGCGTCGAGCCTTGCCCCAGGCGGAAGCCCACGCGAATCGTCACTGCTGCGGCCAGCGACATCGGCAGGACAAACATCAGGGAGCTGAAGTTGAGCGCAATCTGGTGCCCGGCGACGTTCACAATGCCCAGCGGGGAGACCAGCAGGGCGACCACGGCAAACAGGGTCACCTCAAAGAACAGCGCAAGGGCAATCGGCAACCCTAACTGCACCAGGCGCGTCATGATGTTCCAGTCCGGCGTGCTGAATCTGTTCTCGTTACGAATATCGCGCATGGAGCGGGCGCGCTTCACGAAGGTAAGCATTGAGAAGAACATGACCCAGTAAACGGCGGCCGTCGCCACGCCGCAGCCGACACCGCCCAGCTCCGGCATCCCGAAATGACCGTAAATAAAAACATAGTTAACGGGAATGTTGACCAGCAACCCGATAAAGCCCATCACCATGCCGGGCTTGGTTTTCGCCAGACCTTCACACTGGTTACGCGCCACCTGGAAGAAGAGATATCCAGGCGCCCCCCAGAGCAGGGCGCGCAGATAGCCCACGGCTTTGTCCGCCAGGGCCGGGTCAATGTTATGCATAGCGCGAATGATATGGCCCGCGTTCCAGAGCACGACCATGATCAGCACAGAGACAAACCCGGCCAGCCAGAAACCCTGGCGGACCTGATGGGCAATGCGCTCGCGGCGCCCCGAGCCATTGAGCTGAGCGATAACAGGCGTGAGCGCGAGCAGCAGACCGTGGCCGAACAGGATGGCCGGAAGCCAGATTGACGTGCCGATAGCAACGGCCGCCATGTCGGTGGCGCTGTAGCCACCTGCCATTACCGTATCCACAAATCCCATTGCGGTCTGGGCCACCTGCGCGACGATCACGGGTATAGCCAGTGCCAATAACTGGCGCGCTTCATTCATGTACTTCTGCACGTGAACACCTTTATTTTGTAGTTATATGAGAGACTAAAAAAGCCGCCGAAACGGGCAGCAAGAAGAAAATGCAGGGGGGTGCCAGCTATTGTAGCGGGCTTTAGCTATTTATCTAGTGAAAAAATCGCCAGAAAATGCGCTCCGCTGGCAACCTGTTTTTCCAACTGTTATTGTGGAGGGATTAAACGGTGTCATCACCGTTCGGAAAAAACAGGAGTTGTAAGCATGTTTACTGGTATTGTGCAGGGCACTGCCAAAGTGGTGTCCATTGATGAAAAACCTAATTTCCGTACTCATGTTGTTGAGCTGCCGGAATATATGCTTGAGGGCATCGAAACCGGTGCCTCGATTGCCCATAACGGCTGCTGCCTGACCGTGACCGAAATTAACGGCAACCAGATTAGCTTTGATTTAATGAAAGAGACGCTGCGGATCACTAACCTGGGCGAGCTGGTGGTAGGCGATACCGTCAACGTTGAGCGCGCGGCGAAGTTCAGCGATGAGATTGGCGGCCATTTGATGTCCGGGCACATCATGACCACTGCCGAAGTGGCGAAAATCGTGACCTCGGAAAATAACCGTCAAATCTGGTTTAAAATGCAGGACCCGTCATTAATGAAATACATCCTCTATAAAGGATTTATTGGCATTGACGGGATTAGCCTGACGGTGGGAGAAGTGACGCCAACGCGTTTTTGCGTGCATTTAATTCCTGAAACGCTGCAGCGCACCACGCTGGGCGCGAAAAAATTGGGGCATCGCGTGAATATCGAAATCGATCCGCAAACCCAGGCCGTGGTTGATACGGTGGAGCGCGTGCTGGCAGCAAAAGAAGCCGCAATAATAAAGACCGCAGAAGAAGAATAAAAAATAACCCCGGCTATCCGGGGTTATTTTTTTAGCGTGCGACACGCAGTCCGTGTTCAATCCCCCGGCTGAATACCACCTGCCAGAGCTGAATATCCCGTGCGCGAAACGCCCCCGCGCAGGCATTCAGATAATAGCTAAACATCCGTTTAAATCGTTCTGAATAGTTGTCCGCAATCTCGGGCCAGGCTTTCTGGAAACGTTCATGCCATGCCATTAAGGTGGTGTCGTAGTCCGCGCCAAAGTTATGCCAGTCTTCCATCACGAAATGGGATTCACTGGCATTGGCAATCTGGCGAACGGACGGTAAACAGCCATTCGGAAAGATATATTTATTGATCCACGGGTCAACGTTGTTGTCGGTCCGCTTAGAGCCGATGGTGTGCAGCAGGAAGAGGCCGTCCGGTTTCAAATTACGATCCACCACCTCAAAGTAGGTGTCGTAGTTTTTTGGCCCCACGTGCTCGAACATGCCGACGGAAACGATCCGGTCGAACTGCTCGTTCAGGTCACGGTAGTCCTGCAGCCGGATATCCACGTCAAGACCCTGACAGCGCTCCCGCGCCATTTTTTGCTGTTCCGCTGAGATCGTCACGCCGACCACGCTGACGCCGTAGTGCTTCGCCATAAAATACGCCAGCCCGCCCCAGCCGCAGCCGATATCCAGCACGCGCATGCCGGGCTGTAGCTGCAGCTTCTCGCTGATCAGGCGCAGCTTGGCCTGCTGTGCTTCCTCAAGCGTCGACGCGTCTTTCCAGTAGGCGCAGGAATATTGCATGAAAGGGTCCAGCATGCGGCTGAACAGGTCGTTGCCGAGATCGTAATGTTCTTTGCCGACGATCCAGGCGCGTTTTTTACTTTGCAAGTTAAACAGTCGGGCAGAGGCGACACGCAGGGTGTCTTTCAGATTGCGGGGGAGTTGATTTTCCAGACCGGCACGCAACACGCTGGCAAAAAAGATATCCAGCCGTTCACATTCCCACCAGCCGTCCATATAACTTTCTCCCAGGCCTAACGACCCTTCCCGCAACACGCGTTTAAAAAAGTCGGGATGTTTAACCTGGGGATCGGATGGCGAAGATCCGTTGATAGTGATGCCTGCTCGACCTAACAGTTCACTGACGATCCGGGACCAGTTGTCGTCCGGAACGCTGACTTCTTCTATACACGATGAACTCATAGCTTCTCCATCACCCTGATGTGATCAGAACCTTCAAACAGCGTAGACGCTTTTTTTGGTTTGTGAGAAATCTCACGGTAAATACCGCGAGGCTAGTATCCGACGTAGAACAGAGGAAGGGAGATAACCCTTGCCGAAATGCCTTCCATGGTAAAACGGGAGCACTCCGGCTCCCGTTAACACTTAATATTTATCGTATTTAATCGAACCAAATTTAGTATAGGCCTCAAAATTTGGTGATTCAATAGAAAATTGTTAGCAACCTAATCACTGAAATGTAACATGATTTCTGGCGCAATCAGGCATGCGAGGTTTCCACCTGCGCACCGCTATCCTGCTCACGCTGCGCGGACGCCTGCATGCGGTAACCCAATACCGCCAGCGCAACGGTGACCAGCATCACGCTGGTGGTGGTCAAAAGCGGCGTCGCAATCAGCGCCGAGACCACCAGGCTTGCCAGGAAGCACAGACCCAGCTGCAGGGTATTTTGCAGCGCGGCGGCGCGGCCTGTCGCCTGCGGGAACGGACGTAACGCCTGTGCCACCACGATCGGGTAAATCGCCCCGTTCGCCACGGCCATCACGCAGAAGGGAATCAAAATTTCAGCCAGGCCCGCGCCCGGAATAAACCCGACGGCCCAGGTACCGATGACGCTCAGCGCATAGAGCACCAGCAGCCATGGCAGCATCTGCTGACCTTCCCATTTTTGCAGCGCCGCGCGGCAGCCGTACCCGCCCACCAGGAACGCGATGGTCTGCGGAACATAGCTCAGACCGATGGCCGCCGGGCTGTAGCCCATATCGTGCAGAATAAACGGCGAGCCGGTGAGCCACGCGAAGAAGCTGGCCGAACAGGCGGCATAAATCAGGACATTCCCGCGATACGCCTTGGCGCTCAGCAGGGAGGTGAAGGTAATCGGCGTCGCGTCGGCATGCGCCTCTTTTTTATGCGCGGGTTTAAGGGCAAACGCCGGCAGCATCAGCACCAGCGTGATGGCAAACAGCGTGGCAAAAATGGCCTGCCAGTCAAAGTGCGCGAGGATCCAGCTGCCCAGCAGCGGAGCCAGGGCAGGGGAGAGGCCCACCAGCGGCATAATGGTGGCGAAAATACGGTTTGTGCGGTTAGCCGGGTAGTAGTCGGTCACCAGCGCCTGCCAGGTCACCGCCGCAGCACAGACGCCCACGGCCTGAACGAAGCGCAGCACCAGCAGCAAGGTAGCATCGCGCACCCACAGCATCCCCAGGCAGCCCACGGCAAAAATGGCCAGACCCAGCAGCAGCACCGGTTTACGGCCGAAGCGATCCGAGAGCGGTCCCCAGAGCAGCTGCGCGAAAGCAAAACCGGCAAGGAACAGGCTCAGGCTGGCGCTGATGGCCGCGGCAGGGGTTTGCAGGTCTTCCTGCATCGCGGCAAACGCGGGCAGGTACATGTCGGTGGCCAAAAAGCCCAGCACGCTTAAGCCGCCGAGCCAGACTAAAAATCCTTTCCTGGGTTGCATTCTTTTATTCTCCTGAGGAGGCAGGTGTACGTTGGCGCAGAGTGTAGGGAGTGCAAAGCGGCTTGTGAAACGCTAATATTTGGCGGGTGCATTCAAATTTTTTGCAGGCAGAAAATGTGGTCAGATTATTCTCTTGAAGTGGTCGATGCTGTTGCGCGTAACGGCAGCTTTAGCGGTGCAGCGCAGGAGTTGCACCGCGTCCCTTCGGCCATCAGCTACACGGTGCGTCAGCTTGAGGAGTGGCTGGCGGTTCCGCTGTTTGAACGGCGGCATCGCGACGTGGAATTAACGCCCGCCGGAGCATGGTTTTTGAAAGAAGGGCGTTCTGTTATCAAAAAAATGCAGATCACCCGCGAACAGTGTCAGCAGATCGCCAACGGCTGGCGGGGGCATCTCGCCATCGCGGTAGATAACATCGTGAAGCCGGAACGCACCCGACAAATGATCGTGGATTTCTATCGTCATTTCTCTGACGTCGAGCTACGGGTCTCGCAGGAGGTGTTCAACGGCGTCTGGGATGCGCTGGCGGACGGCAGGGCGGAGATGGCGATTGGCGCGACGCAGGCGATCCCGGTCGGGGGACGTTACGCCTTTCGCGACATGGGGATGCTGAGCTGGAAATGCGTGGTGGCCAGCGATCATCCTCTGGCAGCGATGGAAGGTCCGCTGAGCGACGATACGCTGCGCAACTGGCCGTCTCTGGTGCTGGAGGATACGTCGCGTTCATTGCCCAAGCGTATCACCTGGCTTCTGGATAACCAGCGGCGGGTGGTGGCTCCTGACTGGGAATCATCGGCGACGTGCCTCAGCGCCGGGCTGTGCGTCGCGATGGTGCCCGCTCATTTTGCGCGTCCGCGCATCGATACCGGAGAATGGGTTGAACTGACGCTGGAGAATCCGTTCCCGGACGCGGCCTGCTGCCTGACCTGGCAACAAAATGATGTCTCGCCCGCCATGGCCTGGCTGCTGGATTATCTGGGAGACAGCGAAACCCTAAACCGGGAATGGTTACGGGAGCCAGCGTAGCTGGCCCCGTAAAGGGATTAACGACGGTAGTCGCGGAACGGACCGTCCGCAACGGAACGGCGTTCAATCAGGCGCGGGTGAACTTCAATGGACTGCGACTCTTCGCGCTTGTTGACGATCCTGTCCAACAGCATATTGAAGGCCGTTTCGCCCAGCGAATCTTTTGGCTGGTGAATGGTTGTCAGCGCCGGGGTGAAGAAGCGCGCGTTACGCACGTTGTCATACCCGATCACGGAAATATCCTGCGGTACACGCAGACCCAGTTCATCGGCGGCGCAGAGTGCGCCCATGGCCATGATGTCACCGCCGCAGAAAACGGCGGTCGGGCGGTGCTGCTGGGAAACGATCTGCTGCATCGCGCGGTAGCCTGATTCCGGCTCAAAGTCGCCCTGCACGATCCAGTTTTCCGGCACGGTGATGAGCGCTTCTTCCATCGCTTTCATAAAACCGGCCAGACGGCCCGCGCCGGTGTTACGCTCCAGCGGACCGGGGATCACGCCAATCTCGCGGTGACCGCGTTCGATCAGGTAACGACCCGCCATGTAACCGCCTTCGAAGGCGTTGTCGATAACGGAGTCGGTGAAGTCCGCGCGCGCTTCACCCCAGTCCATGACCACCATGGGGATATGGCGATACTCTTCGAGCATCGACAGCACGGATTCCGGGTACTCGGAACACATCACCAGCAGGCCATCCACGCGCTTCTGCGCCATCATCGACAGGTAGGCACGCTGTTTTTCTATGCTGTTCCATGCGTTGCCCAGAATCAGGGTATAGCCTTTCTGGAAGCAGTTCTTCTCTACCGCTTCAATGATCTCGGCAAAATAGGCCGCTTCACTGCTGGTGGCCAGCAATCCAATGGATTTGGTGTGATTAACCTTGAGGCTGCGCGCAACCGCACTTGGCGAATAGTGCAGCTCTTTGATCGCTGCCCAGACGGCGTTGCGCGTCTCTTCCGCCACGAAGCGGGTTTTGTTAATTACATGTGATACGGTTGTAGTGGAAACGTTTGCGCGTTTTGCTACGTCTTTAATTGTTGCCATTAAATGTCACTCCAGACCATATCCTAAACTCCTGAAAAACTTGAAGGTAAACGTTTGCCTTCTCTCACCCTTATCACGCAATCTTGAATTGCGGCACGCCGGGAAAACGACACGGGACGTCAGGAGGGGGTCAATGGCCGGTACGCTAATAAATTTAGCGTGGAATTTTGTCCTATCTTGATGAAAAGGGGAAGAGGTAAAGTGTTTATCAGCCTAAATCCAGGAAGATTTTTGACGTAAATTATGCAAAAATGAGCAGGCTCACTTTTCGTGGGGGGATTAAAAGGAGAAAAATTGATGAGTTCCGATCTGAAGTTTTCGCTGTTCACCACCGTGGTTGTGCTGGCTCTGATTGTCGCGGCGGGTCTGACGGCCGCGCTGCACTGATTTACGCGGAGGGAGAGACTTCTCCCTCCCGCTCCCCCCGATTGTTACTCCTAAGGCAAAAATCTTTTGCCATTTTGTTAACTTCTCATTTTTTGTGATTGATGTCATGCTTTCCGCTTCTTTGTTCTGTGTCACCACATGACACGGCATCCGGAGTTGACGCATGAAAATCAATTTTCCCCTGCTGGCCCTGGCGATTGGCGCTTTTGGGATTGGCACCACTGAATTTTCCCCGATGGGGTTACTGCCCGTTATCGCCCGCGGCGTGGACGTCTCGATCCCTGCGGCCGGCATGTTAATCAGCGCCTACGCCATTGGCGTGATGGTGGGGGCGCCGCTGATGACGCTTCTTCTTTCACACCGCGCGCGCCGCAATGCGCTGATTTTCCTGATGGCGATTTTCACCCTCGGCAACGTGCTTTCGGCCATTTCGCCGGACTACACCACGTTGATGCTGTCCCGTATTCTGACCAGCCTTAACCACGGCGCGTTCTTTGGGCTGGGGTCGGTTGTGGCGGCAAGCGTGGTGCCGAAACACAAGCAGGCCAGCGCCGTAGCCACCATGTTTATGGGCCTGACCATCGCTAACATCGGCGGCGTTCCTGCGGCAACCTGGCTGGGCGAGGTCATTGGCTGGCGGATGTCCTTCCTGGCGACGGCCGGACTGGGCGTGGTCGCGATGGTGGCCTTGTTCTTCTCCCTGCCAAAGGGCAATGCCGGAGAACGTCCGGAAGTGCGTAAGGAGCTGGCGGTGCTGATGCGCCCGCAGGTGCTCTCTGCGCTGCTGACCACCGTGCTGGGGGCAGGGGCGATGTTTACCCTCTACACCTATATTTCACCTGTGCTGCATGACATCACCCACGCAACGCCTCTCTTTGTGACCGCGATGCTGGTGCTGATTGGCGTGGGCTTCTCGATTGGCAACTATCTCGGCGGGAAATTTGCCGACCGTTCCGTGAGCGGAACGCTGAAGGGCTTCTTAACCCTGCTGATTGTTATCATGATCGCCATTCCGTGGCTGGCGCGCAACGAGTTTGGTGCTGCGATCGCAATGGTCGTCTGGGGGGCTGCAACGTTCGCGGTGGTGCCACCGCTGCAGATGCGCGTGATGCGTGTCGCGCATGAAGCGCCGGGCCTCTCATCCTCGGTCAATATTGGTGCTTTCAACCTGGGCAATGCGCTCGGTGCGGCGGCCGGTGGGGCCGTGATTTCCGGTGGGCTGGGGTACAGTTTTGTGCCGGTGATGGGGGCGATTATTGCCGCGCTCGGTCTGCTGCTGGTGATGATGTCGGGTCGTAAACAGCCAGAAGCAGCCTGCGCTGCGGAATAAACCAAAAACGCAGAAGGGCGAACCCTTCTGCGTGTCTCTTACGCGGTGAAGTTCTTCGCCACAAAGTCCCAGTTAACCAGTGCCCAGAAGTGCTCCAGGTAGTTAGGGCGCGCGTTACGGTAATCGATGTAGTAAGCGTGTTCCCATACGTCCACGGTCATCAGCGGCTTCGCGCTGGTGGTCAGCGGGGTGCCTGCGTTAGAGGTAGACACGATAGCCAGTTTGCCATCCGCCTCTTTGACCAGCCACGTCCAGCCTGAACCGAAGTTCTTGATGGCGGCATCGGTGAATTTCGCTTTGAATTCCGCGAAGCTGCCAAAGGCGGCGTTGATGGCGGTAGCCAGTTCACCGGCAGGTTCGCCACCGGCATTCGGCGCCAGGCAGTGCCAGTAGAAGGTGTGGTTCCACACCTGAGCGGCGTTGTTGAATACACCACCCTCAGAACTGCGGACGATCTCTTCCAGCGTTTTGCCTTCAAAATCGGTGCCCTTGATAAGGTTGTTGAGGTTGGTGACGTACGTCTGGTGATGCTTGCCGTAGTGATATTCCAGGGTTTCCGCAGAAATGTGCGGGGCCAGGGCGTCTTTTGCATACGGTAGTGCAGGTAATTCGAACGACATTGCTTCTCTCCTTATTGTATTTTGTGTTGTCAATAACCACACAGACAACAAGGACAGGATAGCAAATTGAAAGGGTATGCAAAAGAGGAACTTACCCTGCCACGGGTGTGGCAGGGCAGGGGTTAGCGAATGGTTTTCGGCGTCATCACGCGACGCGCGCCGACGTAATGGCGCACCCAGTAGTCTTCACTGAGCGAGGTGATCTGAATATCCTGGCCGCTACGCGGTGACTGGATGAATTTTCCGTTGCCGACATAGACGCCAACGTGGTCAGCCGTCCCGCGACCCTGCGTGCGGAAGAAGACCAGATCGCCGTTCTCCAGCTCTCCTCGGTTGACCGGGGAAGCATCGCGCAGGTGGTACATCTCGTTGGCGGTGCGCGGAATGCGGAACTTGACCAGATCTTTATAGGCGTAATAGACGAGGCCGCTGCAGTCAAAACCGGTACGTGGCGAAGTCCCGCCCCAGTGATACGGTTTGCCAATCTGCCCCATCAGCTTGTTCATTGCGGTTTTTTGCGCTTTCTGGACGCGCACTTTATGCACTTCCGCTATTTTTGTGACCTTGGTGCATTTCGCCTTATGGCCTTTACGCGCGATGCATTTTTCAGTCACGAGGTTAGCGGCGGTTTGCGAAGCTTTACTTTTGACGGTGTGGGCTGTGCGGGAAGAGGTGGTTTTCGTCTTGCTGGAAGCAGTTTTTTTAGTCTGTGTGTTTGTCTTTTTCTTGTCGTTCTTAGCGGTGGTTTTTTTCTTACGTTCTGTGGCTTTCACCAGATGGTTTTTTTGTACAGCAGAATGCCGCGCCTGCTGAGAGGCGTTTGCCACTGGCGTGAAGGTGAGTGAAGTAAACAGTAAAGCACAGAGCGTGATCGAGATTTTATTTATCCGCGCCACTGGGCAGTCCCCTGATAAATGCAGGTCATCAATAATACCCGCGTGTGATTTACAAAGCCCGTCGATTCTAATCCATAAAAAGCCAGAAAGTTAATACCATTTTTCAATCTCTAATCCTGTTTCGTTAGCAAGTGCAAAAAAATTCATCGTTCTGTCGTACATTTGCCCATTCCCTAAGCAAAACCCTGACTGACGCAGGGGTAAACACCATTTGCAATGCAACTTTTCATCACTCGGAGTAGAATGTCTATACGTGACAAAAATGTTATTTTCCGATGCCAGTCTGAACCGCTACAATGTCAGACGAATGCCGTAACAGAAGTTAAAGGAAGCAAGACATGAGCACCACTATTGAAAAAATCCAGCGCCAGATCGCTGAAAACCCGATTCTGCTGTATATGAAAGGTTCTCCAAAGCTGCCAAGCTGCGGCTTCTCCGCGCAAGCGGTTCAGGCGCTGTCTGCCTGTGGTGAGCGTTTTGCTTACGTTGATATCCTGCAGAACCCGGACATCCGCGCTGAGCTGCCTAAGTACGCGAACTGGCCGACCTTCCCACAGCTGTGGGTTGACGGTGAACTGGTTGGCGGCTGCGATATCCTGATTGAAATGTATCAGCGCGGCGAACTGCAGCAGCTGATCAAAGAAACCGCGGCGAAGTACAAAACGGAAGAGCCGGACGCAGAGTAACTTTCTGCGGAAATAAAAAAGCGACCTGCTATGTGGTCGCTTTTTTTTTGTCGGGTGCCGCTGCGCTTACCCGACCTACGATTGGCGCTCGGCCTCATCATCCATCGGCAGCGGCCAGCCGCCCAGACGCTTCCAGCGGTTGACGATCTCACAGAACAGCTCTGCGGTACGCTCCGTGTCATACAGCGCGGAGTGCGCCTGCGTGCCGTCGAACGGAATGCCAGCCGTAATACAGGCCTTTGATAACACCGTTTGTCCCAGCGCCAGGCCGCTCAGCGCGGCGGTATCGAAGGTCACAAACGGGTGGAAGGGGTTGCGCTTGAGCGCGGCCCGCTCGGCGGCGGCCATGGTAAAGCTGTGATCGAAGGTGGCGTTATGAGCCACCATAATGGCGCGGCTGCAGTTGCTCTCCTTCATGCCTTTGCGCACCATTTTAAAAATGGCGTGCAGCGCATCATATTCACTGACGGCACCGCGCAGCGGGTTATGCGGATCGATACCGTTAAACGCCAGCGCTTCCGGCTGTAAGTTTGCCCCTTCGAAAGGTTCAACGTGGAAATGCAGCGTGGTGTCCGGTGTAAGCCAGCCCTGTTCATCCATCTTCAGCGTGATGGCGGCAATTTCGAGCAGCGCATCGGTTTTAGCGTTAAATCCGGCTGTTTCTACATCAATGACAACGGGATAAAAACCACGAAAACGGTCGCACAGACCGCTAAATTGAGCGTTATCGGACATCAGGGTCTCTTACATGGGGAAAAAGCAGAGCGCATTATGGCAAATTTTGCGGGGTGATGCAGTAAAACTACGGGCGCACGTTGCGCCCTGAGGGATCAGTTGCCCAGACCGCGACCGGCGTCTTTGGCTTCAATCAGCTCGATTTTGTAACCGTCCGGATCTTCCACAAACGCAATCACGGTGGTGCCGCCTTTTACCGGGCCCGCTTCGCGCGTAACGTTACCGCCATTTTTGCGAATGCGTTCGCACGCGTCGGCCGCGTTGTCCACTTCCAGCGCGATATGGCCGTAGGCCGTGCCCAGCTCATAGCTGTCAACGCCCCAGTTGTAGGTCAGCTCGATCACCGCTTCATCCGTTTCCGGGCCGTAACCCACGAATGCCAGCGAGTATTTGTATTCCGGGTTTTCGCTGGTGCGCAGCAGCTTCATGCCCAGGACGTTAGTGTAGAAATCGATTGAACGTTGCAGGTCGCCAACGCGCAGCATGGTGTGAAGTAGGCGCATAATTTCCTCATTAACCAATGGAATAAAAAAGCTTTTTGAACAGAAACGATGTTTTAGTATAGCGGCGAAGTGTCGCCGCTATCAATGAACAATGGCGAGATTACAGAGAAGGGTAGTCGGTGTAGCCTTCCGCGCCGCCGCCGTAGAAGCTTTCCGGACGCTGCGGGTTGAGTGCCGCTTTTTTCTGCAGACGAGCAACCAGATCCGGGTTGGCGATGTAGTCGCGGCCAAACGCGACGGCATCGATCAGCCCTTTATTGATCAGATCTTCGGCTTTCTCAGGCGTATAAGCACCTGCACCGATGATCACGCCGTGGAAGCGCTCGCGCACTTTCTGGCGGAAGGCTTCAGTGTAAGGCTTACCGCCAGCCCAGTCAGGCTCGGACATGTGCAGATAGGCAATACCGCGCTTGGCCAGCTCGTCAATCAGATAGAGCGCGTCCGCTTCCTCGTTCGGGCCGTTGTCGACGTTCTGGAAAGACCCGATTGGGGAAACGCGAATGCCGATACGGTCCGGGCTCCACTCCTTGCATACCGCATCCACCACTTCCAGCACCAGACGGGCGCGGTTTTCGACGCTGCCGCCGTACTGATCGGTGCGATGGTTTGACGACGGTGACAGGAACTGGTGCAGCAGATAGCCATGCGCGGAGTGCAGCTCAATCAGATCAAAACCGGCTTCACGGGCGTTGGCCACGGCCTGTCGGAAGTCGTTAACAATCCCCGGGATTTCGTCCAGCTCCAGCGCGCGTGGCATAGAGGTATCCACGCGGATCGCATTGCCGTTTTCATCGCGCAGGGACGTACGGGTATTGGCGCTCAGGGCCGACGCGGAGACCGGTGCCTGACCGCCAGGCTGGATGCTGCTGTGTGAGATACGACCGGTATGCCACAACTGGACCGCAATACGACCCTCTTCAGCGTGAACGCCCGCGGTGATTTTCTGCCATGCCGCGATCTGTTCCGGGCTATGGAGGCCCGGCGCACCGGCGTAACCCTTCGCCTGAGCAGAGATCTGCGTGGCTTCCGTGATGATCAGGCCAGAGCTTGCGCGTTGACGGTAGTATTCGCCCATCAATGGAGTGGGGATGTCACCCGGCTCAATACTGCGCAGACGGGTCAGCGGAGCCATGAACACGCGGTTTGGCGCCGTGACGGCACCCACTTTCAATGGGGTAAACAGTTTTTCAGCTGACATAAAGACTCCTGAGTAGACCAGTCGACTAGTAATAAAGTAAATAAAAAGCGCCCGTTATACGCCAGGCGCAGTAATGCTGTTTTTCACATGTGCCAGCGCGCTTTCCAGCGGCAAGGCACTGCGCGAAATTTTTGCCTGCAGATTGGCCCCTAACCACAGGGAATAGAGCACCTGAGACTGCATTAAGGGGTCGCCGGTAAAGGCCAGCGTTTTTTCGTCGCGGCCTTTTTCCAGCGCCTGGGCCAGCAGGGCGATCACGCCGCGGGCACCCTTATCCATCGCCGAGCGCATATCTTCGGAAAGATCGCACACCTCGGCAGACAGCTTGACCGTCAGGCATCCGCTGATAATGCCCTGCTGACAGAACTGGTTCAGCGTTTCCTGATAGTAGTTCAGAACACGATCCCGATAGTTTCCTTCACCCGACGCAAAATGGGTCGCCAGACGCTGGTGGTAGCCCGCGTAATGACGCTCCAGCATTGCCACGCCAAAGGCTTCTTTGGACCGGAAGTAGTGATAAAACGACCCCTTCGGTACCTCAGCGGTTTTTAATAACTCGCTCAACCCCATACCGGTAAACCCGCGATGCATGCAAAGACGCTCGCCGGTTGCCAGGAGATGATCGCGGGTATCGTGTTCAGTATTTCTGCTCATGGCCGCACTCTAATAGACCGTTCGGTCTAATGCAAGCGAGTTTATTGCCGACATGCGCTCAGAATATCCAGCTGCTGTTGATAAACGTTTGATTTCACGTCCATCATACCCAGTACGGTCGAGAACAAATTGTCCTGGGAAACCGCATTTTTTGCAGCGTGGTCGCGTAAACACTGTTCATTGATGCCAAAGTTTTTCGCGTAGTCGGGTGACAGCCAGAACATAAACGGAATGTGCGTTTGCTGCTCCGGCGCCAGCATGTACGGCGTACCGTGCAGATAAATGCCGCTTTCACCCAGTGACTCACCGTGATCCGAGAGATAAATCAGGGCGGTGTTCATGCTTGCCTGGCGCGCTTTCAGCGCATCAATGGTTTTGCTGACCATGCTGTCGGTATACAGGATGGTGTTGTCATAGGTATTCATCAGCGCCTGATGGTCGCAATCCTGAATTTCATTGGTGTCGCAGGTTGGGGTAAATTTACGGAAATTGTCCGGGTAACGGCGATAGTATGCCGGACCGTGGCTCCCCATCAGGTGGATAACCAGCACCGTGTCCTGCTTCAGACCATCCAGCACGTTGTCCAGACGGTAGAAATTCACATCATCAATACAGGATTTGTCTTTGCAGAACTGATCCAGATTCCACTGCGTCATATCGGTATGCGGCACGCGATCGCAGGCGCCTTTACAGCCGCCGTCGTTGTCGCGCCAGAGCAGGTTGATCCCCGCATGCTTCAGCACATCGAGCAGACCTTCCTGATGGTGAGCCAGGTCGGCATCGTATTTGCTGCGCGTCATGCCCGAGAACATGCACGGAACGGAAACGGCGGTTTCGGTGCCGCAAGAGGAGGCCTGCGGGAAGTTAATCACATCCTGCTTTTTCAGCTCCGGGTTCGTTTCACGATTGTAACCATTCAGGGAGTAGTTCGCCGCGCGAGAGGCTTCCCCAACGACCAGCACCAGAACGGTTTTCTTTTGCTGGCCGGTAATCAACGGTCCTTTATGGGCATCTTCGCCAATGCGCACCAGCGTTTGATCGCCTGCAAACCAGCGCATTTTGCTGTACTTCACCACGGCGCTGACATAGTTGGCCGGGGTCACCATTTTGACGATGCTTTTGTTGTTGCGAAACAGCGACGCGTAATCTTTATAAAACAGCGCCGCAATCAGGATAATCACCAGCAGGGCACCGAGCATCGCGGCGACGCGCGTCAGCAGGGCATACCACCATTTCCCGGTACGAATGCGGGTCAACGCCAGCACCACGGAGGGAACGAGGCCTGCGATAACAATCCACAGAATCATCTGCGGGGTCACCAGGGCTGTCGCTTCCTGAGAGTTGGTTTCGAACACGTTCACAATCATATTCTGATCGATCACCGCGCCGTAGGTGTACATAAAGTAGGTGGCCGCGGCGCATCCGACCGTTAAGACGATCAGCAGCGGCTTACGGATATAGGGGATATTCAGCAGGCTAAAGACAATCACCCAGCCGCAAAACAGCACCAGCGGTACGGACGCGGCAAAGAGGATGTCGTGCAGGTGCGCAGGGGCAATAATGGCCCAGCTGCGCTGGATAAACAGCCCATTAATCAACGTAAAAAAGAGTGCACAGCCCAGAGTAAATTTAATGTCGTTACATTGTAACTTTTTGATTAACCACATCGATCGGTAAACCTGTCATTGTCATGATGGGCCGAGTATAAAGAAGGAAGATTAGTGAAACCTTAATGCCACAAATCTGTGGTATGGGCCTTGCACGTGGCGCGTTTAGCGTCTTCACTGTAGGTGAGAGTGGTTATCCGGAGGTGAGTGTGGCAGAGCAGCTGGAGTTTTTCCCCATCCAGAGCCCGTGCCGGGGGATTTGTCAGGTGGATGAACGCGGATATTGCCGCGGGTGCATGCGTACCCGCGACGAGCGTTTTAACTGGCAAAACTTTAGCGACACGCAAAAGCAGGAGGTGTTACGCCTCTGCCGTCAGCGTCTTCTGCGCAAAATACGCGCAAACAAAGCCGGTGAGACCGAAGAACCCCAGCAACCTTCACTTTTTTAACACGGTAATTGCGTATACTCATGACATCACGTCCTTGAGGAAAATGTTATGGTTCAGCGAATTACCCTTGCCCCCCAGGGGCCAGAATTCTCCCGTTTTGTGATGGGCTACTGGCGCCTGATGGACTGGAATATGTCCCCCCTCCAGCTGGCGAGCTTTATTGAAGAGCATATCGATCTGGGCGTTACCACGGTCGACCATGCGGATATTTACGGTGGCTATCAGTGTGAAGCCGCATTCGGCGAGGCGCTCAAGCTGGTTCCGGCACTCCGCGACCGCATGGAGATCGTCACGAAGTGCGGGATTGCCACCACGGCAAAACCGGAACACGCCCTTGGGCATTACATCACCGACAGCGCGCATATCATCAAGAGCGCTGAGCAGTCGCTGGTCAATCTGGCGACCGACCGTATCGACCTGCTGTTAATCCATCGTCCGGACCCGCTCATGGATGCCGATGAGGTGGCAGAAGCCTTCCTGAACCTGCATCAGAGCGGCAAAGTGCGTCACTTTGGCGTTTCCAACTTTACCCCGGCGCAGTTTGCACTGCTTCAGTCTCGTCTGCCGTTTACCCTGGCCACCAACCAGGTGGAGATCTCCCCGGTACACCAGCCGCTGCTGCTGGACGGTACGCTCGACCAGCTGCAGCAGCTGCGCATTCGCCCGATGGCCTGGTCATGCCTGGGAGGCGGACGCCTGTTCAATGATGATGAATTCCAGCCGCTGCGTAACGAGCTGGACACCATCGCCCGCGAGCTGAACGCGGAGAGCATCGAACAGGTGGTTTACGCCTGGATCCTGCGTCTGCCGTCAAAACCGCTGCCGATTATTGGTTCTGGCAAAATTGAACGCGTGCGTTCTGCACTGGCCGCTGAAGAGCTGCAGATGACCCGCCAGCAGTGGTTCCGCATCCGCAAGGCTGCGCTGGGTTACGACGTGCCATAAACCGCCAGAAGATGACTTTCCGGTGAAATCTTTGCCCCTGGTATACACTTAAGGGGCAAAAAATAACCAGCGGAGGTCATATGAAGCGTTTTGCTCTGGCAATGGTCGCGCTGGTTGTTTGCGCAGGGGCGCAGGCAGCCAGCGACGAAGTGGAAATGAATCTCGTCACCTCTCAGGGTGTGGGTCAGTCCATCGGTACGGTGAAAATCACGGAAACCGATAAAGGACTGGAATTCGCCCCGAATCTTAAAGCACTCCCGCCCGGTGAGCATGGTTTTCATGTTCACGCCAAAGGAAGCTGCCAGCCCGCGTTAAAAGAGGGGAAACCGTCGGCTGCGGAAGCGGCAGGCGGTCACCTTGACCCGCAGCACTCCGGCAAGCATGAGGGCCCGGAAGGCATGGGACATCTGGGCGATCTGCCCGTGCTGGTGGTCAATAACGACGGTAAAGCCACCGATCCCGTTGTCGCGCCGCGTCTGAAAAAGCTGGATGAGGTGAAAGGCAAAGCGCTGATGATCCACGTCGGCGGCGACAATATGTCCGATCAGCCTAAACCGCTTGGCGGCGGCGGGGCGCGTTATGCCTGCGGCGTGATCTGATCCCCAATCGTACCCGGCGGTGGTGCCTGTTCCAGCTGCGACAGCGAGCAGTGTAGCCGCCAGATTATCGAGGCCAAATCGCGGGCGGCGGGGAGATGATGTCGTGCAAGCGTATCGCAGATCCGCTGCAGTTCATTCAGCGTGGCTTCCAGCGGCCGCTGCTGGACCCCGCGTTCGCTCATGACATCGCGCAGCAGGGAGATGCAAACGTCACGCACCTGCGACAGCGGGTCGGAACGCGTTTCCCACCCGCGAAGCTGCCAGACCACGTGCGAGCAGTTCAGCAGCACCACGCCCCAGCGCAGCAGCCAGCGCCGGGAAAGCGCGTCCTGGCTGTTATTGAGCTGGCTGACGTGATGATAAACCAGCGATTCATATTCACTCTCACGAAGATGCGGTTTGCGGCTGAGCTGATCGACAAACCCCCGGCGTAACTCCCGGATATGCCTGCGGCTTTTGCGGGCATCGGAGCCGGGACGCAGCACCGCGAAGGCCAGCCACGCCAGCCCCACGCCGAGGATCTTTGCGAGGTTGTCATTGAGAAAATCGGCGTAATCGTACACCGGTGGATTCGTCACGGAGATAAACGAGCCCATAAAGACAATCAGCTGTCCCCACAGTCCCGCCAGCTTCGGCATCTGCAGCTTGAGTAGCTGCATGGTGGTCAACAGCGGAAAGAGGAACAGCAGGAACTGCCAGAGATCGCTTATCTGCACCATCAGGCCAAACTTCACCACAAAACTGAACAGCGACAGCAGCACCAGGGTGCGCAGCAGGAGCGTCAGCGAGTTAAACGGCGAGGCCGCGACGGAGTAAAGCACGCAGCTGATGGCGGCGAGCGTCAGGGCCGCCGTACCGGACTCCCACTGCGTGGTGATACTCCACGCGCCCACCAGCATCAGCGCGCAAAAGGTGCGAAAACCGCTCCACAGCGCCTCCAGGTAGTCAGTATGGCGGGCGAGAGCCGGGCTCCCGGGAACGTTGAACTCCGTAACCGGGGTGGCGTTCTCTACCGCGTTAATCCAGCGGCTGCTGCGCAGGTAGAGGCGGCAAAAGTAATTCAACCGCTGCCAGAAGGCGCGATGGCGATAATCATATTCATCCACCGGGGCGAGCGGGGCGATTATTCGCGCGACCGTGTAGATGTCTGCATCCGGGCGCGCAAGGGTCGCGAGCAGCGTTTCAATCACCGCGCGCGTGTTTTCCGGCGGCGTTGGCCAGTTGAGCAGCATCCGGCGCAGGCTGGAGATGGCGCTGGTCATGCGCAGCTGCTGGTGCAGCAAATAGTTAAGCAGGGTGTTCTGACGGCGAAAGCGGTAGTGGCTCCAGAACGCCTGAATACGCAGCAGATTCATTGTCAGGATCTGTCCTATCACCTTTTCATGGGCGAGACGGATCTCATCGCTGGTATCCGGTTGCCACAGCAGGCTCGCGTGTTCAAGCAGCCGGGTGTGCATGGTTTTAAGGGCGGTGATGAGTGCGGTGCCGTCGGAAGTGCTGGGGAGGATCATCATCATAAATCCGCCGCAGAGGATCCCGACAATCACTTCGCAGACGCGCGCCTGTGCAATATCCCACAGCTCGGTGGTATCGAGCACATTCACCACCGGGAAGGCAATAATGGCGGCGGTATAGCCCGCCAGCTGGAAAGCGTAGGCGACGTTGTTGGTGAAATGGGCGCAGGCCCAGGTACAGCATCCCAGCCATGCCGCCATGCTCAGCAGGAACAGCCATGGGTCGTTCAGAGTGTGGCCGGCGATAATTAACGCCGCCGTGGCACCCAGCAGGCTGCCGGCGATACGCCCAAGGCTTTTACTGATCACCCCACCAACGGTGGGAAAACTCACCACTGCGGCAGAGGTCATCGCCCAGTACGGCTCATCCAGGTTCAGGTAATAGGCGACGGTCAGCGCCAGACACATGGCAATGCCGTTACGCAGCGCGTAGCGCCACTGAGGACGCGTCGCTTTCATCCACGGCGAGTTTTGCCAGGAGAGCGCCTGCAGCTTCATTAAGGGGTTCCGATGGAGACAGTGCAGGTGGTGCCGGATACCAGCGTGATGCCCTGCGGTAAATGGTCAAACTCCACGCGAACAGGCACGCGTTGAGCGAGACGCACCCAGGGGACGTTCGGCTTGATATCCGGCACCAGGCCAGAATCTGTTTCAACGCTTTGGTCGTAAATGGCGCGACCAATGCTGGATACGTGACCCTGTAACCTTTGCGGGCCGCTGTACAGCGTAATCGCTGCTGGCGATCCCTCGCGAATATGCCGAAGCTTGGTCTCTTCGAAGTAGCCCACTACGTAGAAGGAGTGGCTGTCGACCAGGGCAAAAACGGGCTGTCCCGTGGTGGCATAGTTACCCACGCGGGCGGAAAGGTTGGTCACCCATCCATCGACAGGGGCGGTAATCACGGTTTGGGTCAGCTCCCACTGCGCCTGCTTCAGCGTCGCCTCAGCCACGTTGACGCTCGCCTGCATCGCCTTAACGTTGAGGTTGGCGGTGTCTAAATCTTCCGCGGAGATGTAGTTTTGCGACAGGTGACGGCGGCGGTTGGCCTCGTTGTTGGCCTTTGCCAGATCAGACTGGGCTTTTGCCAGCTGCGCCTGGGCATTCAGAATCGCGATATGGTACGGCGTGTCGTCGATTCGGAATAAAACCTCTCCCTTTTTAACGTACTGGTTATCCTTAACCAGCAGCGACGTAATGCTTCCCGATACCTGCGGGGTAATGCTGACCTGCTCAGCGCGAATCTTACCGTCACGCGTCCAGGGTGACTGCATGTAATAATTCCATAGCCACCATCCGGCAACCAGCGCAAGGACCAGAACAAACAGGGTGGAAAAGTACTTCAGCGTTTTCAGGGGCATAGTCACCACACGATCAGAACAGCAAGGCCCAGGCATACACAGAGGGCAAACAGGGAAAGATCCATCAGCATGGGATGCCAGATTTCGCCGGAATACATCCAGTCGCGAAGCAGGCGATGCGCGATGAGCCAGAGAATAAAGCCCACCAGCACGGCCTTAAACAGAGGGGGAAAGTAGACTGACGCACCGAAGATCAGGTCCTGGAGGGGTAAACCCTCTGAGCGATGAAAAAAGGTCACGAGCAGAGATCCTTTGCAGTGAACAGAATGCCGTGTTGGCTTGTCTGAGTATGAAGAAGCATCACAATTCAGTGTAAGTCATACTTTTGAGTTAGATGAATGCAGTATTGCATTTGTTTTGCCATTACAAATGCTGCACACTATTCTAAAATCAGTATAATAACTTAGCAAGCTAATTATAAGGAGATGAAATTGGAATCGCCATTAGGTTCTGATCTGGCAAGGTTGGTACGCGTCTGGCGTGCTCTGATTGACCATCGCCTGAAACCTCTGGAATTGACGCAGACGCATTGGGTCACGCTGCACAACATTCATCAGCTGCCGCCCGACCAGTCGCAAATTCAACTGGCAAAAGCGATAGGCATTGAGCAACCGTCACTGGTGCGCACGCTTGACCAGCTGGAAGAGAAGGGGCTGATCTCCCGACAAACCTGCGCCAGCGATCGTCGCGCCAAGCGGATAAAACTCACTGAGAAAGCGGCGCCTATCATTACTGAAATGGAAGCTGTGATTACCAAAACGCGCGGTGAAATCCTTTCAGGCGTTTCACCGGCGGAGCTGGAAATGCTCATTAGCCTCATTGCTCGCCTTGAGCAAAACATCCATGAGCTACAGTCTCGCGACTGATCAACACTAAGGCCTTGCAACAGCAAGGCCTTTTTTTACTTAAAGACCACCACTCGATTACGGCCTGTCTCCTTCGCCTCATACATCGCCTTGTCGGCACTCTCCACGCACGCTTCTGCGGTCACGGACGATGACGTCGCCGTAAATACTCCCATGCTGATGGTAATCGGCTCAGGTAGCTGCCCTCCGCTGCTGGTTTTATCAAAGCTGCTTAGCTTCAACCGAATGCGTTCCGCCACCTGGTGGGCTGCATCTGAAGAGGTGTTGGCCAGCATCAGCACAAACTCCTCACCGCCGATTCGAGCCGCGATGTCCTGCGGGCGTACGGAATCCATCAGCAGATTGGCGACAAACTGTAAGACTTTGTCTCCCTGAAGGTGGCCATAGTTATCGTTGATACGCTTGAAGCGGTCGAGATCGCTGACGATAACCGAAACTGGGCGGCTGGGTTTCGCCATGTCCAGCGCCTGGTTTAACGATTCATAAAAATAGCTACGGTTATAAAGGCGCGTAAGCGGATCGCGAATCGAATTTTGATATGACTGCTGATATTTTAAATGGGAATCACGGTACAGCATGAAGACGTCGTAGAGCAGTACAAAAATAATCATCAGCGTAGCGACGGTTTCAAATAGCCGGGCGCGATACCACGATATATCTTCAGCATGTCCGCCTACTAACAGCATGGCGAGCGTGACGATATAGCAAACGCACAGGAAATTTCCGCCTACCCAGAATAAATTGCGCACGCGCGTGACAAACATCAGCGTTACTAATGAAACCACCCAGAAGACAATTAAAGAAATATTTATGCATTGGCTCCAGAGCACCATAAACTGACGGGTTTCGTTATCAACCAGGTCAATGGATAACAAGGGCGAGTGACTGGAATATATCCAGGCCAGTCCCACAACGCAGGCGGTAAAGAGAAACGCCCCGCTCACAATTGAGATATGCGCCAACCGTGAAAAGGGGAAATCGCGCGTAGGATAGAGTATTGCCGCAACGATGAACAACACCGCCATTAAAAAGTGGCGGAACATAAAGTAGATCATCGCATCGTTGTAGTTCACGACGTTGAACTGATAGAGGTTCAGCCATGCTGGAAAGCTGGACAGCGTTCCGACCATCAACAGTGCCGAACCGGCAAAGGCAAAGGTGATCGCAACCAGATAGAGCCGCCGCTTATCACACCAGTATTTCATTGCCATAAAGCAGGCAATAAACAGGTGAAACACGAGTAAAAAAATGGTGAGCGTAGGGAACAAAAGAGGCGAGAAGGAGGGAACCCATTCAACCACTTTTGAAAAGAGAGCTTGTAATATTCCGATGACGACAAGGCAACCGAAACAGAACGAGATATAACGACCTTTTAGACAACGACTATTCGCAAGCATATAAGTTTTTACAAAATGAGAAATAAATTATGAAGAGGTAATTGCGAAGAGTCTAAGCAAGTAATCCAATAAATACTTTGCGCGGAGACAATATACGATGAGATTAAATATTTGTGGGGCGAATATATTTTGTAAAAATATTCGTATAAGTGATGTATATTGTAAATGGATGTGGCCCAATGGCCACATCCATTTTTAATTAACGTGGAGAAACGGTCACCTGGCTTCCGTTGCTTGCCAGCACAACGCGCTGACCTGCGGAGAAGCGTGTGCTGCCTTGTTTCTGAACAACCATAATGGTGCTGCCGTCGTCTTTACGAATTTCCAGCTCGACGCCCTGAGTTTTGTTCATCGCACCCTGAACACCCTGGCCTGCTACACCACCGGCCACTGCGCCTGCGGCTGTTGCCAGAGAACGGCCCGTACCGCCGCCGACGGTATTACCCAGGAAACCACCCAGAACGGCACCGCCGATGGCGCCCATCACGTTGTTTTCATCACCACCCTGAATCTGTACAGGGCGTGCGTTAACAACGGTACCGTAAGTCACGTTCTGAACCTGTTTCGCTTCAGAAGCGCTATAAACGTCGCCAGAAAGTGAACTGTCATTCACACAGCCAGCCAGAGTTAAACCAATCAGCGAAACGCCCAGTACACGTAAAATCATTTGAATCTCCTGTTCACCAAAAACGCCCGATGGGGGGCATCCGTTATGGCTAAATTATATGGCATAAAGGGCCATCGTTCATATCTTTGCACTAACAATAGGAAAATTGTACTTGAATTTGACTTAACGAGACATAAACAGGATCCGCCCACGCTACCCGTCTGACATTGTTAAAAAATATTATTGCCGGATGGCAAAGCGACGCCGTTTATGGTTGAGTGGATATCCTTAGCCCACGCAACGTAAGGAAAGCGCATGAAATCGGGTCGCTACATTGGTGTGATGTCAGGCACCAGTCTGGATGGGGTAGATGTCGTTCTGGCCGCCATTGATGAGAACATGGTGGCGCAGCAGGCGAGCCTGACCTGGCCAATCCCCATTTCACTGAAAGAGGATATTCTCAGTATCTGTCAGGGGCAGCAGCTGACCCTTTCGCAGCTTGGACAGCTGGATGTCCGCCTGGGGGCGCTGTTTGCGGATGCGGTGCAGGCTTTGATGCAAAAAGAACATCTTCGTCCGCAGGATGTGGTGGCCATCGGGTGTCACGGACAAACGGTCTGGCATGAACCCATCGGCGATGCCCCGCACACCCTGCAAATCGGCGATAACAACCAGATTGTGGCGAAAACGGGCGTCACGGTGGTCGGCGATTTCCGTCGTCGCGATATTGCCCTTGGCGGACAGGGCGCACCGCTGGTGCCCGCGTTTCATCAGGCACTACTGGCGCACCCTTCAGAACGGCGTATGGTGCTCAACATTGGTGGGATCGCCAATCTGTCGATGCTTATTCCGGGGCAGCCGGTCCGGGGCTACGATACCGGCCCGGGCAATATGTTAATGGATGCCTGGATCTGGCGTCAGTGCGGTCAACCGTATGATAAAAACGCGGAGTGGGCGAGTGAGGGTAAGGTGATTCTCCCGCTGCTGCAGTCCATGCTGAGCGATCCTTATTTTGCCTTACCGGCACCGAAAAGCACGGGGCGTGAATACTTCAACTTTGGCTGGCTTGAGCGCCAGCTGGCGTCATTCCCGGCGCTCGCGCCGCAGGATGTTCAGGCGACGCTTGCCGAGCTTACGGCCGTGTCGATTTCTGAACAGGTGCTGCTTAGCGGCGGATGTGAACGCCTGCTGGTGTGCGGCGGGGGAAGCCGTAACCCGCTGGTGATGGCGCGTCTTGCCGGGCTGCTGCCGGGTACCGAAGTGTCGACGACCGATGAGGCCGGCATCAGCGGGGATGATATGGAGGCGCTGGCCTTTGCCTGGCTTGCCTGGCGCACCGTTGCCGGGCTGCCGGGCAATTTACCGTCGGTAACCGGCGCGCGCGAGGCGAGCGTGCTAGGGGCGATTTTCCCGGCAAATCCGCGTCATAATCAGAGTTAACTGAAATTCAGCGCGGCGCGTCGTCGTTAGAATGGAACGAAACAGGGGGGCAGCCATGCCCTCCAGGACCAGGATAGTCTTCGGAATATGCCCATGAAAAAACTTCTTCTTATTGCCGCCCCTTTGCTGCTGTCAGGATGCAGCGTCTACAACCAGCTCGTTGAGCGCATGCAGACCGATACCCTGGAGTATCGCTGCGACGAAAAACCGCTGACCGTGAAGCTGAACAATCCGCGCCAGGAAGCCAGTTTTGTTTACGACAATAAATTGCTGACGCTGAAGCAGGGCATTTCGGCCTCGGGCGCACGCTACACCGACGGTATCTATGTCTTCTGGTCGAAAGGCGACAGCGCCACGGTCTACAAACGCGACCGTATTGTGCTGAACAATTGCCAGCTCGAAAATCCGAAGCGTTGAGATTTTTACAGGGGCGGCGCACAATAGCGCCACCCACTCTCAATGTCAGCTAACGCCATGTCAGATAACGACGAACTGCAGCAAATTGCGCATCTGCGCCGTGAATACACCAAAGGCGGCCTGCGTCGCCAGGATCTTCCCGCTGAACCCCTCGTGCTTTTTGAACGCTGGCTGAAACAGGCCTGCGAAGCGAAACTTGCCGACCCAACGGCGATGGTTGTCGCAACGGTAGATGAAAACGGTCAACCGTATCAGCGTATCGTATTGCTCAAGCATTATGACGAGAAAGGGCTGGTGTTCTATACCAACCTTGGCAGCCGCAAAGCGCATCATCTGGAAAACAATCCGCGTATCAGCCTGCTGTTCCCGTGGCACATGCTGGAACGTCAGGTGATGGTGACCGGCAAAGCGGAACGTCTCTCGACGCTGGAAGTGGTGAAGTATTTCCACAGTCGTCCGCGTGACAGCCAGATTGGCGCCTGGGTATCAAAACAGTCCAGCCGCATTTCCGCCCGCGGCGTGCTGGAAAGTAAATTTCTCGAGCTGAAGCAGAAGTTCCAGCAGGGTGAAATCCCGCTGCCGAGCTTCTGGGGTGGTTTCCGCATCCCGATTGAGCAAATCGAATTCTGGCAGGGGGGCGAACATCGCCTGCACGACCGCTTTTTATACCAGCGCGAGAATGGCGGCTGGAAAATCGACAGACTGGCGCCGTAATCCCCGAAATTTGTTGATTTAAGCGCTAGCGCACACCGCGCTTGCGCTTTATTCTATGGTCCTTTCGCATCAGGCGAAAAGTCGTGTACCGGCAAAGGTGCAGTCGTTTATACATGGAGAATTTGATGGCAAGCAGTAACTTGATTAAACAATTGCAAGAGCGGGGCCTCGTGGCCCAGGTGACGGACGAGGAAGCGTTAGCAGAGCGACTGGCGCAAGGCCCGATCGCGCTCTATTGCGGCTTCGATCCCACCGCTGACAGCTTGCATTTGGGGCATCTTGTTCCATTGTTATGCCTGAAACGCTTCCAGATGGCGGGCCATAAGCCTGTTGCCCTGGTGGGCGGCGCGACCGGTCTGATTGGTGACCCAAGCTTCAAAGCCGCTGAGCGTAAACTGAACACCGAAGATACCGTGCAGGAGTGGGTCGATAAGATCCGCAAACAGGTTGCACCGTTCCTCGACTTCAACTGTGGCGATAACGCCGCGATTGCCGCGAACAACTACGACTGGTTTGGCAGCATGAACGTGCTGACCTTCCTGCGCGACATCGGCAAGCACTTCTCTGTTAACCAGATGATTAACAAAGAGGCCGTGAAGCAGCGTCTGAACCGTGACGACCAGGGTATCTCCTTTACCGAGTTCTCCTACAACCTGCTGCAGGGGTATGACTTTGCCTGCCTGAACAAACTGCACGGTGTTTCCCTACAGATTGGCGGTTCTGACCAGTGGGGTAATATCACCTCCGGTATCGACCTGACCCGTCGCCTGCACCAGAATCAGGTCTTTGGTCTGACCGTTCCGCTGATTACCAAAGCTGACGGTACCAAATTTGGTAAAACCGAAGGCGGCGCGGTATGGCTCGATCCGAAGAAAACCAGCCCGTACAAATTCTACCAGTTCTGGATCAACACGGCGGATGCCGATGTTTATCGCTTCCTGAAGTTCTTCACCTTTATGGATATTGAAGACATCAATGCGCTGGAAGAAGAAGACAAGAACAGCGGTAAAGCGCCACGCGCGCAGTACGTGCTGGCAGATGAAGTGACCAAACTGGTTCACGGTGAAGAAGGTCTGGCTGCGGCAAAACGCATTACCGCAAGCCTGTTCAACGGTACCCTGAGCGATCTGAGCGAAGCGGACTTCGAACAGCTGGCGCAGGACGGCGTGCCAATGGTTGAGATGGAGAAAGGGGCTGACCTGATGCAGGCGCTCGTGGACTCTGAGCTCCAGCCTTCCCGCGGTCAGGCGCGTAAAACCATCGCCTCAAACGCGATCACCATCAACGGTGAAAAGCAGGCTGACCCGGAATACACCTTTGTTGATGGCGACCGTCTGTATGGCCGCTACACCCTGCTGCGTCGCGGTAAGAAAAACTACTGCCTTGTCTGCTGGAAATAATTAACAGTCTCGAGGGGCGTGGGAAACCACGCCCCTTTTGTTTTTTCAGGGTTGGGTAAGCATAAAATGAAGAACATCCTCGCCATTCAGTCCCACGTTGTTTTTGGACATGCTGGCAACAGCGCTGCGGAATTCCCGATGCGCCGCCTCGGCGTCAACGTCTGGCCCCTCAATACCGTTCAGTTCTCTAACCACACGCAGTATGGAAAATGGACCGGCTGCGTGATGCCGCCTTCGCACCTCACCGAGGTTGTGCAGGGCATTGCCGATATCGACCAGCTCAAGCGCTGTGACGCCGTATTGAGCGGTTATCTTGGTTCAGCGGAGCAGGGGGAACATATCCTCGGCATCGTGCGTCAGGTAAAGGCTGCCAACCCGTCGGCAAAATACTTCTGCGACCCCGTCATGGGCCATCCGGAAAAAGGCTGTATCGTGGCGCCAGGCGTGGCAGAATTCCACGTCCGGCACGCGCTGCCCGCCAGCGATATCATTGCGCCAAACCTGGTCGAACTGGAAATTCTCTGCGAGCATCCGGTTAACAGCGTAGAAGAGGCCGTAAGCGCGTCACGCGAGCTGATCGCGCAGGGGCCTGAGGTTGTGCTGGTAAAACACCTCGCGCGCGCAGGGCTAAGCCAGGATCGCTTTGAGATGCTGCTGGTGACGAAGGATGATGCCTGGCATATCAGCCGTCCGCTGGTGGATTTTGGCCCGCGTCAGCCGGTGGGCGTGGGCGATGTGACCAGCGGGCTGCTGCTGGTGAAACTGCTTCAGGGTGCAACGGTGAGGGACGCGCTGGAGCACGTTACGGCAGCGGTGTACGAAATTATGATTGCGACGAAAGAGATGCAGGAATATGAACTGCAGGTGGTCGCGGCACAGGATCGTATCGCGAAGCCGGAGCACTATTTCAGCGCAACCCAGCTTTAAACGATGCCGGGTGGCGCTGCGCTTACCCGGCCTACAAAACCCGTAGGCCCGTGCCAGCGCAGTGCCGCCGGCGATATTAGTTAAGACCTTCCGCTTTCAGCGCTGCAGCCACCGCAGGACGTTCAGCCACGCGTTTCATATACGATGCAATGTGGTCTAACCCTTCCAGATTCAGCTTAACCGCACGTGCCCAGCGCAGCACGGTGAACAGATACGCATCAGCGATCGTGAAGCGTGAGCCGCCAATCCACTGTTCGTCTTTCAGCGATTCGTTAACGTACTGCAGCTTTTTCTCCAGCAGGGCGCGCAGGGTCGGCTTAAACTCTTCCGGCGTATCCGGGCGGAACAGCGGCGTAAAGCCTTTGTGCAGCTCGGTGGCAATGTAGTTCAGCCATTCCAGCGTTTTATAGCGAGAAATGGTACTGACCGGGGCCAGCAGCTGGCGATCGGGCACGCTATCGGCCAGGAACTGCATAATCGCCACGCCTTCGGTCAGCAGGGTACCGTCATCCAGCAGGAGCGCCGGAACCTGTCCTTTCGGGTTAATGGCAAGAAAATCATCGCCGTTTTCCAGACGTTTTTTCATCAGATCAACGCCATCCAGCGTGAAATCTTTGCCGCTCTCGCGCAGGGTGATATGGGAAGCAAGAGAGCACGCGCCCGGTTTGTAGAACAGTTTCATCGGTAACTCCTTTTCGCTGAGGTTTCAGCTATGTTAGTGCGCAAACGGATAAAAAAAAAGCCGCTAATCAATTAGCGGCTTCTGGTCAGTCGTTTCTCACGGATTTCACGCAGTAGCGGTTTTGGTCGCCTTAGCGGTCTTGTCGTCGTCCTGAGTCATGCGATTCAGTTTCGGTGCGGTCAGCAGCATCAGAGCGGCAATAACGGCAGTCGCGATACCAATCTGCATGAACACGGTACCGTAGACGTTCAGGGAAACCAGTGGGTCAGTGACGTTTTCCGGCACGGCCATCAGGTTCGCAATCTTACCGGCGATAATTGCTGCACCGGCAGTGGTCAGGAACCAGCTACCCATAATGAAGCCCATCAGACGCTGCGGAACCAGCTGTGCAACCATTGCCAGACCCAGACCAGAGATCATCAGTTCGCCGATAGACTGCAGCGCGTAGCTCAGGATCAGCCAGTTAACGGATACGATACCGGCGTCGGTAGCAAATTTGGTACCCAGCGGCAGTACCAGGAACGCGCCGGAACACAGCACCATACCGATAGCAAACTTGTGCGGCATTGGCAGACGGTCGCCCATCTTGTTATAGATCGCGGCCAGAATCGGGCTACCAATCATGATCCAGAACGGGTTCAGTGCCTGATACTGCTCCGGTTCGAACGCGATGCCCAGAATAGAGTGCTCAACGTTACGAATGGCGAAGAAGTTCAGAGAGGTTGGCATCTGGCTGTACAGCACGAAGAAGATAATCGCTTCCAGCATCAGAATGAAGGCCACGATCATCTTACGACGGGCAGCACCCTGCATAGCGAATGCTTCTTTCGCGAAGATAACCACGATACCCAGCGCCACAACGCCCAGAACGGCACGTGCGATACCCTGGTTGTGCAGCAGCCAGGTAGCGATGGCCGCCAGGACCACAACGCCTACGATGGTCGCCAGCAGTTTGCCCATATGCACAGGCTCGAAGTCTGGTTTTGAACCGTAGTTTTTAACCCAGCTGCGGCAGAACAGGAAGTTCACCACGGTGATCAGCATACCGACGAAGCTCAGTGCAAACGCCACGCTCCAGCCGAATTTCGCTGCGAGCCATGGGGTTGCCAGCATCGAGAAGAACGAACCGATGTTGATGGACATGTAGTACATGGTAAATGCACCGTCCAGACGCGGGTCATCTTTGCTGTAGCAGGTAGAGAGCAGGGAAGACGGGTTCGCTTTGAACAGACCGTTACCCACGGCGATCGTGGCCATGCCCATATACACGACAGCGGCATCATGCCCTGACCATGCTACCAGTCCATAGCCAATCGCCAGAACAATGGCGCCCAGCATGATGACACGTTTAGTTCCGAGGACTTTATCGCCCAGCCAGCCGCCGATAGCGACCAGACCGTACACCAGAGCACTGAAGGAGGAGAACAGCGTGATGGAATCGGCTTCGGACATACCCAGCTGTTTCACCAGGTAAACCGCCATGATCCCTTGCAGGCCGTAGTAACCAAAACGCTCCCATAACTCGATAGAGAAGATGAGATAGAACGCTTTAGGTTGTTTAAAAGCGTTCAGACTCACGCTTTCATCTGTTGGTTTATTGTTTGCAGTCGACACATATACCTCTTTTTTTACATCCCATATTAACGGGGGTGTTCATAGCGTGATGGCCGTAGTCCATACGCCTTATAGTTATATTGGGAGGAGAAACGGCGGGTAATGTTCACTATCCTGCCCCATCTGGCAATACGTTTGTAATAATCTGTTACATATATCCTGAATGGTATAATCGTCGGTTCATGCAAATGTTATTCAGCGTTAAATTTCATACGCTGAGTAAAGGTAGTTTTTTCGACTGGTAATCACCGGTCAGTACGGGCTGTTGGCGATATGTTCTGCTATTTGCCGCTTGTGGCAGTGATATAGCCCATATTCTGAAAAATAGCTGGTCTTATCGTCGGCAAAGAAAGAGGAGTGTCTTGTCAGATAAAGGGTTTAGGTCGATTTTGACAACAAAAATACAACATGAAGTTATCAGGGTGATCGCGATCACAGATGTATAGAAATTTTCGGCTATGAAAAAAGTATTAACCTGTTTCAGCGTTAAAGAGCCGAATAAGTGACAGGTGAGGCGAAACGAAAGGCGGACAAATAACGGTCAAAAGAAGAGCGTTTGAAAGCCCTTCTTTAGTCAGGGGATTGAGATGCCTCAGGGGTACACTTTTTCTTTGTATTCGCAGAGATCTTCAATAATGCAGGAGCCGCAGCGAGGCTTACGGGCAATACATGTGTAACGACCGTGCAGAATCAGCCAGTGATGGCAATCAACCTTAAATTCTGCCGGAACCACTTTCAGCAGCTTCTCTTCGACCTGCTCGACATTTTTTCCCGGCGCGAAGTTGGTCCGGTTAGACACGCGAAAGATATGCGTATCTACGGCGATAGTGGGCCAGCCAAACGCGGTATTGAGTACTACGTTCGCGGTTTTACGACCCACGCCCGGCAAGGCTTCCAGCGCAGCGCGGTCTTCCGGCACTTCGCCTCCGTGCTGCTCCAGCAAAATTCGGCAGGTCTTGATGACGTTCTCGGCTTTGCTGTTAAACAGGCCGATGGTTTTGATATAGGACTTCACGCCTTCCACGCCCAGCTCCAGCATGGCCTTCGGCGTATTGGCGACCGGATAGAGCAGGGCGGTGGCTTTATTGACGCTCACGTCGGTAGCCTGTGCAGAGAGCAACACGGCGATCAGCAGCTCAAACGGGGAGGTAAAATTCAGCTCCGTCGTCGGGTGCGGGTTCTCGTCCCGCAGACGGGTCAGGATCGCAATGCGCTTTTCTTTATTCATGAGGCCTTCTCGGGTGTCCCTTCCAGAACGCTGCGCTCAGCCGCGCGGCGCTTACGTTTCTCGTCAATCAGGTATTTTATCGCCAGCATCATGCCAAGACCAATAAACGCGCCAGGCGGCAGCATCGCCAGCAGGAATGGCGTATCGGTGTGAAATACTTCAATACGCAGCGCTTTGGCCCAGCCGCCCAGCAGCGCATCAGCGCCGTCGAACAGCGTACCGTTGCCGAGGATCTCGCGCAGCGAGCCCAGCACGAACATGGCGCAGGTGGCACCCATGCCAATAGAAAAACCGTCCAGCGCCGACATGGCCGGACTGTTTTTCACCGCAAAGGCTTCCGCACGCCCGACCACGATACAGTTGGTGACGATAAGGGGAATGAAGATCCCGAGCGACTGGTACAGACCAAACGCGTAGGCGTTAATCAGCATCTGAACAATACTGACCACCGACGCAATGATCATGACGTAAATAGGAATACGAATTTCCGACGGCGTCCAGCGGCGCAGGGCAGAGATGGAGAGGTTGGTCAGGGTCAATACCAGCGTGGTTGCCAGACCCAGACCGAGCGCGTTGGTGGCGGTGGATGTCACCGCCAGCAGTGGGCACATGCCCAGAAGCTGTACCAGCGCGGAGTTGTTTTTCCACAACCCCTGGACAATAACCTCTTTAACCTGGCTCATGATTACTCCTCACAGGCCGGAAGATTGTTGATTTGCGCGGGCAGCGTTTCAGCGTATAGCCCGGCTCGTTTTACGGCATTCACCACCGCACGTGGGGTGATGGTCGCCCCGGTGAACTGGTCAAACTCGCCGCCATCTTTCTTCACCGCAAACGCGGTGTCATCTTCACCATGGATCACTTTACCGGCAAAGTGCAAAATCCAGTCGCTCAGACGGGTTTCAATTTTATCGCCAAGACCCGGCGTTTCATGGTGTTCCGTCACGCGGGTGCCCAGTATGGTGCCGGAGAAATCGCTGCCCACAAGCAGCTGAATGGCACCGGAATAGCCGTCAGGCGCCGTCGCTTCCATCACCGCGCCGACCGGTTTATCCCCTTTGCGGGCAATGAAGAGGCGGTGCGGGCCTTTCCCAAGCTGCGGCGCGTCTACCACGAAGCAGCTTTTTTGCAGGTCGTTATCGTAGAAGTCGGACGGGATCACCTGATCGAACAGGGCCTTTTGCTGCTTCGAGGCCTGTTCTTCAATGGTCGTTTTGGTCAGCGCATTTACCAGCGCCGTAAGCCCTGTCAGGACCGCGGCGAAGACAGCCAGCGTGACGCCGTGTTTTTGCATCGTTTTGAACATGGCGAGACCCTTAGCGATGGCCGTACACGCGCGGACGCGTGTAATAGTCGATGAGCGGAACGGTAATGTTGGCAAGCAGGACGGCAAAAGCCACGCCGTCCGGGTACCCGCCAAAGCTGCGGATGAGCCAGACCAGCAGGCCTGCCAGCGCGCCGAAGATCAGGCGCCCGCGGTTAGTCGTTGAGGCCGTCACCGGATCCGTCAGGATAAAGAAGGCACCCAGCATGGTCGCCCCGGAGAGCAGGTGCAGCTGCGGGCTGGCCAGTGATTCAGGAGAGAATACCCAGCCCAGCGTGGCGCAGACCGCCAGCGTCACGAGGAAGCTGACCGGAATATGCCAGCGGATGGCTTTCTGCTGCAGCAGGAACAGGCCGCCCAGCAGATACGCCAGGTTGACCCACTGCCAGCCGGCACCCGCCAGTACGCCGCTGTAGATGGCGGATTTCATGATCTGCTCAACGCTGTGTCCGGCATGCAGGGACGTTTTAAAGGTATCAAGCGGCGTCGCCTGGCTGATCCCGTCCACGCCCATACGCAGCGCGTTCATATCCGCACCGAGCGCCGTATGGCCGGTAAAGATCACGTGCAGAGCATCCATGAAGCCCGGAACCGTGGCCGCAATCTCGTGCGGTGGCAGCCAGCTGGTCATCTGTACCGGGAAGGAGATCAGCAGCACCACGTAGCCAATCATCGCCGGGTTAAACGGGTTATGGCCCAGTCCACCATACAGCTGTTTGGCAATGATCACGGCAAACACGGTGCCGAGGACCACCATCCACCATGGAGCAAACGGCGGGATACTGATCGCCAGCAGCAGCCCGGTCAGCAGCGCGGAGTTATCAGCCAGAATGCGGGAGACCGCCGCCTTGCGCAGCTTAAGGACAAGGGCTTCCGCCGCTAAGGCGCTGGCACAGCCCAGGATTATCTGGAACAGGGTTCCCCAGCCGAAAAACCAGCACTGAACGGCAATGCCCGGCAGCGCCGCCAGGCAGACCAGCATCATAATGCGCGATGTCTGGCGCTGATTGTGGGTGTAAGGGGAGCTTGCGATTCTGAAAACCATTTAATCCTCGTTAACTGCTTGCTGTGCGGCTTTCTTTGCCTGAACGCGCGCAATGGCGGCGGCGACGGCGGCTTTGCGCGGGTCATCGTTGGCGGCCTGCGGCTGCTCATCCTGCTGCGCCGCTTTGCGTGCTTTAGCGCGGGCAATCGCCGCTTCGACGGCGGCTTTACGCGGATCGACCGGCGCGTCGGGTTCTGCGGTTGGCGTCTGCTGCGCCGCTTTGCGGGCTTTGGCACGGGCAATCGCTGCCTCAACGGCCGCTTTGCGAGGGTCGACCGCTTCCTGCTCAACCACCACGTTCTGCTCGCCGGCTTTGCGCGCTTTGGCACGGGCTATTGCCGCTTCAACGGCCGCTTTACGCGGGTCGATCTCAGCATCCGTCTGGACCGTTTGCGCTTTTTCAGCCTGACGGGCGCGAGCCTGAGCTTTACGCACTTCACGCGCCGCAATGGCTTCGCTGTTGTCCGGCTTCTCGCCAGCCGGGATCACCACAGGCTGCGCCGCGGTCGCTTTTTTCTCGCGAACGCGGGCCAGTGCGGCGTTAATCGCATCCTGATCTTTCTCGCCGGGCTGAACGGCGGCCTGCTTATGGCGCTCCTGACGGGCGATTTTTTCACGCTCCAGTCGTGCCTGGCGCGCTTCAAAGCGTGCCTTGGCTTCCGCCGCGCGTTTTTCTTCCATGGAGATGGCATAAATTTCCGCCTTCTCCTGGCGGAAATACTGCACCAGAGGAATGTTGCTAGGGCAGACCCAGGCGCAGGCGCCGCATTCGATGCAGTCGGCCAGGTTATGGGCTGTCGCCTTGTCGTGCAGCTGGCCTTTGCTGTACCAGTACAGCTGCTGCGGAAGCAGATCCGCCGGGCAGGCGTCGGCACAGGCGCTGCAGCGAATACAGCCTTTTTCTTCCTGCTCTTCACCCATCTCGGTCGGGGAAGGGGCGAGCAGGCAGTTGGTGATTTTGACTACCGGCACATCGAGCCACGGCAGGGTAAAGCCCATCAGCGGGCCGCCCATGATCACCATCTGGTCGCTTGACGGGCAAAACTCAGCCTGCTCCAGCAGGTGACGCACCGGCGTACCCAGACGCGCCCAGACGTTGCCCGGACGAGAGACCGCTTCCCCGGTCAGCGTTACCACGCGTTCGGTCAGCGGCTCGCCGTCGATCACCGCGCGCTTCACGGCGTACGCGGTCCCGACGTTCTGCATCAGCACGCCGATATCTGAAGAGCGTCCGCCGTGCGGAACCTGCTTACCGGTGAGAATTTGCGTCAGCTGTTTAGCACCGCCAGAGGGGTATTTGGTCGGGATAACGCGCAGGCTAATATCGTGACTTCCCGCCAGCACGGCGCGCAGCATTGAGATAGCCTGTGGTTTATTGTCTTCGATACCGATCAGCACTTCTCGCGGCTGCAGAATGTGCGCAAGGATGCGGATGCCTTCCACCACCTGGGCGGCACAGTCCTGCATCAGACGATCGTCGGCGGTGATGTACGGTTCGCATTCGGCGGCGTTGATAATCAGCGTCTGAATGTTCTCGCCACCGCCGCGCAGCTTGACGCCGGTCGGGAAGCCTGCGCCACCCAGGCCAGCAACGCCGAACTGATGAATGCGTTCGATAAGCGCCTCGCGGCTGCGGGAGCGGTAGTCGCTCCAGCCATCGCGGTCGATCCAGCGGTCTTCGCCGTCGGCTTCAATAATCACGCTCAGCTCTGCGAGCGCTGACGGATGCGCCACCGTATGAGGCGCGATAGCGACCACCTTACCGGAGGTGGGGGCGTGCACCGGCAGCATACGTCCGCGACCAAAGGTCAGCGGCTGGCCGCGAAGAACCGTATCGCCTTCTTTCACGCACAGCTCACCCTCCGCGCCAATGTGCTGCTTGAGCGGCATGACGAAACGGGTCGCCAGCGGTATTTGACGCAGCGGCGTGCCGTTAGACTGGGTTTTCATCTCCGGTGGGTGAATACCCCCGTCAAAGTCCCAAATCTTCTCTTTTCTGAAAGCAGAAAATAACTTAAGCATGTTGTTCCACAGGAATATTGCGAACCGGAATGGTTTGAAGATCCCATTTCCAGCTTTCGGTAGTCGTTTCAACCGGGCGCAGCTCGATACATTGCGTCGGGCAGGGGGCTACGCAGAGGTTACAGCCGGTGCACAGGTCCGCCACCACGGTGTGCATGGCGCGCGTGGCGCCAACAATGGCGTCGACCGGGCAGGCCTGAATACATTTGGTACAGCCGATGCAGTTCGCTTCGTCGATCACGGCCAGCGCGCGGACCGGATCCTGCACGTCCGCGTCGCCATCAACCGGCTGCGGATCAACGTTAAGCAGGGCGGCAATTTTCAGCATGACTGCTTCGCCGCCGGGGGCGCAGCGGTTAATTTTTTCGCCCTGGATGCCTACCGCTTCAGCGTAAGGGCGGCAGCCCGGGTAGCCACACTGCCCGCACTGGCTTTGCGGCAGAAGCTCATCAATTTTCTCAACAACGGGATCGTCCTCTACCGCGAAACGGCGGGAGGCGTAACCCAGGATAAGGCCAAACACCAACCCCAGGACGCTGATAGAGGCGATGGCAATCCAGATAGCATTCATTACAACTTCACCAGACCACTAAAGCCCATAAAGGCCAGAGACATTAAACCGGCGGTGACCAGCGCAATCGCGTTACCGCGGAAGGGCGCAGGAATATCCGCTGCTGCCAGGCGCTCGCGAATAGAGGCAAACAGCACCATGACCAAAGAGAAACCGACAGCCGCAGAAAAACCATACAGCGCCGATTGCATAAAGTTATGACCCAGGTTGATGTTCAGCAGCGCCACGCCGAGAACGGCGCAGTTAGTGGTGATCAGCGGCAGGAAGATGCCCAGCAGGCGATAGAGCGCCGGGCTGGTTTTGCGCACCACCATTTCGGTAAACTGCACCACCACCGCGATAACCAGAATAAAGGCCAGCGTACGGAGATAGGTTAACCCCAGCGGGATGAGGATCCAGGTATCAATCCACCACGTGCAGATGGACGCCAGCGTCATGACGAAGGTCGTCGCCAGCCCCATACCCATTGCCGTTTCCAGCTTTTTGGAAACGCCCATAAACGGGCACAGGCCAAGGAACTTCACCAGAACGAAGTTGTTAACCAGCACGGTGCCGACAAAGAGCAGTAAGTAATCGGTCATTATTTAGCCTGAAATAAAAAAGCCGCCTATTATCGGACAAACCCAGGCAGGCGACAACAGGTTATCTGTAGGGTTATTACGGGTTCACGAAGGTGTTTTTCACCCGCGTCGAACGCTTGAAGTAGGGCACCAGCAGCGCCGCGGCCAGCAACGGGAAAAGCAGCTGACGAACGGCCAGCGCGTCTGAAACGGGCGAAAAAGCAAACGCCTTCACCGCCAGCAGGACCGAAACCAGCAGCCAGATAATGTAGTGCTTAGGCACATTCTTACGGCGCTTAAAGAAGGCGATGGTCAGCCACAGCGTGTAGTACCACATCCCAATCGCGAAAACGAACGACACAAACCACAAAGCAATATTAAGCACGCTTTGCGACAACAGGGTCTGAATGGCGTGAGGGGTAATCAGTGCGGTGGTATAAAGCAGCAGCGCAAGTGATGCGCTTAATAAGGCAACCAGCAGCCATGCCAGTGGGGCGATTAACCAGCCTCCAATGCGTTCTCCAGGCGTTGCGGTCATGAACTCTCCCATAATCTGCGCGAAATGTTGTACAGCCAGTTGGCAGGGCGGAGAGTATATAACATTTCGCGCGGATGGCTACTTTCTTATAAAACGTAACGCCACACGGACTTTGGCACTTCGCCGACGTTGAACAAACGGCCACCGGAGACCAGCTCCGCACGGCGATGGTCAGCGGCGCGATACATATTAATGATTTCCTGATTATCCGACAGGGTGTAGTTCAGATGGTCAAACAGTTTTTCCAGGCTCTCAAGCGAATTGATCTTGCGAAATTTTAATAAATAGTCCTGAACTGTCATATTAATAAGTTTCCATATAAAAGTGAGTAATACCAGTTAAGGTAATTCGTTCGAATAATAAACGGATTAATAAAGACGTAAACAGCCCACTCAGGTAACGCGACGAAATTAGGAGTTTTCTTTGCTGAAATTCAGGCATCAGACGATGCCTGGAAGAGAAGGTTAACCGTGTTCACCAGGGCTGGCAATAAGTAACTGACATATTATGTCACTCTTTATTGCAGTAACCGGTTACTTAGGTTGAGCGACGGTGACAGGCTCCGGCGGCTGGTAGTTATCGATATGGCTGGCAACGCCCAGCAAAATGACCGACACCCCAAGGACAATCCATCCCGCTAATTCAATGATTCGATTAATAATTGACGTCATGATGTGTAATTGTACTTTATCCATAAAGACAGGGCGCAAATGTTACAGCGACGTTTCCCTGACGGCAAGGGCTTTGGGAACGGTTCCCTTAAACAAAATCAGTAGGTTAATACTATGTAACAAAAACAATCCGTATAACCTGCTATTTTACGTCATACGGCACATTATTAATCCGTGATAATGCCAGACTAGCCAGTGTGAAATAAGAACGACTTAAAAGAGGATGACACTATGAGTGATAATATCCGCGTTGGGCTTATTGGTTACGGGTACGCGAGCAAAACGTTTCATGCGCCTCTGATAGCCGGGACGCCGGGGATGGCGCTGGCGGCGGTATCCAGCAGCGACGCTGCTAAAGTCCATGCAGACTGGCCTTCTGTGCCGGTTGTCTCCGAGCCAAAACATCTTTTCAACGATCCAAACATTGATTTAATCGTCATTCCCACGCCGAACGATACCCACTTTCCGCTGGCAAAGGCCGTGCTGGAAGCCGGGAAGCATGTGGTTGTCGATAAGCCCTTTACTGTGACACTGTCACAGGCTCGCGAGCTGGATGCGCTGGCAAAGAGTCTGGGCAGGCTGCTGTCGGTGTTCCATAACCGCCGCTGGGACAGTGATTTTCTGACGGTAAAACGGCTTCTCAGTGAAGGTACGTTAGGGGAGATCCTCTTTTTTGAGTCGCACTTTGACCGCTTTCGCCCGCAGGTACGAAACCGCTGGCGCGAGCAGGCCGGTCCTGGCAGCGGTATCTGGTATGATTTAGCCCCGCATCTGCTGGATCAGGCCGTCAATCTGTTTGGCCTGCCGGTGAGCATGACGGTCGATCTGGCCCAGCTCAGGCCCGGTGCGCAGACGACCGATTACTTCCACGCGGTGCTCAGTTACCCGCAGCGGCGAATTGTGCTGCACGGGACGATGGTCGCGGCGGCAGAATCTGCCCGTTACATTATTCACGGCACGCGCGGCAGCTACGTGAAGTTTGGTCTCGATCCGCAGGAAGACAGGCTGAAAAACGGTGAGCGTCTGCCGCAGGAAGACTGGGGCTATGATATGCGCGACGGCGTCGTCACGCGGGTGGAAGGCGAGGAGCTGGTCGAGGAGACCTTGCTGACGATACCGGGTAACTATCCGGCGTATTATGCCGCTATCCGCGATGCGCTGAACGGCACGGGAGAGAATCCGGTTCCGGCCAGCCAGGCAATACAGATTATGGAGCTGATTGAGCTGGGGATCGAATCTGCCAAACATCGCGCGACGCTCTGTCTGGCATAGTTTTTTAATATTTTGTAGGCCGGGTAAGCGTCAGCGCCACCCGGCAACGGTGTTAACCGCGAGCCACTTTATCTTTCAGCGCCTGCTTCTCTGCAGGCGTCAGGAAGGCGATCTCCAGCCCGTTGATCTGCGCCTGACGGATCTGCTCGCGGCTCAATCCCGCCTGCGGTGCGGCGATGTTGTACTCGTGGATGATATCCACGCCCTGAACCGCCGGATCGTCCGTGTTCAGCGAGGCCAGCACGCCGTGCTCGAGGAAGGTTTTCAGCGGGTGCTGCGACAGCGATGCTACGGTGCTGGTCTGAATGTTAGACGTCAGGCACGACTCAATCCCGATACGCTGCTCCGCCAGGAAATCCATCAGGGCGCGGTCTTCTACCGCCTTCACGCCGTGACCGATACGTTCGGCGCCCAGCTCGCGGATGGCCTGCCAGATGCTTTCCGGGCCAGCCGCTTCACCCGCGTGCACGGTAATGTGCCAGCCGGCATCGCGCGCGCGGTTGAAGTGGGAGAGGAACAGGCTGCCCGGGAAGCCCAGTTCATCACCGGCGAGATCGACGGCGGTGATGGCATCGCGATGGGCCAGCAGCGCTTCCAGCTCCTGCAGGCAGGCGGCTTCACCGAAGGTACGGCTCATGATGCCGATCAGGCGAGCCTGAACGTCGAAGGTTTTACACCCTTCGCGGACGCCTTCAATGACGGCTTCCACGACGCCTGCAACGGGCAGGTTGTGGGTCATCGCCATGTAGCCCGGCGAGAAGCGCAGCTCGACGTAGTGCAGGCCGTTGCGGGCGGCATCTTCGATGTTCTCAAACGCCACGCGGCGGCAGGCATCCAGCGACGCCAGCATTTTCACGCCCCAGTCGAGTTTGCTCAGGAAGCTGACCAGGTCCGGTTCATTAGAGGTCACCTGCACGTGAGGGATCAGGGACTCAAGGGTCTGAGCAGGAAGCGTTAAATTGAACTGGCGGCCAAGATCGAGGATGGTTTGGGCACGAATGTTACCGTCAAGGTGACGATGAATATCAGTTAAAGGCAGGCGTGTATCAATCATGGTCGCACTCTTTTCTGGTTAAAGTGCGCCATATTATAAAAACAAAACGGGGTAAAAAGCTATTTGCGCAAGGGAATATTCCGTTGCGCAAATTGATTACAGAAGCGTATTAATGCCGGCAATCAGGCGTTGAACCCCTTGCTCGAGCTTGCTGCGCGGGCAGCCTGCATTCAGGCGTACGAAGCCATTTCCCTCTTTTCCATAGGTATATCCCGGCATGATGGCGACCTTTTGCTGCTCGATCAGCACTTTTTGCAGCGCCCGATCGTCAATGTTCAGCGGACGCAGATCGATCCAGGCAAGATAGGTCGCTTCCGGCGGCTGCCAGTTGAGTTTCGGAAAAGCGCGGTTTACTTCCTGAGCGATATACAACAGATTGTCTTCCAGATAACCCCGCAGGGCATCCAACCACGGCCCCCCTTGCTGATAGGCGGCGATATGTGCCGTTAGCGCCAGCACGGAAGGGGAAGAGAGCCCGTCCCGACCTTTTAACGCGCTGAGATAGCCGTTACGGCTCTCTTCATCGCCGATCAGGCCATAAGCCCCCGTCAGCGCCGGAATGTTAAAGCTTTTCGAACCGGAGGTCAGAAGCGCCCATTTGCTCCGCGCCACTGCGGTCCACGGCGTGTGACGATGTTCTCCCCACACCATGTCCATATGGATTTCATCGCTGATAACCGCCACGTCATAGCGCTCGCAGAGTTCCGCCATCTGCGTCAATTCATCCCGCGTCCAGACCTTGCCGGTCGGATTCTGCGGGCTGCACAGCAGCAAAATTTTGTTTTCCGGTTTCGCCAGCGCCGCTTCCAGGGCTGCCATATTGCCCTGCCAGCCAGCGGCCTGTTTTTCCATTTCAACCGCCACAACACGACGCCCGTTTCCCTCTATGGCTTTGTAAAAGGCATCGTATGCCGGGGTGTGAACCACCACGCCGTCGTCGGGTTTTGACCAGAGGCGAATCAGTTCCGAGACCATGTAGATGACGGAGGGGCCATAAACCACGCTTTCGGTATCAATTCGGGTGTTAAAGCGCTGCTGGAACCAGTGCGCGACGGCGGCGAGAAACGCGTCGTTTTTCCAGCGGCTATAGCCAAACACGCCGTGATGAATGCGCTGTTGCAGCGCGTCGGTTATGCAGGGGGCGGTGGCGAAATCCATATCCGAGATGGTGAAGGGCAGCAGATCCGCCGCGCCAAAGCGGTCGGCGACATAGTCCCACTGCGTACACCAGGTGCCGTGTCGATCCACGACGGTTGAGAAATCAAACATGCTTTAATCCTTAACGTAAAACCCCCTCATGGTGAGGGGGCTGAGGCATCAGGCTTCTACTGTTCGCATCAGGGTCGCCAGTTCATCTTTCACTGACTGTACCTGCGGGCCGATAACCACCTGCAAATTGTGCTGGTTTAACTGTACCACGCCGATGGCCCGGTTGGCCTTGAGGGCGTTAGTATCCACTTTTGACATATCCGCCACCGACAAACGCAGGCGGGTAATGCAGTTATCCAGCGAGGTGATGTTATCCGCACCGCCCAGCGCCGCCAGAATGGCAGGGGTGTTATAGCCGGATTTGCCCACGGTACCGGCAACCGCCTGTTCAACGCTGGTGGCCGTATCGATATCGCGTCCTGGCGTTTTCAGGTTAAAGCGGGTGATGGCGAAGCGGAAGATCCCGTAGTACACCGCAAACCAGATTGCCGCCACGACCGGGACCAGATACCACTTAGTCGACAGGCCGTGCAGGATCCCGAACACCACGAAGTCGATCACGTTGCCGTCAGTGTTGCCGATGGTGACGCCCAGCACCGCCATCACGGTGAAACCCAGACCGGTCAGCACCGCATGGATGAGGTACAGCACCGGTGCGACGAACAGGAACAGGAACTCGATAGGCTCGGTGGTACCGCCCACGACGCAGGCGATCACGCCGGAAATCAGCAGGCCTTTAATTTTATGACGGTTTTCCGGGCGCGCGCAGTGGTACATTGCCAGCGCAGCACCCGGCAGGCCGCCGAGGAAGGCAGGCATTTTACCCTGAGACAGGAAGCGGGTTGCGCTTTCGGAGAAGCCGTGTGTCGTCGGGCAGCTCAGCTGCGCCTGGAAGATAGTCAGCGCGCCGCTCACGTCGTGACCGCACACCTCCATGGTGCCGCCCGCTTCGGTGAAGCGAATCAGGGCCACCAGGATATGCTGCAGGCCAAACGGCAGCAGCAGACGCTCGCCGGTGCCGAAGATCATCGGACCAAAATCTCCCGCGCCGTTAATGATGCGGCCAATGCCGTTGATGCCCATAGCGAAAACTGGCCAAATCAGCGGAATAATCAGACCAAACAGACCCATAACGACCAGGGTCACGATCGGGACAAAGCGGGTGCCGCCGAAGAAAGCCAGGGCATCCGGCAGGCGGATATTGTGGAAGCGCTCGTGCAGCATCCAGATAATTACCCCGGCGATCACCGCCCCGAGGATCCCGGTGTCGATGGACTGAATACCAATCACGCTCTGAATGTTGTTGGCCTTCAGCACGGCAGCGTCGGTGGTCGGCAGTATGCCTTTCGCGGTCAGCCAGAAGTTAACCGCCAGGTTCATCACCGCGTAGCCCACAAAACCGGCAAACGCCGCGACGCCTTTGTTCTCGCGGGCCAGGCCCAGCGGGATTGCAATACAGAACATCACGGGCAGGAAACTGAAGGCAAAGGAGCCGACTTTACTCATCCAGATAAAGATCGCCTGCAGCACGGGCGCGCCGAGGAAGGGGATCAGCGTGATGACGTCTTTACTGCTGAGCGAACTGCCGATCCCGAGCATGATCCCGCAGAACGAGAGAAGCGCCACGGGCAGCATAAAGGTTTTACCCAGTTGCTGGAAAAATTCCCACAGCGATATTTTTTGTGCTGCTTTCGCCGTCATAAAACGACTCCTTTATTGTTAAAATCAGTTTGTCTGCTTCAATGCTGCGAGAAGATAAAACGTTTTATCAAAGTTTAGTGCGCGCTAAATCACATTCTCAGGCTTTGACTGGTAGTATAAAGATAACGTATTGATAAAACGTTTTACCGATCTCATTTTTCAGGGAGTCACGCCAACACATGGCTGTAGCGAAAAAAGTCACCATCAACGATGTCGCGCTGGCGGCGGGGGTTTCCGTCAGCACCGTTTCTCTGGTACTCAGCGGCAAAGGACGCATCTCTCCCGCGACCGGTCAGCGGGTAAACGAGGCGGTTGAGCAGTTGGGCTTTGTGCGAAACCGTCAGGCGTCGGCGCTGCGCGGCGGGCAAAGCGGGGTGATTGGCCTGATTGTCCGTGACCTGACGTCACCTTTTTATGCGGAGCTGACCGCCGGCTTAACCGAAGCGCTTGAAGCGCAGGGGCGGATGGTCTTTCTGCTTCACGGCGGTCGCGAGGCCGATCAGCTGCTTTCCCGGCTCGATATGCTGCTGAATCAGGGTGTGGACGGGGTGATCGTCGCCGGGGCGTCGGGCGTGGGCAGCGAGCTGTGCGAGCGTGCCGCTGAAAAAGGCGTGCCGCTGGTGTTTGCTTCACGCGCCAGCTACCTCGATGAAGCCGATACGCTGCGCCCGGATAACATGCAGGCGGCGCAAATGCTGACCGAGCATCTTATTCGTCGCGGCCATCAGCGCATTGCCTGGCTGGGCGGCAAAAGTTCGTCCCTGACCCGCGCCGAACGGGTCGGCGGCTACTGCGCGACGCTGATTAAATACGGCCTGCCGTTCCACAGCGAGTGGGTTGTTGAGTGTGAGTCCAGCCAGAAGATGGCGGCGGAAGCGATAGGCGCGCTACTGCGCAGCAGCCCGACCATCAGCGCCGTCATTTGCTATAACGATGTGATCGCCATGGGCGCCTGGTTTGGCCTGATCCGCGCCGGGCGTCAGAGCGGTGAAGGGGGTGTTGAAACCTTCTTCGGCCACCAGGTGGCGCTGGGGGCGTTCGCCGACGTCGGTGAAAACGCGCTCGACGATCTGCCGATCGTCTGGGCCACGACCCCAGCGCGGGAGATGGGCTACACCCTGGCGGACAGGATCATGCAGCGCATCGACAATACGGACGTTCAGGCCGGGCACCAGATTGTGGCGGCGCGGTTAGTGACGGTGAAATAATATCGCCCGGCGGCGCTGCGCTTGCGGGGGCCTACAACGGCCCGGAATCGTAGGCCGGGTAAGCGTCAGCGCCACCCGGCAATAAAAAACCCCTCATGCGAGGGGTTTTGACGTTTACTGCTGCGGTGCCGCCGGTTCGGCTGGCGCTGCCGGTTCAGCCGGTTCCGGCATCCCCAGAGCAGGCATGCCAAACATGCCGACAAAATCCTCCAGCGGCATTTTGTCGCCGTTGAGCGTGACCTGGCCGTTGGCGTACTGCAGGCTGGTGGAAATCGTGTTGTTGTCCACCTTCGTGATGCGGAACATCTGGCCCATGGCCGCCAGACCTTTCACCTGCTGGTTCGCCAGCTTGCCGGCGTCTTCTTCGCCGTAGCCTTCCAGCTTCGCAATCTGGGTCATAAACTCGGTCGCCATATCCATCGGGATGGTCAGCTTGCTGTCGAGCGACTTCACGCTGCGATCCACTTCCTGCGCCAGCGTCTGCGGTTCACCCGTGGCGGTGGCCGGATCCTTCAGGAACAGAGACAGGTTGAAGCTGGTTTCACCTTTGCTGTTTTTCCAGCTCAGCGGCGCAACGGTGATCACCGGCTCGCCTTTCAGCAGGATCGGCAGGTTGTTGAACAGCACTGCCATCGCCTGCTGCTGGTAGACTTCCGGGTTCTGCTGCAGCGCGGCATCGGTCAGCAGCGCCTGGCTCTCTTTGCTGTATTTCTGGCTAAATTCGTGCCACGCCTGGCCGTCGATATTGCCGATCTTCAGCGACAGTTTGCCGGTGCCCAGATCCTGATTCTGCACTTTCAGGCTCTTCAGCGTGTAATCCAGCTGGGTATTGATGCTCTTACCGTCTTTGGACACGTCGGATTTGCCGTTGACGTCCATGCCTTCCAGCACGGCCATCTCTTTGCCTTCAACCGCAATGGCGACTTTATCGAGAGACAGTTTCTGATCGCCGATACGCTCTTTAAAATCGGTCATGCGGCTGTTGCCGTCGGCCTTCAGGTTGTTGAAGGTGAGCTGAACTTTTTGATTGTATTCGTTCACGGCGTTGACCAGGCCACTTTCCGCTTCACCCGTCAGGGAGAACACGTTCCCGTCGCGGTCCGCGTCAAGTTTGAAGTGACCACCGCTAAAGGCGACTTTCTCATTCTCTTTCTCGTAGTTCAGCGCTTTCAGCGCGATATCGGAACTGGTGTCACCGGCATAGCTGATGCGGGTGTCGATTTCGAAAGGTGAGGTATTTTTTGCCAGGTCGAACAGCGGTTTGGTGACGTCGTTATTCACCAGGACCGTGTGAACGGACGCCATTGACGGGATCAGGTTAAACGACTTTAGCTGCGCCAGCGGGAAGGGACCGTGGCTGACCACTTCATCCAGCACCACGCTCTGACCCGGTTTCAGCCAGCCGTTTTCCGTACCGGCAACCGGCTTCACCACAACCTGCATACGGCTGGTAAACACGCCGCGCTGATAATTCTGGTAGCTCAGCTCAAGGCCCGCTTCCGGCGCGCTGCGCTTAATCTCTCCGTTAGCCTGCGCCACCATCTCAGCCAGGCGTCCTTCCAGCTGTTTCCCGGTAAACCAGGAGGCACCCGTCCAGACCACGCCTAACGCTACAATCACTCCTACCGCTACGACCGATTTTTTCATTGCGACTATCCCTAAAATGAAACCAGGCGGTAAAAACCGCCTGGAGATATTAAGCCTGCAACTAGCTTAGCAAGAGTTGTTAAAAAATTCAGTAAGTGCTTAAAGCTTATTGAAAACGCGCGCCAGTCGACCGGTGCCGCTTACGCTAACCGGAGACTCATTGGCTGCAACGAATGCTGATTCACCGGGCTTAAGCACCAGACGCTGTTCGCCTTTGTGCAGCGTCGCTTCGCCTTCCACGCAGAACAGGATCGCCGCACTTTCCTGTGCGATGGTCGTTTCTGTCTGGCTCAGGTCGTGCAGGGAGAAAGCAAAATCCTCAACCGGAATCGGGAAGTCCAGCTCTGCGCCGTTTTTCACCGGCTGAGTCAGCAGCTCCGCGGCAGGTTTCGCCACGAACTTGACGTTGGCAACCAGCTCGGGGATGTCGATGTATTTCGGCGTCAGGCCCGCGCGCAGCACGTTGTCAGAGTTGGCCATCACCTCCAGCGCCACGCCCTGCAGATAGGCGTGCGGGGTTTCCGCGAACAGGAACATTGCTTCACCCGGATTCAGCTTCACCACGTTCAGCAGCAGAGGGGAGAACAGGCCGCTGTCGTCCGGATAGAACTGCGCAATAAGACGGATGGTCTCCCACGGTTCACCTTGCTGGCTGTCCAGGGCGGCTTTCAGCACCGCCAGGGCGTGGGATTTCTCTTCACCCTGCATGTTCAGCAGGCTGGCAAACAGCTGGCTTAGCGCCTCAGCGTTCGGGTTTTCAAGGAAATGCGCGATAGCGTTATTGGCACCCGCGACCGGCTGCAGCAGGGAGATAATCTCTGAAAATTCGCGGAACGCGTTCATCGCCAGGAACGGCGTCAGCGCGAACACCAGCTCCGGCTTGTGGTTAGGATCTTTGTAGTTACGCTCGGCGGCGTCTAACGGAATACCCGCCGCGTTCTCTTTCGCAAAGCCGATTTCAGACGCTTGCTTGTTCGGATGAACCTGGATGGAGAGCGGCTGGTCAGCGCACAGTACTTTAAACAGGAACGGCAGTTCGCCAAAGCGCTGAGCCACCTTGTCGCCCAGCAGCGCGGCTTTATCGGCGTCAATTACGTCACGCAGGCTGCGTGCCTGGCCGCTGGCGTCTTCAATTTTTGAGCTGCTCTTCGGGTGCGCCCCCATCCACAGTTCTGCCATCGGCAGGTTGTTCGGGTTCGCGATACCGTAGAGATCCGTTAACGCAGTTTTACTTCCCCAGGCGTAGTTTTGCACTGAGTTAATGAGTTTTTGCATTATCAAGCCCTGATTCAAATGTGGAATAAACTCCGGGTATTAAAGCAATAAACCACATGGAAGTAACCTGTGGATGTAAAAAGTCGTACTAGTCTCAGTTTTTGTTAAAAAATTGTGTAGGATAAGCTGACTCGCTTTTAAGCCGGGCAGCGGAACATCTGCCCTGAATAAACAGACCGAAGCAGTAAGTGAGAGACCAATGTCGAATAAACCCTTCCATTATCAGGATCCTTTCCCCCTCAGTAAGGATCAGACCGAGTATTACCTGTTAACCCGCGATCACGTCTCCGTCTCTGAGTTTGAAGGACAAGAGATCCTCAAGGTGGATCCGCAGGCGCTGACGCTGCTGGCGCAGCATGCTTTCCACGACGCCTCGTTTATGCTCCGTCCTGCGCACCAGCAGCAGGTGGCCGATATTCTGAGCGACCCGGAAGCCAGCGAAAACGACAAGTACGTTGCCCTGCAGTTCCTGCGTAACTCCGATATCGCGGCGAAAGGCATTCTGCCTACCTGCCAGGATACCGGTACGGCGATCATCGTCGGTAAAAAAGGCCAGCGCGTCTGGACCGGCGGCGGCGATGAAGCGGCGCTGGCGCACGGCGTATATAACACCTACACCGAAGACAACCTGCGCTACTCGCAAAACGCGGCGCTGGACATGTACAAAGAGGTCAACACCGGCACTAACCTGCCTGCACAGATCGATCTCTATAGCGTCGACGGTGACGAGTACAAATTCCTCTGCATCGCCAAAGGCGGCGGTTCGGCCAACAAAACCTATCTCTATCAGGAGACCAAAGCGCTGCTCACCCCGGGCAAGCTGAAGAACTACCTGGTTGAGAAGATGCGCACCCTCGGCACCGCGGCGTGCCCGCCGTACCATATCGCGTTTGTGATTGGCGGTACCTCGGCGGAAAGCACGCTGAAGACCGTGAAGCTGGCCTCAACCAAATACTACGACGGCCTGCCAACCGAAGGTAACGAGCACGGGCAGGCGTTCCGCGACGTGCAGCTTGAGCAGGAGCTGCTGGAAGAAGCGCGCAATCTGGGGCTCGGCGCGCAGTTTGGCGGTAAATACTTCGCCCACGACGTGCGCGTGATCCGTCTGCCGCGTCACGGTGCATCCTGTCCGGTCGGGATGGGCGTCTCCTGCTCTGCGGATCGCAACATCAAGGCCAAGATCAACCGCGACGGCATCTGGATCGAAAAGCTGGAAAACAACCCGGGCAAATACATCCCGGAAGAACTGCGTAAAGCGGGCGAGGGGGAAGCGGTTCGCGTGGATCTGAACCGTCCGATGAAAGAGATCCTGGCGCAGCTGTCTCAGTATCCGGTCTCGACCCGTCTCTCCCTGAACGGCACGATTATCGTGGGCCGCGACATTGCGCACGCGAAGCTGAAAGAGCGTCTGGACAACGGCGAAGGGTTGCCGCAGTACATAAAAGATCACCCGATCTACTACGCGGGCCCGGCGAAAACGCCTGAAGGCTATGCCTCTGGCTCATTAGGCCCAACCACGGCGGGCCGTATGGACTCGTACGTCGACCAGCTGCAGGCTAACGGCGGCAGCATGATCATGCTGGCGAAAGGCAACCGCAGCCAGCAGGTAACGGACGCCTGCCACAAGCACGGCGGCTTCTACCTCGGCAGCATCGGCGGCCCGGCAGCGGTGCTGGCGCAGGGCAGCATCAAGAGCCTGGAGTGCGTGGAATACCCGGAACTGGGCATGGAAGCGATCTGGAAAATTGAGGTGGAAGACTTCCCGGCGTTTATCCTCGTGGATGACAAAGGCAACGACTTCTTCAAGCAGATCCAGTCCTCTCAGTGTTCGGCGTGTGTGAAGTAGTCTGAAGAAAATGCCGGGTGGCGCTGACGCTTACCCGGCCTACATTCTCGTAGGTCGGGTAAGGCGAAGCCGCCACCCGACACCAAAAAGAGCGCACAAAGCGCCATACCGTTTCTCAGAAGTCATCAATACTTACCCCTTAAGCATGTGAGCAATCCCGACAGTGTTATCAAGGAGAAAGTAATGACCACGGTACGCCATGAGAAAGACTCGATGGGCGCCATCGACGTCCCGGCCGACAAGCTATGGGGCGCGCAAACCCAGCGTTCGCTGGAGCACTTCCGTATTTCGACCGAAAAAATGCCCGTCTCGCTGATTCAGGCGCTGGCGCTCACCAAACGCGCAGCCGCGAAAGTGAACCAGGATTTAGGCCTGCTGGCGGCAGACAAGGCCACCGCCATCATAAATGCCGCCGACGAAGTGCTGGCGGGCAAGCATCCCGACGAATTTCCGCTCGCCATCTGGCAGACCGGTTCCGGCACCCAGAGCAACATGAACATGAACGAAGTGCTGGCGAACCGGGCCAGCGAACTGCTGGGCGGCGTGCGCGGCATGGAGCGCAAGGTTCACCCGAACGATGACGTCAACAAGAGCCAGAGTTCTAACGACGTCTTCCCCACGGCCATGCACGTGGCGGCGGTGATTGCTATCCGCGAGCAGCTTATCCCCCAGCTCAACGTCCTCAAATCCACGCTCAACGAGAAAGCGCAGGCCTTCCGCGATATCGTCAAAATTGGCCGTACGCACCTGCAGGACGCCACGCCGCTGACGCTCGGCCAGGAGATTTCCGGCTGGGTGGCGATGCTGGAACATAACCTGAAGCATATTGAAAACAGCCTGCCGCACCTGGCGGAGCTGGCGCTCGGCGGCACGGCGGTCGGCACCGGGTTAAACACCCATCCGGAGTATGCGGTGCGCGTGGCGGAGGAGCTTGCGGCCATAACCGGACAGCCGTTCGTCACGGCGCCCAACAAATTCGAAGCGCTGGCGACCTGCGATGCGCTGGTCCACACCCACGGCGCGCTGAAAGGGCTGGCGGCGTCGCTAATGAAAATCGCCAACGACGTGCGCTGGCTGGCCTCGGGCCCGCGCTGCGGCATCGGTGAAATCAGCATTCCGGAAAACGAGCCGGGCAGCTCCATTATGCCGGGTAAAGTCAACCCGACCCAGTGCGAAGCCATGACCATGCTCTGCTGTCAGGTACTGGGCAACGACGTGGCCGTCAACCTGGGCGGTGCATCCGGCAACTTCGAGCTGAACGTCTATCGCCCGATGGTGATCCACAACGTTCTGCAATCGATTCGTCTGCTGGCGGACGGCATGGAGAGCTTTAACGAACACTGCGCGGTGGGGATCGAGCCAAACCGCGAGCGCATCAGCCAGCTGTTAAATGAGTCGCTGATGCTGGTCACCGCGCTCAATACCCATATCGGCTACGACAAAGCCGCCGAAATCGCCAAAAAAGCGCATAAGGAGGGGCTGACGCTGAAAGCCTCCGCCCTGGCGCTGGGCTATCTGACGGAGGCGGAGTTTGATGCCTGGGTGCGCCCTGAGGCGATGGTTGGCAGTCTGAAATAATCAACTCGCCACGTACAGGTGCAGTCGCGGAATAATGAGCTGAAGCGGCTGCGCCTGAGGTCGGTAACGGTGCTGGACATTTTCAGCATCGTAATTCAGCAACTCACCAATATCCGGCACGATAGCCCCCTGGTCGGCATCATAAAGCGCAATCAGCGGCGTTGGACAGGCATACTGCACCTGTTTTTGCTGGCCGGAATACCAGACGCGGGCGATAGGCTGCACCTTCACCGGGCGCTTAATTTTGAGGCGCGTATCAGCTGGCAGCGAGGCGATGCTGTGGTACTCCTGCTCCAGGCGCTCGATCCACTGCTCACGCGACCACGGCGCGACGGTGCGCGGCGTCTTCAGGCTCTTTTCCAGCTGCGCCAGAATTTCATCCCGGGTGAAGTTTTTAATGATGTGCTTATTCGCCCAGCCGAAGCGCAGCGTGGCGGGATGGCGCAGAACCGTCAGCGTGCGATAGGCATTCAGGGTAATTAACCCCGGAAGCTGACGGTGCACCCACTCAAACCGGGCGGCGGGGGCCAGGCCCGACTCTTCGGTAACGATTTTCTCAAATGCCGCTTTCAGACTGTTGATATGGGCAATCTGGCTTTCCAGCGCCTCGCGCGCTACTGCATCGGTTTGCAGACAGATCACGCCCGGCAGCCGTACGGCCGCCTTGCTGCTGCGCTGTTCAGACTGCTGCTGGATAAAAAGATGGCGATAGTGCTTCATCGCCAGCTCCAGTGCGGCCTTGCCGATGTGCTGCTTCACGTCGATGGTGTCCAGCGGATCGTGCTCGGCCCCTTTGGCCACCTCGGGCAGGGTAAAGACGCGCGCGGCCAGCAGGCGGCAGGTCTGCAAACGTTCTGTCAGGGCCAGCAGCTCATGTTCTATTTCCCGAAACGTGCTGTTCAGCCGTTCGATAAGATCGTAGGTCGCCATAAGCACTCTCATTAGTTACAACATACTTATCATATAGCACAGCACGCCGGGTCAGGCCAGCGTGCGGTTGAAGTCAGGCAGGGACGGGAAGGGCGATGTTATGGTACACCGGCCAGCTAAAGCAGAAGCGCGCGCCGCCGAGCTCGCTCTCTTCGCAATGCACCGTGCCGCCCATCGCCTGCGCGATAGAGTGGACGATTGCTAGCCCCAGACCGCATCCGCCGGTGGCGCGATCGCGGCTGGGATCGAGGCGGACAAACGGTTCAAACACGGTTTCGCGTGCTTCCGGGGCAATCCCCGGTCCGTCATCCTCTACCGTCAGGCGGGCCTGATTGCCCTGCAGATCCAGCCCAATCTGCAGCGTACTTTCGCTGTAGCGCATGGCGTTGTTCATCAGGTTGTCCAGCACGCGCTCCATCAGGCGCATATCGAGCGCGCCGTAGTCACCCGGCGTGACGCGCGTCAACAGCGTGCGCTGCGGGTTCACGCTCTGAACGTCGTCAATGTGGGTTTGCAGCCAGGCGGGCAGATCCGGCGTGCTGAGGTTCAGCTCGTTTTGCGGGCGATCGAGGCGCGCGTAGGTCAGCAGCTCCTCAATCAGCGCCTCAAGCTGGCCAATGTCGCGGTTAAGCGCCTGAGACTCTGCTTCCGTCAGGTTCTCGCTCATCTCCAGACGATAGCGCAGGCGTACCAGCGGCGTGCGCAGCTCGTGCGCAATTCCGTCGATCAGCTGTTTCTTGCTGGCGATAAGGGCATTGATGTTATCGGCCATCTGGTTAAAGGCCACGCCCAGACGTTCAAAGCTGGAACCGCTGACGAAGTGAATACGCTCTGTAAAATGCCCCTCGCCAAAACGCTGTGCGGCGGATTCGAGTTTCAGCATGTCCTGCCAGTGCGGGCGCATCCAGATAAAAACCGGAAACGCGAGTGAAATGGCGATAAAGGCCATCAGCGCCATGTCCAGCAGGCGCATCTGATGCAGATAATAGAGATAGGGCACCGGCCCGACGGCCAGCACGTAATGGCTGCGCGGAATTCGCTGGATAAAAGTGTATTTCTCATCCAGCGCGACGATATCCCCGTCGCGCAGACGCTGCATGGCGGGCGGGTCCAGATCGAAATCTTTCAACGGCTCGATGCGTAAATCGAATGACAGATTGAGATCCAGCTCTTTCAGGGTTTTCGCCCAGTCGTGTGGCGGGATCTCTCTCAGCTCGCTGCGCATCAGATAGAGCGAGCTTTTCATCAGGTCGTCCAGAGACTGCCTGCCCGCGCGTTCGGCGGTAAATTTATAGACCAGGCCGACCAGCATGGTCATCACCAGGAAGCAGACAAACAGTAAAAGATAAAACTGCACAAACAGCTTTTTCATTGGATCTCACCGCAAAAACGCTATGTGCAGAATATACATGAAAACCCTTCGCGTTTTTCACGTCTGTCGAGCGTGTTAGACGGCTTTCGCGCTGTTTTTTACCTTGGCGATGAATTTTTCCGTCACGGCCAGGCCTTCTGCAATGTGCGTATCAATCACATCCGTTCCGTATTCGCTGATGAGATCCAGCAGTATTTCGTAAGACTGGATGAGTTCCAGCAGGTCAAAGAGCGCTTTTTGATCGGTGCGTGAGGGGGAGGCGTGGTTCAGGGTTGCCTGATTAACAATCCACTCAAGATTGGTTTTTATCGCTTCTACCTGACCGTAGCTATACATAATTCATGAGCTTAAATCCTCATTTCAAGATTTATTGGAGAGATGTCGTGAAAGCTTCACGGCGAAAATGAGTAAAACAATCGCAAGAGCGGGGCGAGCTGAAGAAAGGAGAGTCGAGAAGGTAATTATGGAATAGTTTGCGTGCTTAGCAAGTTAATTGTTGCGCAAACGTAAAAATAAACGCGCGAAAGAAGGGCATTCTCGCATAATGCCTTTATTTCGCGCAGGTTATCCTGTCCGGCGATCAGGTTTCCCACGCATGTGGGGCAAACAGATAGCCCTTGTTACGCACGGTTTTAATGCGGTAGGGCTCGGTGGCGTTATCCTGCAGTTTTTTGCGCAGACGCGAAATCGCCACGTCCACGCTGCGGTCCATTCCGTCATAGCTTACGCCACGCAGGTTTTTCAGCAGCGCGTCACGATCCATGATCTGCCCGGCATGCGTTGCCAGCTCCCACAGCAGGTCAAAATCTGCGGTGGAAAGGGCGATAAGCTCGCCAGAGAGCAGCACCTGACGGTTAATCGGATCAATAGACAGCGTACCGAAGCGCATCGCTTTGTGCGGCGTCAGAGACGGCGCCGGTGCTTCGCGTTCGATGCTGGCGTGCTGGCGTAAATGGAGGCGCAGGCGAGCGAGCAGGACGGCAGGCGGTGTGGTTTTCAGAATGTAATCATTGGCACCCATCTCCAGCGACAAAATATGGTTCATATCGCTGTCCAGTGAGGTGAGCAGGACGATAGGGCCCTCCCACCGGGCGCGCAGGTCGCGGCAGAGCGTCATGCCGTCTTTGCCCGGCAACATGATATCCAGCAGCACCAGATCCGGGTTTTCACGGACGACCACCTCTTCGGCACGATCGCCACGAGGTTCAACAATGACGTCCATATCATGTTTACCCAGATAGGCGGCGATCAGCTGCCCGACTTCGGGTTCGTCTTCAACATAAACAATCTTATTCATACAGCGTCTGTTTTCGTGAAAAAAGCCAACATACACCGCGAAACCTTAACCTTCCATTAATCTTTCAAAATTAACGCCGGTTCCGTTATTCTGGCCCAAAGGGTGAGTTGATTATTATAAGGAAAACGATGGCTCTGGTGATCAAAGCCGCGCTGGGTGCGCTGGTGGTGTTGCTGATTGGCATTCTGGCAAAAACGAAAAACTACTATATTGCCGGGCTGATCCCTCTCTTCCCGACCTTTGCACTCATTGCCCACTATATTGTGGCGTCTGAACGCGGCACGGAAGCGTTACGCACGACCATCGTGTTTGGCATGTGGTCAATCATCCCGTATTTTCTCTACCTGCTTTCGCTGTGGTATTTCACCGGTTTTCTGCGTCTTCCCCTGGCGCTGGGCGGGGCGGTGGTCTGCTGGGGGCTCAGCGCCTGGGTGTTAATTTTCTTCTGGAGCCGCTTTCACTAGCGCAGCGGTCGGCCGCCGTCCACGGCAAAGGTTCTGCCGGTGACGTAGCAACTGGTGAGCAGGTAATCCACGAGGTCGATGACCTCTTTCTCGCCCGGGGCAATTTTCATCAGCGATTTATTCAGCGCCTGCTGGCGATACTCCGCATCATCGTTTTCGTTGAATAAGATCATTGCCGGGGCGATGGCGTTCACCTTCACCTCGGGGGCGAGCTTGCGGGCAAACGAGCGGGTCATGTTATCCAGCGCGGCTTTACTGGCCGCATAGGCAATGTGCTTGTCGCTGCCGCGCTCCACCACATAATCCGTGAAGTGAATGATGTCGCCCGCAGCATGCCCGTGGCCGCGGAGCAGATCCTGCAGAGCGTGGTTAAGCAGATAAGGGGCATTGACGTGGATCTGCAGCATGGCGGAGAGCGTTTCGCTGAGTGACGTACCCGGCCTTTCGGCCTGCCATGCGCTGGCGTTATGGAGCACGGCGCGCAGACCCGTTGTGGTGGATTTCACCTTTTCCGCAAAGGCCAGAATGCCTTCATCGGTTGAAAAATCAGCCTGAATGCAGACCGCCCCGGCTTTGCGCAGCCCTTCAATCGACGGGTATTCCGTGCGGTAGCTGACAATGACCGGATGGCGAAGGTTGAGAAAATGATGGGCGAGGGCGAGGCCGATACGGCGGCCTCCGCCAGTGATCAGTATGGGGCGAAGCGGTGCATTTCCCATCGTATTCTCCTTTACAGTTCAACAATGGGAAAGGCGATGCTATCCCACTAACATCCAGGTTGCCGGCACAGCAGCAACCAGTAACAGTCCAATTAATGCCATTTCGCGGCGCTTCAGCGCGTTCTCCAGCTGATGCGTGCGGCGGGCGTAGATGAACACCAGCAGACCCGGTGCGTACAGCACCACCGACAGCAGCAGATGCATAGGTCCGGAAGCATACAACAACCACAGGCCGTAAATACAGGCTCCGACACCCACGACATAATGCGCGGGGCGAGTGGCAATTTTTAACAGATACGCACCCACTAAGAAATAGGGTACCAGAATCATCTCCGAGGCGATGGTCAGCAGCGTGTTATAGTCTGAACCTGTGAGCCAGATCAGCACCAGACAGATCTGAACGCTGATGTTGGTCAGCCAGAGTGAGGCAGACGGCGCGCTGTTTTGGTTTTGACGCGCAAACAGGCGTGGAAACGCCTTGTGCGTCGCGGCCAGGAAAGGCACTTCAGCCGCCATGATGGTCCAGCTCAGGTAGGCTCCGCAGACGGAGATGATAAGACCCGCCGCAATCACCACGTCGCCCCAGGAGCCGAGCATTTTCACCATCAGGCCCGCCATTGACGGATTACGCATTTCAGCCAGCTCAGGACGCGCCACCACGCCCAGCGACAGCAGCGTCACCAGCAGATAGACCCCGAGCGCAGCCAGTACCGCCAGCAGCGTGGCGCGGCCCACATCGCGTTTATTTCGGGCCCGGGCGGAAACCACAACCGCGCCTTCAACACCGATGAACACCCACAGGGTAATCAGCATCGTGTTTTTCACCTGCTCCCAGACGGGGACGCCCAGCGCAACGCCGCTGAAATCGAGCGTGAACACGTCCATACGGAACGCAATGAAGGCCAGAACGATAAACAGGCCGAGCGGAACCAGCTTCGCGAGCGTCGCCACCAGGTTAATGCTGGCGGCCGTTTGTACGCCACGCAGCACCAGCCAGTGGACGAACCACAGTAACACCGAGGCGCCCACAATAGACTGCCAGGTATTCCCGTCGCCAAACAGGCGCAGCTCAGGCGTATCGGTAAAGAAACTGAGGGCCGAGAAAACGATCACCAGATAGGAGACGTTGGCGATCACCGCACACAGCCAGTATCCCCAGGCGGAGCAGAAGCCAATCAGCTCGCCGAAACCTTCCCGGGCATAGGTGAAAATGCCGCCGTCCAGATCCGGGCGAATGCGCGTCAGCAGCAGCATGGCGAAGGCCAGCAGCAATATTCCGACACCCGTAATGCCCCAGCCAATGATGAGGGCAGACGGGCTGGCGACGGCCGCCATATTTTGCGGCAAACTGAATACGCCCGCACCCAGCATTGAGCTTAAAACGAGTGCAGTCAGAGCACTCAGGCCAAGTTTCTTTTCCATTGGCTTCCTGTTATGAAAGGTCAAAATCCAGAATAATTATTTCGCTCAGGCGCATAAAAATGGTGGATCACACTAAGGCGCGGGATTTTACGGAGTGTAACGAAAGCATGCAATGACGTGTGGCAGAAATTCAAAAAAAGTAACAAAAAAGGCGGCATTGCGCCGCCTTTTTTAAACGATTTTGTTACTTGTACAGATCGGCGCTGATGGTCACGTTGTTACCACGTTCCTGCCACTGGCGGGTGATGTGGTAGAACTTCGCCCCTTTCTTCGCCGCACGCTTCGCGACCTGGTAAGAGACTTCCGTCATGTTGCCGTAGTTGCCGGTAAATTTGATGCTGTCGAACGGCACCATCTGCGCGGCAGTGGCGTTGTTCAGCTCTTCAACTTTGGTACCGTCTGGCAGCGTAACCGAATAACGACCACCTTTCGTGGACTGCGTTTCAAAGAAACGGCCCACTTCAGCGCTTGGCGTAGCCGTCGTTGCGACGCCTGGGATTTCCACTTTCTTCGCTTCTTCGCCGCCTTTCGCTATCGCCGCGCGACCGGCTTCGGAGTTTGCCGGAATCGCATCCGGGCTCTGCAGAACACGTTTCTTCGCATCTTCTTTATAGATGAACGCGGTAATACGCTGGTTGCCGCCCTGGTTAGCATCGACCTGACGCACGATGTAGAAAGAGTAGGCCCCTTTCTCTTTCGCGGCTTTGGTGATGGCATCGTTCACTTCAGGCTGGCTGCGGTAAAAGCCCTGAACGGTGACGGTGTCGTACGGTTCCAGCGCAATTGCCTGATCTTTCGGCAGTTCAACAACACCGTTAATCACGCGGTTTTTCGGTGCGTCAGCTTTTGGCGCGTTGTCCTTATACAGCGCAATGGTCACGCGCTGGTTACCGCTGTTGCCGTTATCAGACTGGTCAACAACATAAAACGAGGCTGCCCCGTTTTTATCAGCGGCCTTTGATGCAGCGGCGACGGCGTCGCCAATAGAATTATAACGACCCACAATGACCTTATGGTCAAAAGGTTTTAACGCTGCCGCTTGCTCCGGCGTTAACTCTGTTGCGGCATTCGCAGACAGGGCGGTCGCGGAGAGAAGTGCGGACGCCAGGAGTGTGTTCTTAAGCTTCATAAAAATGATCCTTCGCCTTGCGCAAACCATGTACTGGTATTGTTGTTAATTTGAGACGGTCCCGATTATGGCATTTAAAACCCGTCGCTGTCTGCGCCATTTTTCACTGCCTGTGCTCACTGAATCACCTTATTAGATAACATTTAGTGATATGTTGAAAAAACACGCGTTTGACAAGTAAAACTGATAAAGCTTATGACTTTTACAAGTTAATTTAATGTTAATAAGTTGTTCTCTTATGGCGCTATATCATGTTTTTACCGCTTCGCTTGCGCGAATTATCGGTTCTGGCGATGAATTTAAGGTAAATATCACTGTCAGTGACGCCGATCGCTTATTTTTCACAGATAAAGTAAGAAATAGTGTTTTCTGGCGGTAGATCACGGCCGCTATTTTCAGTAGGTTATAGACAGTTTGTTACTGTTTTATTTTCCGGGGTGAATTGTGTCTCATTGCTTGCGTGATGGCGAAAAATGATACAAACCGCGGGCACTTATCGTTAAACCATCATCAAAAACCGATGGAAGGGAAAACTATGCGTATTGGGGTACCAAAAGAACGGTTAGCCAATGAAACCCGCGTAGCGGCAACACCGAAAACGGTGGAGCAACTGCTTAAGCTGGGTTTTACCGTCGCAGTTGAAAGCGGCGCGGGCAAACTGGCGAGTTTCGATGACGAGGCCTTTATTCAGGCTGGCGCGGAAGTGGTGGACAGTGCCGACGTGTGGCAGTCGCCGGTTATTCTGAAGGTCAACGCACCGGAAGAGAGTGAGATTGCGCTGCTGAATCCGGGCACCACGCTGGTGAGCTTTATCTGGCCTGCGCAAAATCCTGAGCTGATGGAAAAACTGGCCGCGCGCGGCGTCACCGTGATGGCGATGGACTCCGTGCCGCGTATTTCGCGCGCCCAGTCGCTGGACGCCTTAAGTTCGATGGCAAACATTGCGGGCTACCGCGCCATCGTTGAAGCGGCCCACGAATTTGGTCGCTTCTTTACCGGTCAGATCACCGCGGCGGGTAAAGTCCCTCCGGCGAAGGTGATGGTGATTGGCGCGGGCGTGGCGGGACTTGCAGCCATCGGTGCGGCAAACAGCCTGGGCGCTATCGTTCGCGCGTTTGATACCCGTCCTGAGGTGAAAGAACAGGTCCAGAGTATGGGGGCCGAATTCCTTGAGCTGGACTTCAAGGAAGAAGCGGGTAGCGGTGATGGTTATGCGAAGGTGATGTCCGAAGCCTTTATCAAAGCCGAAATGGAACTCTTCGCCGCGCAGGCGAAAGATGTCGACATCATTGTGACCACCGCGCTTATCCCGGGTAAACCGGCGCCGAAGCTGATTACCCGTGAGATGGTGGACTCCATGAAGCCGGGCAGCGTGATTGTCGACCTGGCCGCCCAAAACGGCGGCAACTGCGAATATACCGTAGCGAATCAGGTGACCATGACCGCAAACGGCGTGAAGGTGATCGGCTATACCGATCTGCCGGGTCGCCTGCCGACGCAATCGTCTCAGCTGTACGGCACCAACCTCGTCAACCTGCTGAAGCTGCTTTGCAAAGAGAAAGACGGCAACATCACCGTCGATTTTGACGACGTGGTGGTGCGCGGTGTGACCGTGGTGCGTGAAGGTGAAATTACCTGGCCTGCGCCACCGATTCAGGTTTCGGCCCAGCCTCAGGCAGCGCCTAAAGCGGCGCCTGAACCAAAAGAACCTGCCAAACCGGCTTCCCCGTGGCGCAAATACGCGATCATGGCGCTGGTGATTATTCTGTTCGGCTGGCTGGCTGACGTCGCGCCGAAAGAGTTCCTCGGCCACTTTACCGTCTTCGCGCTCTCCTGCGTCGTGGGCTACTACGTGGTGTGGAACGTCTCCCATGCGCTGCATACGCCGCTGATGTCGGTGACCAACGCCATCTCCGGGATCATCGTGGTGGGGGCGTTACTGCAGATTGGCCACGGCGGCTGGATCAGCTTCCTGAGCTTTATCGCGGTGCTGATCGCCAGTATCAATATTTTCGGTGGTTTCACCGTGACTCAGCGCATGCTGAAAATGTTTCGTAAAGGCTAAGGGGTAGCATATGTCTGGAGGATTAGTGACAGCCGCATACATTGTTGCTGCAATCCTGTTTATTTTCAGTCTGGCGGGGCTTTCCAAACACGAAACGTCTCAGCAGGGGAATAACTTTGGTATCGCCGGGATGGCGATTGCGCTGATTGCCACCATCTTCGGGCCGGACACCGGCAACGTGGCGTGGATCCTGGTGGCGATGATCATCGGCGGTGCGATTGGTATTCGCCTGGCGAAACGCGTTGAAATGACCGAAATGCCGGAGCTGGTGGCAATTCTGCACAGCTTTGTGGGTCTGGCCGCGGTGCTGGTGGGCTTCAACAGCTACCTGTACCACACGCCAGGTCTGGAACCGATTCTGGTGAATATTCACCTGACGGAAGTGTTCCTCGGTATCTTCATTGGCGCGGTCACCTTCACCGGCTCCATTGTCGCGTTCGGCAAGCTGCGCGGGAAGATTTCCTCTAAGCCGCTGATGCTGCCAAACCGTCATAAGCTGAACCTGGCGGCGCTGGTGGTATCGTTTGTGCTGCTGGTGGTCTTCGTGCGTACCGAAAGCGTCGGTCTGCAGGTGCTGGCGTTGCTGGTGATGACTATCATCGCGCTGGCCTTCGGCTGGCATCTGGTGGCGTCCATCGGTGGTGCGGATATGCCAGTGGTGGTCTCCATGCTGAACTCCTACTCCGGTTGGGCGGCGGCGGCGGCGGGCTTTATGCTGAGCAACGACCTGCTGATCGTCACCGGTGCGCTGGTGGGTTCTTCCGGTGCGATCCTGTCTTACATCATGTGTAAGGCGATGAACCGCTCGTTCATCAGCGTCATCGCCGGTGGCTTTGGTTCTGACGGCTCGTCTACCGGCTCCGATGAGGAAGTGGGTGAGCACCGTGAGATCAGCGCGGAAGATACCGCCGAGATGCTGAAAAACTCGCACTCGGTCATTATCACCCCGGGCTACGGCATGGCGGTGGCACAGGCGCAGTATCCGGTGGCGGAGATCACCGAGAAGCTGCGCGCGCGCGGCATCAAGGTGCGCTTTGGTATTCACCCGGTGGCGGGGCGTCTGCCAGGCCACATGAACGTGCTGCTGGCGGAGGCGAAAGTGCCTTACGACATCGTGCTGGAGATGGACGAGATCAACGATGATTTCGCCGACACCGACACCGTGCTGGTCATTGGGGCTAACGACACCGTTAACCCGGCGGCGCAGGACGATCCGCGTAGCCCAATCGCCGGGATGCCGGTTCTGGAAGTGTGGAAGGCGCAGAACGTGATCGTGTTTAAACGTTCAATGAATACCGGCTATGCCGGGGTGCAGAACCCGCTGTTCTTCAAAGAGAACACCCACATGCTGTTTGGCGATGCCAAAGCCAGCGTGGATGCGATTCTGAAAGCGCTCTGACAGGGTAAAGCCCGGTGGCGCAAGCTTACCGGGCCTACCAAACCCGTAGGCCGGGTAAGGCGTAGCCGCCACCCGGCAAAAAAAACCGCCGGTTCGCCGACGGTTTTTTTTCATCTTGCGGGTCAATCGTCTTCCGGATCGTCAAGCTCAACCGGCGTCTGGTACTCATCCGGCTTGATAACCAGCAGGTCGCAGCGCAGATGGTCGATCACCTGCTCGGCGGTGTTGCCGAGGAAGGCGGCAGAAATACCGGTACGTCCAATGGTACCCAACACGACAATCCCCGCCTGCAGGTGTTCAGCCAGGTCCGGGATCACCTCTTCAGGCAGCCCTTTTTCCACGTGGGTCATTTTCTCATCGATGCTGAATTTCTGGCGCAGCGCTTTCATGGCCAGCAGGTGCTGACCGCGGATGGCGTCGTTATACACGCTCGGGTCAAATTCCGGCAGCTCAATGGCTATGTTAATCGGGGTAACCGGATAGGCACCTACCAGATGCACTTCGGTGTGGTTGACCTGGTCGGCAAGCTGGAGGGTCTCCTTCACCAGCTTCTCGTTCAGCGAATTGTGGTAATCCTCTTCGCTGGCGAGGTTTACCGCCACAACGGCTTTCCCGCCTTCAGGCCACGGCTGGTCTTTCACCATCCAGACCGGACAAGGGCATTTACGCAGCAAGTGCCAGTCGGTCGGGGTGAAGATCACGGATTCCAGCTTGTCGTGCTGGTGCGCCATCTTCAGCAGCAGATCGTGCCCACCGGCAACGACTTCCTGAATGATGGCTTCGAAAGGTCGGTTGTGCCAGACCACTTTAATATCAATGGGCACGCCCGCTTCCAGGTAATACTTCGCCTGTTCGCGGATCCACGCGGTACGCTGGCTGATGACGCCCTGACGCATAGCGGTGCGCTCGTCAGGCGACAGAAGGGTGGTCATCTCATACGAGAAGTCATAGATCGGCAAAAACGCTTTGATTTTGCCACCAATCCGTTGATGTAAATACACAGCACGTCGTAATGCCGGCTGATCGTCCTGATTCGGATCGATTGCTACCAGCATGTTTTGATACTTGGCCATACAGGTCTCCTTACTACTGTCACCACAGTCTGTAATTAAAAGAGTAACCTATATATCCTGAATGAAACAGAGGAGAGCTTTTGCCAGATCAATAATTCATGAAAATTTATCAGAGGAAAAGCACCGTGGTCGTTACCGCGATAAACGCAATAAACAGCAGCACCATCACCGCTATCGCAAAGGTCGTGGAGTCCTGAACGTAGGTTTTTTCCTCCCCCTTCATTGGGCCGACAAGCATGATCCAGATGAAGATAAAGGTCACTGAGACAATCACGACTGAAACGAAAAACAAACTTTCTCTCAATTCATAACCTCAACGAGACCCTTTTGGGTGCTGTGTGGGGACGTGCTACGGTGAAAAGGGCAGATAAAAGACGGGGTGACAGGCCAGACCCATAAATCAGGAAAATTTATCGGTCTGGCAGTATACGTATGGCGTTTACGCCACGTTGCGGGCGTGCCCGGCAAGAACGGCCAGCGCTTCACCGTTTTCGATAGTGATGTATTTACCCTTAACGGCCAGCATCCCGCTTTTCTGGAAACGACCCAGCAGACGGCTGATGGTTTCCACGGTCAGACCCAGGTAGTTACCGATATCGCCACGGGTCATGGTCAGACGGAATTCACGCGGCGAGAAGCCACGCTCGGCGAAGCGGCGGGAGAGGTTGTAGATAAACGCGGCCAGACGCTCTTCTGCGTTCTTTTTAGAAAGCAGCAGAATCATGTCCTGATCGCCTTTGATCTCACCGCTCATCAGACGCATCATCTGCTGACGCAGGTTAGGCATCTTGCCGGACAGATCGTCCAGGGTTTCAAACGGAATTTCGCAAACCATCGAGGTTTCGAGTGCCTGAGCAAAGCTCGGGTGGTGGCCCGTACCGATGGCATCAAAGCCTACCAGGTCACCCGCCAGATGGAAGCCGGTGATCTGCTCATCGCCCTGTTCGGTGATGGTGTAGCTCTTGATGGTGCCAGAACGGATAGCATAGAGCGATTTCAGTTCGTCTCCCGCTTTAAACAGCGTCTGCCCTTTCTGAATAGGCTTTTTACGCTCGATGATATTATCAAGCTGATCGAGTTCATGCTCATTCAGGGTAAACGGGATACAGAGCTGGCTGATGCTGCAATCCTGGCAATGGATAGCACAACCGCCAGACTGAATGCGTCGTATAATTCGCTTTTCCGGGATCATAGGTTTGCTCAAGCCTTAATTGATATTGGTCAATTTTAACATCTTTTTGGTAAGTACGTAAGCCTGACAAACCCTCAATAAGGACAAGAGACGGCAATGTGCCGCCATCTTCTTGAAATTCCACAGCTTGATTATGGATTTTTAGCCTAACCGGAAGAAAATTAAGCACAAAAAGCCTGGGAACTAGAGTAAGAGATACCCTTCGTGACGCAGCAACCACTCTTTTCGCTGCACGCCACCGGCATAGCCGGTCAGGGTGCCGTTGCGGCCAATAACGCGATGGCAGGGCACCACGATGCTGACCGGGTTAGAGCCGTTCGCGGCACCTACGGCGCGTGCGGCCCCAGCGCGACCTAACTGCTCCGCGAGCTGGCCGTAATGCATCACCTGCCCGCAGGGAATGGCCCGCAGCGCCTGCCACACTTCGCGCTGAAAAGGGGTGCCCGCCGTGGCGGTGGGCAGCGTGTCGATGATGCTGAGATCGCCTTCGAAGTACGCCGCAAGCTTGTCGCTTAGTCCACCCGGATTGGTGGCGCGGATACGTTCATACCCCTGGGCGCGGTAGTGAATCGCAAGCAGTTCTTCCATGCGGTCGCTGTGCTCTTCCCACTCAACGGCGCGCAGGCAAAACTGCTCGTCCGCGATCACCCACAGCGGCCCAAGCGGCGTCGCAATCTTGTCTTCGAGTAATCTCAGCATCCTCATTCCCTTAGTTCAGCCTCGGGTAGATCCCCGGCCCAATCGGCAGGCCGACAAGATACCACGCCACCAGCATCACCAGCCATACCCCTAAAAAGATAAGCGGGTAGGGTAAAACCAGCGAATAGTAGGTACCCAGTTTGGCCTCGGGTTTATAGCGCTGCAGGAAGCCTAAAAACAGCGGAACAAACGGTGAAACCGGCGCCAGCGGGATAACCGAAGAGTCCGCGATGCGGAACAGGATTTGCGCGAAAGCCGGGTGGAACCCCAGCATCATAAACATCGGCACGAAGATCGGGGCCAGAATCGACCAGATGGCGGAGCCGCTGGCGATAAACATGCACAGCAGGGATGACAGCAGCGCCAGACCGACAAACGCCGGTACGCCGCTTAGCCCGGCAGCCTCCAGCGCGTCGGTGAGGCCCACGGCCATAAACTTGCCCATGTTGCTCCAGTTAAACATCGCCACAAACTGGGCCAGCGGGAACACCATCACGATAAAGCCCGCCATCTCTTTCATCGGCTCGATCATCAGCTGCGGCAGGTCACCCTGGCGGCGGATTTTGCCGGTGGCGATACCGTAGGCGAGCGAAACAACGAAGAAGAAGAGGATAATCAGCGGCACGATGCCCTGAATAAACGGCGAGGGCAGGACCGTATGTTTAACCGGATCGCGCAATATGCCGTTTTCCGGCACCACCATCAGCGCCACCGCGGCGATAAACGCCAGCGAGACAATCCCCGCTACGCGCAGGCCGAAGCGCTGCGCTTCGCTCAGGGTTTCCAGCTTTTCATCACTGCGGCCTTCCCATTTGCCCAGGCGCGGCTCAATGATCTTATCGGTAATCAGCCCGCCGACAATCGTCAGGAGAATGACCGAGCTTGCCATAAAGTACCAGTTGTCGATCACGCTGACGTGCATGGCCGCATCAATGGTTTTTGCCGCCTCCGTACTGATGCCCGAGAGCAGCACGTCGGTGGTCACGATCAGCAGGTTAGCGGTAAAACCGCAGCCCACCCCCGCAATCGCGGACAGCAGGCCCGCCACGGGATGGCGCCCGACGGCGAGGAAGATCAGCGCCCCCATCGGCGGCATGATCACCAGCGCGGCGTCGGAGGAGATATGGCTGAAGAAGGCGATAAACAGCACCATGTAGCTGGCGTAGCGCGCGCTGACGTGAGAAGCCATCTTCACCATCAATGCGGGCAGCAGACCGACGCGTTCGGCCAGCCCGGCGCCCAGCACCAGCGCCAGAATGGCGCCGAGCGGGGCGAAGCCGCTGAAGTTTTTAATCACGTTGGGTAAAAACCAGTGCAGCCCTTCAATGCTCAGCAGATTTTTCACCGCCACCAGGCTGCCGTCGGCCGGGCTGCGCACGCTGACGTCAAAGGCGGAGAGCACGGCGGTGGCGACCATCAAAATCACAATCAGATAGATAAAAAGCAGGAAAGGGTGCGGCACTTTATTGCCGATCCTTTCAACCCAGCCATAGAGCTTACCGGATGGGGAATGCGAAGGTATGGATGACATACTCATGGGCGTTCCTCGGGAGTGTTGTGTTGTTGTGTTGTGTTTTTTTATTTTAAAGGTGACGGTGTCACGCCCGGTGGGATCGGACACGCGTACGGTTTTTCTTCTAGTTGTTGTTCGAACTCTTCACGGCATTTTTTCAGCAGCGCGGCGTCCTGCAGCAGATTGAGCGCGGTCGCGCCCATCACTTTCCCGGCCAGCAGCATGCCCTTGTGGGCAATAGAGGTTCGCCCCTGAGACACCAGCTGCCAGGTGTGCAGCGGCGTGCCGACGGTAAAGCAGGGGCTGAAGCACTGGGCGACCGGCATTTTCCAGCTGACGTCACCCACGTCGGTTGAACCCGCCAGCACGTTGTCGGTGACGGCATAGGGCGCGACTTCATCCACCAGCAGCGTCGCCTGATGACGACGGGCAAAGGCTTTACCCGCTTCACCACCCGTGGCGGCAATATTTTTCAGGCTGTTTTGTAAATCGTTGGGCGTCAGCGTGGCGCGGATCTCGCGGGCAAACTCTCGCTCTTCCTCGGTCCACTCCGGCGTGCCGTAGTGCTGCAGGGCGCGATACATCGCGGCCTCAAGCGTGCGGTTCGGCAGGTAGCTGGAGCAGGCTTTATCAAAGCGGCACTCGACGGTCGTTTCGGTCATCAGCGCCGCGCCCTGGGCGATTTTCTCGATGCGCTCGTAGATCTGCTGCGCATCCGCCATCTCCGGGGCGCGGATCAGGTACAGCACCTCGGCCTGCGCCTGCACCACGTTGGGCGAAATCCCGCCGGTGTCGGTAATGGCGTAATGGACGCGCGCTTTCTCGATGATGTGTTCGTTAAGGAAGTTGGTGCCGGTGGTCATCAGCGTCACGGCGTCCAGGGCGCTGCGTCCCAGGTGAGGAGAGTTGGCCGCGTGCGCCGCCACGCCGTGAAAACGCCAGGCGGCCTGAATATTCGCCAGCGTGCTGACGTTAAACATCCCGGCAAAGGCTTCCGGGTGCCAGGTGACGGCGGCATCGACGTCATCAAACAGCCCTTCGCGCACCATAAAGGTTTTCCCGGAGCCGCCTTCTTCACCGGGACAGCCGTAAAAACGCACCGTTCCGCTGCCGCCGTGCTGCTCCAGCCAGCTTTTCACCGCCACCGCGCCCGCAAGCGCTGCGGTGCCTAAGAGATTATGTCCGCAGCCGTGGCCGTTAGCCCCCGGCGTGGCGGTTTGCGCCGTCGCGCAGTGTGCCTGCTGGCTTAACCCGGCCAGCGCGTCGTACTCGCCCAGCAGGGCGATAACCGGTTTCCCGCTGCCGAAGCTGGCGATAAAGGCATTGGGAATGCCGCCTGCCTCGCGGGTCAGCGTGAAGCCTTCTGCTTCCAGCTCGCTGGCCAGCCGTTCGGCGGACCAGAACTCTTCAAAGCGGGTTTCGGGACGATCCCAGATCGCGTCGGCAATATCGGTTAAGGTCCGACATCGCGTGTCGATCGCATCGGCAATAAAAGCGTAGTTCTCCTGCATCACACACCTCGCGTCCACGGGAAATTGAGCGCTGTTCGCGCCAGCGTTTCGATGGCGATAGTCATGACCTGCTCATCGAAGTCGAATTTTTCGTTGTGATGTCCGGCGCTCAAATCCGTGCCAAACACCATATAGGACGCCATGCCGCCGTTCTGCTGCACGCGGGCCATCATCAGCGTGGCGTCTTCGGAACCCGCTGGCGCTTTCACCTTATCGATGGCATGAACAACCCCGGAAACCTGGCTCGCCTGTTCGCGCAGATAATCCACCCACGCCGGTGTCGGCGCGCTGGAGGTGGCAGCCCCCATCAGGCGCATCTCGGCGCTCACGCCGTAGAGCGCCGCCGCGCCGGTAATGACGGCCTGCGCGCGTTCAAAGACATACTGATTAATCGCTTCGCTTTCGCCGCGGGTTTCAACTTTGATCAGGGCATTCGCGGGCACCACGTTGCGCCCGCTGCCCGCCTGCATCACGCCGACGTTCACCCGGGATGCGCCGTCGCTGTGCGGAGCGATGCTGTGCAGGGCGAGGGCGGCCTGCGCGGCGGCGAGCAGGGCGTTACGCCCGTCCTCCGGCTTACCGCCCGCGTGTGCGGCCACGCCGGTGAAGCTCACGTCGAACTTGGTGGTGGCCATAAAGTTATCGCTTCCGCAGATCACCGTACCGGCAGGGACGCCGGTACCAATATGAATGGCCGTGAAATAGTCCACGTCATCCAGCGCCCCGGCGGCAACCATGGCGCGCGCGCCGCGCGTGCCTTCTTCAGCAGGCTGGAAGATCAGCTTAATGGTGCCGTTGAGCCGGGCTTCATTCTGCTTAAGCACCTGTGCCAGTCCCAGACCAATGGTGGTGTGGCCGTCGTGCGCGCAGGCGTGCATCATGCCCGGATTGCAGGAGGCAAACCCGTCGCGGAACGGGCGATGGCTGTCGTCGAGCGCTTCGCTTAAATCAAGGGCGTCCATGTCCACGCGAAACGCCAGGGTTGGGCCCGGGCGGCCGGTATTCAGGGTGGCGACAATGCCGGTAAAGCCGCCTTCAAACGGCGCCAGCCATTTCTCAGGCGCGCCTTGCGCCCGCGCGCGGGCAAACTCTCGCGCCAGGGTTGCCTCATCGGGCAGCCCCATCCGGCTTTCGGCATCGACCACGTCACGGCCCATCGCCAGTTCGTAACCCAGCGAGTTCAGGGTCTCCGCAACTTTCGCGGCGGTACGAAACTCTACCCAGCCGGATTCCGCAAAATGGTGAAAATCGCGACGCCACGCGCTCAGCTGCGGGGTTAACGTCTGGATGTACTGCGCCAGTGTGTCCATATCTGTTCCTGTCATCATGAAAATATGTGAACTGCTTCACGCTGTGATAGTTTTTACTTATCACTAACCGATTTTTCACAGTTTTAACCGTTCAGGAATTACCCTCGCACATCCCTTTCCAGTAAAGTAGATGACAGTTTCTTTACTCTGATAAACAACGGTTATCGGTCGGGCTATGTCATTTCAGGTTAAATTCCATCATCTCCGGGCGTTTGTTGAAGTCGCACGTCAGGGCAGCATTCGCGGTGCCAGCAGGACGCTGAATCTTTCGCAGCCGGCGCTGACCAAATCCATCAAAGAGCTGGAGGAGGGCATGGCGGCGCAGCTTTTCGTGCGCAGGAGTAAGGGCGTGGCGTTGACCGAATGCGGCGAGGGTTTTTACCAGCGCGCCCGGTTAATTCTGGAAGAGCTGCGCGCGGCGCAGGATGACATTCGTCAGCGGCAGGGGGAACAGGCCGGGCAGATCAACATCGGGATGGGGGCCAGCGTTTCGCGCAGCCTGATGCCCGCCGTTATCACCCGCTTTCATGCCCAACATCCGCAGGTCAAAGTGCGGATAATGGAAGGGCAGCTGGTGTCGATGATCAACGAATTACGGCAGGGAGAGCTGGATTTCACCATCAATACTTATTATCAGGGACCTTACGACCAGGAATTTACGTTTGAAAAACTCTTTGAGAAGCCATTTGCGGTATTTTGTCGCGAAGGGCATCCGGCAACGGGGGCAACGTCGATTAACGAACTCCTGCATTATAACTGGACAATGCCGACGCCGCGGGGAAGTTATTATAAGCAGCTAGAAGAGGTATTTAGCCATCGCTCGCAAATACCGCGAATTGGTGTGGTCTGCGAAACCTTTTCTTCCTGCATAAGCCTGGTTGCGCAAAGTGATTTTCTAAGCATATTGCCGCAGGAGTTAGGCTGTGACCCGCTATTGGCGCACCGCCTGGTCATGCTGCCGGTTGTCGAATCGCTTCCAAAAGCAGCATATTATTTAATTCAGCGCCGTGATTCACGTCAGACGCCCCTGGCTGAATCATTAATTACGCAGTTCAGACGGGAAGCGAGAAAAATAATCGCGGCGTGAAAGGGAGATAATAAAAAAAACAGGATCTGCCCGACATCAGACAGATCCTCCAGTACACACAGCAGTGCGTCCTTTCGCCAATCCTGAATATTATATCCATGAAGCAGGTATATTTAGGTATAACACCTTTCCCGCAAAATGAAAGGATATTGAGTGTTTGATTTTACGAAAATTTAACACAAATCACTTATTTCATCTTTGCTGAAATTTTAGTTAAGTCATATTTAACTTTATTTTATAAATACTATATATATTCATCAGGTTAATATTTGCGGCGCATGAGGGCCTGTAACGGTGATTGAGGCCAGTCTCAGGCGCAGGTATAGTACCGTCCTCAGTTGTAGCCGGAGGATATCCATGAACCCTGACGACAAATCCTTTTTTCTTGACGCCATGGAAGATGTCCAGCCGCTGAAGCGTGGCCCGGATATTCACTGGCAGCCCAGCCGCAATACGCGGGCGCGCCAGGAGGTGGATAGTGAACAGCTGGATAACTTCCTGACGCTGGATTTTCTTGACCTTCTTCCCCTGGAAGAACCGCTGGCGTTCCGGCGCGAAGGGGTGCAGCAGGGCGTTATCGAGAAGCTGCGCTCGGGTAAATATGCCCGCCAGGCCAGCTTAAACCTCCTGCGTCAGCCCGCCGAACGCTGCCGTCAGATGCTCTATTCTTTTATTCGCCAGGCCGGACGTGACGGGTTACGCAATCTGATTATCATTCACGGAAAAGGGCGCGAGCAGAACTCGCATCCTAATGTGGTGCGCAGCTATCTGGCGCGCTGGTTAACGGAGTTCGAGGAAGTGCAGGCCTTCTGCGTGGCGCTGCCGCATCACGGCGGCAGCGGGGCATGCTACGTTTCACTGCGTAAATCCGATGAAGCAAAACAGGAGAACTGGGAGCGGCACGCCAAGCGCAGCCGCTAGCGGGCGATCTCCTCGCCCGCCGGTGATTCAGAAGGTTTCCCAGTTGCTGTCGGTGGCGGCGTTTGCGGTTGCCGGGCGCAACAGCTGAGGCGTTTTCACGCTGGCCGGACGTGGAGCTACCGCTTTTTCTTTGCCGTTCAGACGAAACGCGGCCACCGCCTGGCGCAGCTGTTCGGACTGATCTTCCAGCGCCGCTGCCGCCGTGGCGGACTCCTGCACCAGCGCGGCGTTTTGCTGCGTCACGCTGTCCATCTGCGAAACGGCCAGGCTCACCTGTTCAATGCCGCGGCTCTGCTCGTCAGAGGCAGAGGAAATCTCGCCCATGATATCGGTCACGCGGGTCACGGCGGCGACGATCTCCTTCATGGTGGTGCCTGCCTCGCTAACCTGCTCAGAACCGGTATTCACCCGGCTGACGGAGTTCTCGATAAGCCCTTTGATCTCTTTCGCCGCCTGCGCGCTGCGGCTCGCCAGGGTCCGGACCTCCCCTGCGACAACCGCAAAACCACGCCCCTGTTCCCCGGCGCGTGCCGCTTCCACCGCGGCGTTAAGCGCCAGAATGTTCGTCTGGAACGCGATGCTGTCAATCACGCCGGTAATATGCGCAATTTGCTGCGAACTGTCGGCAATCTCGTTCATGGTGCGAACCACGTTATCCACGACGTGACCGCCGCGCGCGGCCGTTTCAGAGGCGTTTTTCGCCAGCAGCGTGGCCTGACGGGCGTTATCGGAGTTCTGTTTAACCGTCGCGGTCAGCTCTTCCATGCTGGCGGCGGTCTCTTCGAGCGAGGCGGCCTGCTGCTCGGTGCGGGCGGAAAGATCGTTGCTTCCTGCGGCAATTTCGCCTGCGCCGGTGTAGATGGAATCGGTACTTCCGCGTACGGCGCTGACGGTGGTCACCAGCGACTGCTGCATCTCATGCAGGCCGGCGGCCAGCTGACCCATCTCATTGCGGCCCGAGATAGCGATCTCCTGCGTCAGGTCGCCCCCTGCAATGGCGCGAATATGGTCCATAATGGAGTGGAGTGGTTTTAACAGCAGGTGCTGTAAACCCTGCCAGATGACCACCAGAACCGCGATAACGGCCAGCAGAATTGCCGCCAGCGTCCACTGCATCTGCGTGAAGCTGCTCTGGTTCTCTTCGGTTGCGGCCTTCAGCAGGGTGTTATTTTCGGCGCGCCAGCGGTTATAGACCGCTTCCATATTGTCCTGCGCCTGCTGCGCATCCAGATCGCCATAGGCCTGATAGTTGTCGGCGCGCAGATACTCAATCGATAAACGCATGACTTCGTGCATCTGGTTCCAGGATTTCTGCATCTCGTCGGTCAATGCCGCCTCCTGGCCCTTAACCTGCGGCAGTTTCTGCCACTCTTTGTTATAGGCTTCGGCTTTTGCCAGCGAGTCGCCTGCGGTGCCCAGCAGTTTATTGATCGCCGCCAGGGAAGCCGGGTCACGCTGGTTTTTCAGGTAGCGGATCGCCACGCGGGTGACGGTGACGCGCGTTTTCACCAGCGTGTTCACGCTGTCGCTCAGGCTTTCCTGCTGGGCATTGAGCACGCCGGAGTTCTGGAAGTTATGGCGATCGTTACTGACGGCAGAGTAGAACAACCCTCCCGTGACAACTTGCAGCAGGCAGAATATGGTGAGGGCAAAGATAATACCGGTAATCACGTGCAGATTTTTCAGCATAGCGGTCGTCCGTTAGAGAAGATGCAGGGTTACTTCATTACTATCGTCGTAGAGAATGTAAACTTTAATTAACTCGCGCTTAACTAAGGGGCCCTTTTGGGAACCTGTTGTAAATCCGGATCATTTTTATGAGGAAGGTCAACATGAGCAGCATTGATAAAAGCGGGACATACGCGCTCGGGACGCGGACGGTGAAACGGCTGGGCTACGGCGCGATGCAGCTGGCCGGGCCGGGCGTCTTTGGGCCGCCGAAGGATAAGCAGGCCGCGCTGGACGTGTTACGCGAGGCCGTGGCGGCGGGAGTGAACCACATTGATACCAGTGATTTTTATGGTCCTCATATCACGAACCAGCTGATCCGCGAGGCGCTTCATCCTTACCGGGACGATCTGACGATCGTCACCAAGATTGGCGCCCGTCGCAACGACAAAGGCGCGTGGCTGCCGGCCTTTTCCGCGCAGGAGCTGACGCAGGCGGTGCATGACAACCTGCGTAATCTGCAGCTGGACGTGCTGGACGTGGTGAATCTGCGAATTATGTTTAGCGCGCACGGGCCAGCGGAAGGGTCGATTGCTGAACCGCTCTCCACCCTGGCAGAATTACAGCAGCAGGGGCTGGTGCGGCATATTGGTTTGAGCAACGTCACGGCCACCCAGGTCGCGGAAGCGCAGAAGATGGTGCAGGTGGTGTGCGTGCAGAACATGTACAACATTGTGAACCGGGGTGATGATGCGCTGGTGGATCTGCTTGCGCAGCAGGGGATTGCGTATGTGCCGTTCTTCCCACTGGGCGGCTTTACGCCGCTGCAATCGTCCGGGCTGAAGGCTGTCGCGGATTCACTGGGCGTCACGGCAATGCAGGTTGCGCTGGCATGGCTGCTGCAGCGTTCTCCGAATATCCTGCTGATCCCGGGCACCTCTTCCGTGGCGCATCTGCGGCAAAACCTCGCGGCGGGGGAACTGCAACTGCCGCCTGACGCGCTGGAAACATTGAACACGCTGATGGACTGATCGTCACAGGCACAAAGCCCGACATGTGCTTCCGGGCTTTGCGCGTTTTAAATCTTCTGACACTTCAACGCGTTTGGGTTCGCTTCCGGAAATGACCTTGATCCCTGACCATAATCCGTAATACTGTATTTATATACAGTATATGGCGAGAAAGGCATCATGGACACTCTCTTTTCTTATCAACCAAAACAAATCATTGAACTACCTTTGTTTTTAGAACGTGTTGCCTGTGGGTTTCCCAGCCCGGCGCAGGATTATGTGGAGGATCGTCTCGATCTTAACCGGCTGGCAGTGAGGCACCCCAGTGCGACCTATTTTATCAAGGTGAGTGGAGACTCCATGATTGGCGCGGGGATTGGCGACGGCGATCTGCTGGTGGTTGACCGCTCGTTAAATGCCGAACATGGGGATATCGTCGTGGCGTCGGTCGCCGGTGAGTTTACGGTGAAAGAGCTACAGACGCGCCCGGTTCTGAGGCTGTTGCCACATAACGCCCGCTATCAGCCGATTACCTTTCAGTCCGAAGAGGAGCTGCAGATCTTCGGCGTCGTCACCCACACGCTTAAAACGCATAAACATGTTCGCGCTGGTTGATGTGAACAGCTTCTATGCCTCCTGCGAGAAGGTATTCCGCCCCGATCTGGAGGGGAAGCCCATCGTGGTGGTGTCCAACAACGACGGCTGCATCATTTCACTCTCGCGGGAGGCAAAGCAGTTCGGCATAAAAATGGGTGAGCCTTATTTTAAATTCAAAGAGAAGCTTTTTCCGGCGAGGGTTTACGTCTTCAGTTCGAACTATGCGCTGTATGCTGACCTCAGCAGTCGGGTGATGCAGACGCTGACGGATCTGGCTCCGGCCATAGAAATTTACTCGATTGACGAGGCGTTCGTGAACGTTTCAGGGATCGGTAACTGCATGTCGCTGGACGCGTTCGGACACCAGATGCGCACGCAGGTCTTTAAAAACACGGGCTTAACCGTTGGCGTCGGCATTGCCCCGACAAAAACGCTGGCAAAGCTGGCCAACTATGCGGCGAAACGGTGGGCCAGTACCGGCGGCGTGGTCGATCTGTCAGGCCGCGAGCGGCAGCGTAAACTGCTGGCAAAGGTTCCGGTAGAGGAGGTATGGGGCGTAGGGCGGCGCATCACGAAAAAACTGAACGCGATGGGGATTACCACGGCGCTGGAGCTGGCGGAGGCCTCCTCGTGGGTCATTCGCAAACATTTTAACGTGGTGCTGGAGCGTACGGCGCGCGAGCTTCGCGGCGAGCCCTGTCTTGACCTGGAAGAGTACACCCCCACGAAGCAGCAAATCATCTGTAGCCGTTCGTTTGGTCATCGCATTACGCAATATGAAGAGATGCACCAGGCGATTTGCGCCTACGCGGAACGCGCCGCAGAGAAACTGCGCGGCGAGCATCAATACTGTCGTTTTATCAGCGTGTTTGTGCGCACCAGCCCGCATGCGGACAACGAAATTTATTACGGTAATCAGGCTTCGGTCACCCTGATGACGCCCACCAATGACTCGCGGGATATCATCCGTGCCGCCACGGAGGCGCTGGGGCGGATATGGCTCGACGGGTATCGCTATATGAAGGCCGGTGTCATGCTGGCGGACTTTTTCAGCAGCGGTGTCGCTCAGCTTAATCTGTTTGACGACAATCGCCTGCGCGCCAACAGCGCGGCGCTGATGGAGATGATCGACAGCGTCAATCACTCCGGCAAAGGGAAGATATGGTTTGCCGGGCAGGGGATTGAGAAACCGTGGGCGATGAAGCGAGAGATGTTGTCACCGGCCTATACGACGCGGTACGCGGATTTACCGGTGGCGAGGTAAAAGGCGGTTATTTTGTGGCGTTGTGGGTCGCGATCTCAGGCAGTAATTGCTCAATCACGCTGACGACCTTTCTGACGCGCTGCGGAATAAAGCGGGCATCAGGATAAACGGCATAGAGGAAGCGATCGGGTAACCGCCAGTCGGGCAGCACCGGTACCAGCGTGCCCGCCTGCAGAGCCCTGGCCACGAGCGGTCGCTGCATGCCGCCGATACCGATGCCTGACTCCAGCGCCTGCAGCAGCGCCTCACTGGTGTTGGCACGGAAAACGGTATTCACGTTGACCTCGACCGTTTCCTCGTCAGACATCAGGCGCAGGGGAGCATCCGGCGGAATGCCGCTGAACCGTACGTGTGGCAGCGTCGCCAGTTCGCTGACCGCGTGTACCGCCTGAAAACCGGGAGCGGCAAACAGTGCAGCTTCAATCCGTCCCAGCACGCGAGCCGCGTGCGCCTGCGGAGGCTCGCTGCTCAGCCGTATCGCGACATCCACGCCCTCCGCCACCAGATCGGCAAGGCGGTCATCCAGGGAAAGCATCAGCTGCAGCTCGGGATGCAGGCGCTGTAACGCCAGCAGATGCGGCAAAATGATCTGCCCCAGGCCGCTCGGCAACTGGACATGGACGCGTCCCTGAACGCTATGATCGACAGGATGTAAACGCCTCTCCGCTTCCCCCATGGCGTCCAGCACGAGCTGCATATCACGCCGGTAGCGTTCCCCTTGTTCGGTCAGCTTCATCGTACGCGTCGTACGGTGCAGCAGTACCACGCCAAGCTCTTCCTCAAGCGCCGCGATCTGTTGACTGACGGCGGACTGCTTAATACCGGTCTGACGGGCAGCCGCTGAAAACGAGCCCGCTTCAGCGACGCGCAGAAAGGTAGAAATGGCATTGAGCTTATTATTCATTTAATGATTTTGCTTATAAGTGCCATCGGTTTCATGGGATATCTCCAGAAAAAATAATATATCACACTGCGTCTGTCACCCTTTCCGGAGAAATACCATGAATAATAGGCAGCAACACAACGTCGCCCTGGTCGCGGGCGCCAGCGGCATTGTCGGCAGACAGATGGTCAACACGCTCCTGCACCATCAGTGGCAGGTGATCGGCCTTAGCCGCCATGCCGGGTCGCATCCTGACGGCATTCCGATGGTCAAGATCGATTTACTGGATGAAAAGGACAGCGCCCGGGCGCTGCGCTCCCTGGACGGTGCCACCCATCTCTTTTACAGCGCCTGGGCGAACGCGGCGAACTGGGAAGACATGGTTGAGCCGAACGTCACCATGCTGCGTAATCTGGTCAGCATCCTCGAAAAAACGGCACCTTTGCAGACGGTAAGCCTGATGCAGGGGTACAAGGTCTACGGCGCGCATCTGGGGCCGTTTAAAACCCCGGCGCGCGAAAGCGATCCCGTCGTACCGGGTGCCGAATTTAACGCCGCGCAGCTTGCGTGGCTCAGCCAGTTTCAGCGGGGAAAGCGCTGGCACTGGAATGCCATCAGGCCGGGCGTGGTAGGGAGTGCGGTACCGGGCAATGCCATGAACCTTGCGCTGAGCATTGCCCTGTACGCCTCCCTGTGCAAGGCGCTGGGTTTACCGTTGCGTTTTCCCGGTTCGGAACAGACCTGGCACAGTATCGTTGACCATACCGACGCCGGGCTGCTGGCCGAGGCAACGCTGTGGGCCGCCGCGTCACCTGCGGCACAGAATCAGGCGTTCAACGTGAATAATGGTGATATCTGGCGCTGGAGCGAGCTCTGGCCGCGCATCGCACGCTGGTTTGACCTGGACTCTGCACCGCCGGTGAGGCTGTCATTTCATCAGCTGTTTACGGACTATCGCGGCGTATGGCGCGAGCTTGCCGGAGAGCGGCTGGTGGAAGCGGATATTCTGCAGCTGAGCGACGGGCGGTTTGCCGATTTTGTCTTTAGCTGGGACTACGACATGTTTGGTGACGGGAGCAAGCTGCGCAGGGCGGGCTTTACGCAAATGCAGGCGACGGATGAGATGTTTTTCCACCTGTTCGCGCAGTTGAGAGCCGCGCGGATTATTCCCTGACCGTAAGGGTTGTTGTCATCAACGATCGGCGCGTTATACTCACGCGTTAAAATGAATGTATTGTGGGGCAGGGATATGCACGAAAGTCTAAAAATGATATCAGTCGCTCTGCCCCTCATTGCGCTTCTCATTCTGTTAAGCTTTTTGGTCAGACGCATTCGCCAGGCAAAACGTATCATTTCAGACCGTAACGGGATGAAAAAGATATCTGCCAGTCCCTCCATATTTGGCGGAAATGCAGGTAAAACCTGGTTTTATGATGACCAGTTTTTATATGAAGTTAAAAACAACGCCACCCGTAAAATTGCGCTGGCTAACATCATTAAAATCAGACCGGGGAATACAGAGATAAACAGCAGACGGGTCTGGATTGTTATTTACCGCGACGGTGTTAATGAAAAGCAGGTGCAGTTTTATAACAATCTTACCCTCTGGAATCATAACTTCACGGCTTTTCTGGCAGCGGTAAAACGTGCCAATCCTGACGCTGTGGTTAAAGAACGCGCAATCCTCAATCTATGAAAAAGGACCGCAGACGGTTTGCGGACGCTGCTCCTGTGCAGCGTCCATAGCATCAGGGTTAAGGGCTTACTCAACCGTTAACGCATCGACAACCTCGGCCACGCTTCTCACGCTGCGGATATTCCCAATCCCCGTGCCGAGCGCGATATACCCTTCATCGGTATTATTTTCCAGCATGCCCAGGCGCAGGCCCCGTAATCCGCCCATCGCCTTGCCCAGCGCTTCGTTGCTTGCGCCAGCTTTATCCATCGCCGCCAGTTTTTCCGCCAGCTTGCCGGGGAGAGAACGATAGTAGTGGGGGACGGTGCGGAAAAGCAGCAGGTCCAGGCCGTTGGCGGCAACAATTTTCTCTTTGACCCCCTGCGGCACGCGGCTTTCTTCGGTACTGATAAACACCGAGCCGGCAAACACGCCTTCTGCCCCTAACGCATGCGCCGCTCTGGCGGTGCGATTATCGGTAATACCGCCCGCCGCCATCACCGGGACGTGCTTCACGGCGTCGGCAATCAGCGGCACGATGGAAAAGGTACCCAGCGCCGTCGCGGGTAACGTCCCACCCTCATCAAAACCGGTGGCGACGATGATGTCTGCCCCCATCTCTTCAGCCAGAAGGGTATTTTCCGGCGTGGGATTGATGTCGCGGTAGATAATGGCGATACCTGCCTCTTTTAACTCATTGAACAGCGCAGGAATAATGCTGCCTTCCCCATAGCCCGTGTACACCACGGCCCTGACGCCTTCCTCTTTTACCACCTTAAGAATTGGCCCGGTCCAGACGTCATTAACGGCGGTGGGGATCAGGTTCACGCCGAAGGGTTTTTCGGTCAGCCGTTTGGTTTTCCGAATTTCTTCCCGCATTTTTTCGGCGGTCTCTTCCGGCGTGGAGACCGCGGTATCGGCGGTTAAACCGGCGTTGGGGCCCAGCACGCCGAGTCCTCCGGCATTGCTGACCGCGGCCACTAAACGGGCATCAGTAAGCCAGGATAACGGTCCCTGAATAACGGGCTTTTCGATACCCAGGATCTGACAGATACGGTTATTTTTCATAGCAGACTCTCCCTTACGTTTGAATGAGGGAGAGTGTAGAGAGGAAGATTGTTAGGAAAAATAGCCAAAAATATTCATCACTGTTATAAAATTAATAACAATCATTTTCTCCCGCTCGCGGCAAGACATCCCTTATGCAAATAAACCTCTTTGAATCTATTCGGATTTTTATTGAAATTGTCGACTCGGGGAGCCTTACCCAGGCGGCAGAGAATCTGCAGGTCCATCGACCGGCAGTGACCAAAGCGCTGCAGCTTCTGGAACAACACAGCGGCACGCGGCTCCTGCAGCGCACCACGCGTCGGATTAGCCTGACGCCGGATGGGGAAGCCTTTTATCGCCGCAGTAAACCTCTGCTGGCGCAGGCGGACGAATTACTGGAGTCGTTTGGCGCCGATCGACCGATACACGGCCAGCTGCGTGTGGATATGCCCATCTCTTTTGCGGCGCTGCGGGTGATACCCAACCTGCCTGATTTTTATCGTCAGCATCCTGATATCGACATCATCCTGAGCAGCTCTGACCGCCGTCGGGATATGCTGCGGGACGGCCTGGACTGCGTGCTGCGGGTGGGCGAGCTGGACGACGGCGACTATATCGCGCGTAAAATCGGGAACATTAAAATCACGACCTGCGCCAGCCCGGCCTGGCTGGCTGAACACGGTACGCCAGAAACGCTGGAGGATTTACGCAAGCATCAGGCGATTAACTGGATTAACAACAGCAGCAGGCACGTTCAGCCGTGGACGTTTACCACGCCAGAGGGCGTTGCGGAGATCGCGCTATCCGGTAAGCTCGTGGTGGATAACTCCGAGGCCTACATCGCGGCAGGCCTGGCCGGGCTGGGGGTAATGCAGGGAATGAATCTCTTTCTCCAGCCTTACATTGACCGTGGCCTGCTGGTTGAGGTCCTGCCTGAATATCGTTCGCCGGACCGCAAACTGTCACTGCTCTACCCACACCGTCATCTCTCCCGCAAGGTACGGGTATTTACCGAATGGCTGGAGAGTCTGGTGTGAAAGCGGCCAGCTCATGGCATAGCGCACCAATCTGCTCCACGGCATTGAGCAGGCGGGGCGTCGGTTCGTTTGCACAGTTTAGCCGCAGAAAGTGCGTGAGTTCTGCGCCAGGGGAAAACAGGGGGCCGGGGCTGACGCCAATACCCCGCGCCAGCGCGCGGCGATGCACCTCCAGCGCGTTGACCTGCGGAGGAAGTTCTACCCACAGCAGAAAGCCAGCTTCGGGGACGTTTACGCGGGTACCGGGGGGAAACTGGCCTTGACCCGCACCACGACGGCGGCGATTCCCTCTGCGATCCGCCGCTTTAGCCGCCGCAGGTGACGGTCGTAGTCGCCGTTTGCCAGCATCTCGCTCGTCGCGGCTTCCAGCAGCGGCGCACCTGCCCACTCTCCGGCCATGCGGGCCTGCAAGACCTGCGGGTAATAGCGTCCGGCGGCAATCCAGCCGATTCGCCACCCCGGCGCAAGCGTTTTAGACAGGGAGCTGCAGTAAATCACATTCCCGTTCTGGTCGAAGGCTTTGCAGGCCGGAGGACGTTGCCCGTCACCGACCAGGTCACCGTAAACGTCGTCCTCAATCAGAGGAAGACCGGCTTCTTCAAGCAGAGCAACCAGTTCCTGCTTGCGCGCGACGGGCATGCTGGCACCCAATGGGTTTTGCACGGTGGGCGAGGCCAGGACGGCCGCGGGACGGTGGCAGCGGATGGCGTCAGCCAGCGGTTCCAGTAACAGACCTTCAGCAGGATCGGTGGGGATTTCTAACGCCTTCAGGCCTAAATCCTCCAGCAGCAGGAGCGTGCCAAAGTAGGCGGGCTGCTCCACCGCCACCACATCACCTGGCTGACACACGGCCCGCAGGGCCAGGCGCAGCGCCTGCGTCGCGCCTGCGGTAATAATCAGATCGTCCGCGCCGAAACGGGCTCCCCACTGTGCAGCACGCGCCGCAATCTTGCTTCGTAAATCACGCCTTCCCGGCGGCAGGCTGTAGCTCTGCCCATGCGCGTCCAGACGACGGCCCACGGAGTGTAACGCCCGCTGTAGCGCCTCCCCGGGCAGCCACGCGGGATCGGGCAGGGCGGCGCCCAGCGGGACCAGGCGGGCTTCTGCGCTGCTGAACAGCGAGCGGGCCACGGCGGACATAGTCACGGGCACCGGGCCCGGCGTGGAACGCGCAGGCTCCGCGCGCGGAGGGAGGCTGATCTGGCGGATGTAATAACCTGAACGCGGTCGCGCAACGATCAGCCCTTCAGCCTCAAGGCAGCGAAGGGCCTCCAGCGCCGTCGGAAGGCTCACGTGCTCGCGTTCGGCCAGTTTACGTGCGGAGATCATCCGGTCACCGACTCGCAATGCGCCTGAAGAGAGCGTGAGGCGCAGACGCTCAGCAATCCGGCGATAGTGTGGGGAGGGGGCAGACATGGGTATCTGTTCAGGCTAATTTTCGATAAAACTGACTATACAGCCAATGATGTGCGCCATCTATAGTGTCCGGCATGTTCAGGACAAGGAGGCATTATGCACAGCGATAATTTCGACATTTCCTCGTATTTCAAACGCATAAACTACACCGGACCGGCGGCGGCCGATACGTCCACCCTGCATGCGCTGATGCGTCATCAGCTCTTTTCTGTTCCCTTTGAAAATCTGGACGTGCAGGCGGGGAAAATTGTCTCGCTGGCACCAGACGACATTGCCGAGAAGGTGTTAAAGAAAGGGCGCGGCGGGTACTGCTATGAGGTGAACGGGCTTTTTGCCATGGCGCTGGAAGCGTTAGGGATACCTTACCGTTTTGTGGCGGCGCGCCCGATGTTCTACCCCGCGCGGCGGCCAAAAACCCATATGGCGCTCATCGCCGAGGTGGAGAGCCGCCAGTGGCTTTGCGATCTCGGGTTCGGCAGCTACGGCATCCGCGCGCCAATGGCGCTGGACACGCTTGACGTGGAAATCACCCAGGACTTCGACACGTTTCGCCTGAGCCGCAGCGCGGAGGGCGAGTATCTGCTCGAGGCGAAGGTGGAAGGCGAATGGGCCCGACAATACGGCTTCGATCTCACGCCTCAGGAGTGGATTGATTTCGTTCCGGCCAACTACCTTAACTCGACGCATCCTGAGGCTATTTTTGTGCAGAAGCGGGTGGTGGTGCAGCACAGCCCGGAAGGACGCCAGATTTTGCTGGGCGATATGCTGAAAACCATCACGGCGAACGGCACTGAAACGCGGCAGCTGGCGGAGGAGGACATCCGCCATGTCCTGAAAGACCGTTTTGCGCTGACCGCCGCGTAATCGGAGAACGATGGGGACTCAGCCCGGCCCGTCGGCTGCGGCTTTGCGCTGAGCCCCCCACTGTAACAGCAGGCTAAACGACGCGGGTAACACGGTCAGCGTCACCAGCGTCGCAGCCAGCAGCCCGCCGATGATGGCATAGGCCATTGGGCCCCAGAAAACCTGGTGAGAGATGGGGATCATGCCCAAAATGGCGGCGCAGGCGGTCAGACAGATGGGTCTGGCCCGGTGCTCCGCGGCCGCCATAATCGCGGCATCATTTGCCATCCCCTGAGCTAGATTGCTGTCAACCTCGCTAATCAATATTACCGCGTTACGCACGATCATCCCTGCCAGGGCGATGACGCCCAGCAGCGCGACAAACCCCATCGGCGTGCCGCCAGGCAGCATAGCCAGCACGATCCCCGGTAAACCAAACGGGGCCATCAGGAGCGCCAGCAGCATCCGGGAATATCGCCGCAGCTGAAGCATCAGCAGCATCAGCATGATGACCAGCGTCACCGGAAGAACGGTAAAGACGGAGCTGTTCCCCTTATCCGATTCGGCAACCGCGCCGCCTTCTTCAATGCTGTAACCTGCGGGCAGGCTCGCGCGCAGTTTATCGACCGCCGGACGCAGCGCGGCGGATACCGCTTCAGCCCTCAGCCCCGGGGCGAGGTCGGTTTGCACCGTGATAAAGGGCACGCGCTGGCGGCGCCAGATGACCGGATCGTCCACGCCCCAGACCGGCGTTGCGACGGCGCTGAGCGGAATTTTTTTACCGTCATTCCCCTGAATCGTGAGTGAGGAGAGGGTGGCGGTGCTCTGGCGCGCGCTGTCCTCGGCCCTGAGCACCACGTCGACAAGGCGGTCATTATCTCTGATGGACGTGACAACGCTGCCGGACCAGACGGTATTCAGCGTGCGGGCAAGGCTTTCTGACGATATTCCCGCCGCTCTGGCCGCCGTCTGATTCACCTTAAGGGTGATGACCCTCTCCGGCTCTCCGGCCGTCTGGTTAACGTCGCGTGAGAACGGGGAGCGGCCAATCGCGTCCGTGAGACGGTTCGCAAGCGCCCGGACCTGCAGATAATCCGGCCCGCTCACCCGGTATTTGATGGGCCAGCCGACGGGAGGCCCCAGCTCAAGGGGCGACACGCGGGTGATGATGTCGCTAAATTGCGTCGCCAGGATCGTGTTGAGCTGTGCGTGCAGACGATCCCGCGCCGCAAGATCCTTCGCGACCACAACCATCTGGGCGATATTTTCATTTTCCAGCAGCACGTCCATCGGCAGGTAAAAACGGATGGCACCTGAGCCAACGTACGTCGAAAAGCGATCGATATTGCTGTTGTCGGCCAGCGCTTTTTCCAGCTTTTCCACCTCTCTGAGCGTTTCCGGGTGCGACGCGTTGGCCGGAAGCGTCAGGCTGACCAACAACTCGGGCCGGTCCGAGGCGGGGAAAAACTCGCCCTGCATAAACGTCGTGCCGTACGCTGACAGCCCCAGCGCGGCAAGCGCAATCAGTACGGTAGCGAGCCGGTGGCGGAGCGCCAGGCGTAAAAGCCGTCCATACCCGCGCGCGATCCGTCCCGGTCCTGCCGCGTGATGTCTGACTTTTTCCGGCAGCAGCCACGTGCCCGTTAGCGGCGAAAACAGGATCGCGACGGCCCAGGAGCAGAGCAGGGCGATGAGCACCACCGCAAACAGGGAGAAGCAGTATTCACCGGCGCTGGAGGCCGCAAAACCAACGGGAATAAAACCGGCAATCATGACCAGAGTACCGGTGAGCATCGGGAAGGCCGTCGTTTTGAATGCATAGGTGGCCGCGAGTCGACGGGAATCCCCCGCTTCCAGTCGGGAGACCATCGTTTCGACGGCGATCATGGCGTCATCCACCAGCAGGCCCAGGGCAATGATCAGCGCCCCGAGCGAGATACGCTGAAGGCCGATGCCGGCGAGCATCATGCCGACAAACGTCATGGCAAGCACCAGCGGAATGGCCGTCGCCACCACCAGTCCGGCCCGCAAACCCAGCGAGACAAATGAAACCGCCAGCACGATAACAACGGCTTCGATAAGTACCCGGATAAACCCGCTTACCGCTTCACTCACCACCGCTGACTGATCGGCGACTTTCACCATCTCAATACCGTGCGGCAGCCCGGCGCTGAGGGCCGCCATTTTTGCGTTCAGCGCAGCACCGAAACGCAGCATGTTGCCTGTCGGCGCCATCGACACCGCCAGTCCGATAGCCGGTTTGCCGTTCACCCGGTAGGCCGGGGCCGGTGGCTCGGCGATTTCCCGGGTGACGGTGGCAATGTCGGTCAGCGGAATATAGCGATTGTTAACGTGCAGCGTGACGGCGCGTAAACTCTCTTCGGTGGTAAGCGCCCCGCTGACCTTTATCGCCATGTTCTCCTGCCCGGTACGCATCGTTCCTGCCGGGACAACGGCGTTTTGCGCCCGGAGGGCGTCGGTAACCTCCTGAATATCCAGCCCCATACCGGCCAGGCGCGCCGGAGAAAAGGCGAGAACCCACTGCTCCTGCTGTTCGCCCAGCAGGGTGGTTTTGCCCATATCCGGCAGAGACATGAGCTCGCGCCGTATTGTCTCTGCGCGATCCCGCACCTCCCGCAGGGTGAAGCCTTCGGGAATAAAGGCGTAAATTGTGCCGAACGTGTCGTCAAACTCGTCATCCACGGCAGGACCCTGCACCCCTTCGGGCAGGGACGGCGCGATGTCCTGCATTTTTTTGCGAACCTGATACCAGATATCGGGCACGCGTTGCGGGGGCGTATCGTCACGGAGGTTGACGTGGATAACGGTGCGTCCGGCACGGGTTTCACTTTCGAGATAGTCCAGCCAGGGCGTTTCCTGCAGCTTTTTTTCAAGGGTATCGGTCAGCAGGCGGGTGGTATCCGTCACGGAGGCTCCCGGCCACTGTGCGGAGACGACGGCCGTTTTAATGGTGAATGCCGGATCTTCGTTACGCGGCAGCTTCTCATAGCAGAACACGCCCATCGCAATCACCAGCAGCATGAAAAAGCTGACCATCTGCTGGTTCTTCAGCGCCCAGGCGGAAAGGTTAAATTGGGCTTCCGATCCTGTGTTCATGGCTGAACCTCTCCGGCCATCACCGGCTCGCCGGGTCGTAATGTGCTCACGCCCGCCGTAATCACCCTGTCGCCGGGCTCAAGGCCGGAGGCAATCATGACGGAGGTGGCCGTATAGCCGACGGGCACCACCACGCGCAGCTGTGTCCGCGACTGCGGGGTAATCACAAAAACCGCCGGTTTGTCGCCGGCTCGGGTCAGCGCCGACGCGGGAAGCGCGTACCCGTGCGGGGCGGCGGAGGGCAACGTTACGGTGACGCTGGCGCCGAGCGCCATGGCCTCCGGCGGGTTTTGCAGGGTGGCTCTGACGCGCCACGTGCGGGTCTGAGGATCGGCCTGCGGGGTCATATCCCGCAGCAGGGCAGACGCCTGTACCGACGGGTCGCTGAGGAGGGAAACCTGCAAAACCGCCTTATCCAGAGGCAGGATCGCATCGGGCGCGGCAATGTCAAACGCCACGTCGCGGGCTTCCCCGGTCGCCAGCGTCAGCACGGACTGGCCGTCGCTGACAACCTGTCCCGCAGAGGCGCTCACGGCCGTGATGACGCCCGCTTGTGGGGCGATCAGGCGCGTCCAGCCGAGACTTTCGCGGGCATTTCGCCATGCGGCCTCGCTGCTTTTTAAGCGCGCGCGGGCGACAAGCCAGTCCGCACGGGCGCTGTCGAGCTGCGTGCGGGCTATCGCGCCCGTTGGCATAAGCTTTTGCATGCGACTGACGTTAAGCGCGGCGACCTGGGCTGAGGCTTTGGCGCCTTCATAGTCGGCCGCGGCGCTGTCGAGCTGGTTTTGCCCGGTCGTATTATCAAGCGTGGCCAGCAGCTGTCCGGCAGTGACCCGGTCGCCAATATCAACGCTACGCGTCAGTATCCGGCCTCCGGTGCGAAAGCTCAGGGTCGTTTCATCGTGGGCATGGATCTCACCGGTTCTTTCCAGCGCGGGAAGGGATTGGGCGGAGCCAACGACGACGTAGCGTACCTTACGCACTGGATCAGGTTTGTTTTCGTGTTTATCACCGCAGCCGGTCAGCGGAAAAATCGCCAGCGCAAGCAGGGCCAGGGGAAGAAAATGCAGCCAGGAAAGGGTGCGCGCCACGCCGTACAAATGATGCAGGCAGTGGCGGAGGGAGAGAAAAAATTCGTCTGACATAACGCCGCTCCATAAAGGGAATGGCGTTATTAAATGCGCGCTACGTCGAGAAAGATTCGATGTTCTGTCAAGGCTTTATCAAGAGGGGAGATTTTCATTATCGGACGGCAGCCAGGGCAACAAAATGCGCACCGCAAGGCCGCCGGTTTCCGGTAATGACGCGCTAATCTCACCCCCATGCGCCTCGCAAATCGCCCGGGCGATGGACAAACCGAGGCCGCTGCCGCCGGAATGCCGCGCGCGGGACTGCTCCTCGCGGCTAAAGCGTTTAAACATTTCCGGTAAGAACTGGGGCGACACGCCCGGCCCGTCATCGGTGAATTCGAGGATGTAATGCCCGCTGGCGTAATGCAGCGCCACCTCAAGGTGGCCGCCCTCGCGCCCGTAGCGTAGTGCATTTTCCATAAGGATAGTAACGACCTGCCCCATACGGAACGCATCGCCCCGGAAGGGGCTGGTGTGCGGGTTACGCAGCGTTATCCTGAAATGATGCGCATCCGCCTGGGGCATGATCCAGGCAGCCCGCTCCTGAATCAGCTCATCCAGACAGAACGGCTGGTCCTCCAGCACAAGGTTACCCGCGTCTGCCAAAGAGAGAAGGTGGAGCTCGTCGGTGAGGCGGTTGAGGTGCTGGAGCTGTTTCATCACCATGCCCAGCTGCGCCGGGCTGGCATCAAACACGCCGTCTAACATGCCCTGCAGACGCCCGATGGCGGCCGTCAGGGGCGAGCGCAGCTCATGCGCCATCGCGACGTGCGAGGCGCGGAGCTCTTTCTCATAGCGGGCAAGTTGTCCCGTCATAGAGTTAAAGTCGGTCGCAAAGCTGACCATTTCTGCCGGTGCATCTTTGATCAGCTCTGCCTGACGGCCAAACTGACCTTCGGCGACATCCTTTGCCGCATCGCGAAGGCGGCTGAACTGCAGTGCCAGCGGGCGGGCGTGTTTGAGCCCCATCACCACAATAAACGGGATCATCACCAGCACCAGCAGGGCCACCGTGACCCAGTCCGCTGAGGCGATGGACGGCGTGGAATAGCTCAGGCCCCACCAGGTGTCCACAATCGAGTGGAAGCGGGCCGGATTGGCCTGCGGGTTCTGGCTGAGCGTCAGAAACTCCTGCCGGACCGCTGGCGGCATCCTGCCCATGATCCAGTAGTTCTGGACCGCATAGCGCAGCCACATGCAGGTGGCAATAACGATCACGCTGCCGATGGCCAGCGCTAAGATGCGCGCGCAAATCCAGCGCCACAGAGAGGCGTGCCGATTTTTTATCATGGCTGTCTGAACCTGTAACCCACGCCGCGCACGTTGATCAGCACGCCGGAAATACCCACAGCTTCGAGTTTTTTACGCAGGTTATAAATATGGGTGTCCACCACGCGCTCCAGCGCCTCGCTTTCCGGCAAACAGTGTTCCAGTAAATACTGGCGGGAGAACGGGTGCGCAGGCGAGCGCAGCAGCGTTGCCAGAAGCGAGAATTCCGTTGGCGTAAGATCGAGCATCACAGGCGCGTCGTCGCCGTTGTCCACGCACGCCACAATGGCGGCGACATCCACCGCCAGCGTTTGCCAGCGAAGGATCTTTTCCTCTGTCTCTTTTTTACTGCTGCGCCGCAGCACCGCCTGCACCCGCGCCACCACTTCGCCCGGATGATAAGGCTTCACCACGTAATCATCGGCACCGTAACGCAGGGCGCCAATGCGATCGGGAGTATCCCCCATGGCCGTGACCATGATCACCGGCACATCGCTTTTACGACGCAGGCCCGCCAGCACCTCGGTGCCGTTAAGTCCCGGCAGCATCACGTCCAGCAGGATGAGGTCGGGCTTCCACCGCTGCGCCATATCCAGCCCGGAAAGACCGTCTCCGGTAATGGTCACGTCGTAATTTTCACGCCGTAAATAGGCTTCGAGCACGCCAGCCGCGTCGGCGTCATCTTCAATAATCAACACTCTTCTGGATAACATCCGTTCACCTTGACCATTTCTTAACACTATCCCGACGATTCATTGATTCAGCCAAATCATACTGCGCCAACATTGTGTGGCTGTCCCAGTCTCAGGAGACGCCAGCGTCTGTAAGGAGAGCAGTATGATAGCGATAAAAAAAGTCCTGTATATGTCCGTCCCGCTTCTGATGGTCGTGGCATCCGCCGCGCAGGCGGATGATGACACCGCGTCTGATTCCTTAACCGTCGGGCTGGGAGGGCAATATGCCCCGCGTTACTCAGGCTCAGACAAGCAGGTATGGCAGGTGGTTCCTGTGCTGCAGGGACGCAAAGGTGCTTTCTTTGTTGATGCACAAAAAGGGGTGGGATATGACCTGCAAAACGACAGCGGCTGGTATTTCGAACACACGCTGGGCTACGACCCCGGAAGGGCTGATAAAAATTCTGGCTGGCGCGAGGGGGCAAACAACCTGAAAGGGATGGGGGATATTGATGCCACCCTGAATACCGGCCTTGCCGTGGGCTGGCAGGCTGCGCCATGGCTGAGCATGGAAGGCAAAGCGACGCTGCCGTTAACCGACAGTCAGGGGGCAAGCTATCAGGCCTCCGTTACGCTGATCCCGGTACAAAATAACCAGGACACGATAGCCTTTCAGTCTGCGGCCCTGTTTGGCGACAGCCGTTACCTGAATACCTGGTATGGGGTCAGTGAGCAGCAGAGCCGCCGCACCGGCTATCGCCGCTATGCTGCGCCAGGTGGATTTTACGGCGTCGACACCAGCCTGACCTGGAGCCATCAGTTCGATGCTCACTGGGGAACGGTCCTCAGCGCGGACTATACCTGGCTTGGCGACCATGCCAATCAAAGCCCGATCGTGATGCGGCGTAATGAGGGGTCTGCAACCGCCGCTATCACCTGGACATTCTAAATTCGCGGATCATGATGTGAGCGAGGGGGCGAGAGGTTTATTTCTTTTTATCCATCATCGCTTTCAAATCGGCAAACGGGTTAAACGTGGCGACGCCCACGTCTTTTTGCGCGTCTTCCCCGGCCACCACGGTGGTGCCGTACTGATCCGCTTCGGTGTATTTCGAATGCTCATGATCGTGGCAAAACAGGCACAACAGCTCCCAGTTGCTGCCATCTTCCGGGTTGTTGGTATGGTCGTGATCGATATGGTGAACCGTGAGTTCACGCAGATTGGAATAGACAAACTCGCGCGAGCAGCGTCCACACACCCATGGATAAATTTTTAATGCTTTTTCGCGATAGCCGCTTTCCAGCCGCGCGTAGTTTTTGGGGATCAAAGCCATTGCCGGTTTTACCTGCCATGAAAAGAGTGGGGGAAGAGTATATCCCATAACATTGCGTCGTGACGAACCCGTCAGTTATGTCAATTTATTTGAACCATTCCGTTAAATAAACGGCATTTATTCTTACCGGGTAATGCGTAAAGTGGACAGAACGCAACGCATTATCAGGACACAGGGTTATGAAAAAGATCGGATTTTTATCCTTTGGTCACTGGACGCCTTCACCGCAGTCCGGCACGCGCTCGGCGGCCGATACGCTGCTGCAGTCCATCGATTTAGCCGTGGCGGCTGAAGAGCTGGGGGCAGACGGCGCCTATTTCCGCGTGCACCACTTCGCCCGACAGCTTAGCTCGCCGTTCCCTCTGCTGGCCGCTATAGGGGCAAAAACAAAAACCATCGAAATTGGCACCGGCGTAATCGACATGCGCTATGAAAATCCGATGTACATGGCCGAAGATGCGGGCGCGGCGGATCTGATTTCCGGCGGTCGCCTGCAGCTGGGCATCAGCCGGGGCTCACCGGAGCAGGTTATTGATGGCTGGCGGCATTTCGGCTATGTCCCGCAGGAAGGGGAAAACGAGTCGGATATGGCGCGTCGTCATACCGAGGTGCTGCTTGAGGTGCTGCGTGGGGAAGGGTTTGCCAAACCGAACCCACAGCCAATGTTCCCCAATCCACCGGGGCTGCTGCGTCTGGAGCCTTATTCAGAAGGGCTGCGCGAGCGTATCTGGTGGGGCGCGGGTTCTAATGCGACGGCGGTATGGGCGGCAAAACTGGGCATGAACCTGCAAAGCTCAACGCTGAAGGACGATGAAACCGGCGAGCCGTTCCATATTCAGCAGGCAAAACAGATCCGCGCGTACCGTCAGGCCTGGAAAGACGCAGGGCATACGCGCGAGCCGCGCGTGTCGGTTAGCCGCAGTATTTTTGCGCTGATGGACGACCGTGACCGGATGTATTTCGGTGCCAGCCGCAACGACAGCGATAGCGTGGGTTATCTTGATGAGAAAACGCGCGCCATCTTCGGGCGCAGCTATGCCGCGGAGCCGGACAAGCTGGTTGAACAGCTGAAAAAAGACGAGGCGATTACCGAGGCGGATACGCTCTTACTGACCGTACCGAACCAGCTGGGGGTGGATTATAATGCGCACGTGATTGAGTCTATTCTCAAACATGTCGCACCGGCAATGGGCTGGCGCGAGTAGTTCCGCTATCAGCCTTGAGATCGTAATGGAAAACCTGGCCCTCTGGTATCGCCGGTTTGGCGAGCCAGACTCTGTTCTGCAACCTGAAAACGCGCCGCTGGGCGCGCTTGCGCCCGGACAGCTCCGCGTGCGGATGCTGTTTTCTCCGGTCAACGCGTCCGATCTTATCCCCATCACCGGTGCCTATCGCCACCGAACCCCGTTACCCGCCGTCGCGGGGTATGAAGGTGTCGGGGTTGTCACCGGGGCGCCCGCCTCGTTTAAGCATCTGGTGGGTAAGCGCGTCCTGCCGCTGCGCGGTCAGGGCACCTGGCAGCGCTATGTGGACTGTCCGGCAGAGTATGCGATACCCGTTCCGGACGCTGTCGACTCGCGCCTGGCCGCGCGGGCCTACATCAACCCGCTGGCGGCGCAGATGATGCTGACCCGCTACCCGCCGCGCGGAAAGCGGGTCTTGCTCACGGCTGCGGGATCCGATTGCGCCATCCTGCTGGGGCAGTGGGCGCGTCAGGCGGGGGCGGAAGCGGTGTACGGCATTCACCGTTCCGCCGTGCATGCTGAACGGCTGGAGGCGATGGGGATCACGCCTGTCGCGCAGCATGACGCGCACAGAATCGGCGCCGTCGCCGCACGCAGCGATATCGTCTACGATGCCACCGGCGGGCCGCTTGCGGAAGCGATCCTCAGCGTGATGCCCGAGCCGGGCATGTTTGTTTGCTACGGGCTGCTGTCCGGGCAAGCCTTTACACAGCGGCGGCCTGCGCCGCGCGTGGCGTGGTTCCATATCCGAAACGGTCTGGATGCGCTCAGCGTTGAGGCGTGGCGCGCGGAGTTCGAGCGCATCTGGCTGAGGTTGCCCGACAGTGAGTACAGCGACGTTACGGTGTACCCGCTGGCGGAGTGGCGAAGGGCGCTCAGCGCTTATCGTGAAGGTGGAAGGACCCGCAAGCCCCTCCTGTCGATGGCAGAATGACGGCTATTTATGACTCATATCGCTCAGCAGCACGGCGATACTTTGCCCGCCCGCCGTCTGCTCCAGACCAATCTTGACGATGATGGTGAGCGGAACGGAGAGCAGCATCCCAACGGGCCCGAGCAGCCAGCCCCAGAATATCAGGGACAAAAAGACCACCAGCGTGGACAGCCCCAGGCCCCGGCCCATCATGCGCGGTTCCAGTATGTTACCGAACACCAGATTGATGACCAGGTATCCGGCCAGCAGGATCAGCGCGTCATAAAGCCCGCTGAAAACCAGCACCTGAAGGATAGGGGGGATCGCCGCCAGCACGGAGCCGATGTTGGGAATGTAGTTAAGCGCAAACGCCAGTAACCCCCAGACGAACGCAAAGCGGACGTCCAGCGCCAGAAGCATCACCCAGACGACAACGCCCGTCACCAGGCTAATGGCCGTTTTCAGCACCAGATAGCGGGAGACGCTGTCCAGCGCGCGTTGGATCGCCCCCATTCCTTCAACCGGACGGACCATGATCTGCTGCAGCTTTGCCGGCAGCTGGGGCACCTCCAGCAGCATGAACACCACCGTTAAGAACAGCAGGAAAATAGAGGTCATGGCGTTGGAAAGCTGCGTCAGCAGGCTGGTGACGATCGTCATCGCCGCATTGGGGTCGATATATTTCAGGAGTTCCTCAACCGAGACTTCGATCCCCGCGCGCTGCAGCCAGGGCTCCAGCTGCAGGAGGGGGATCGCCAGCGAAGAGCGATATTTCGGCAGCGTTCGCGCCAGTTCATTGAGCGAGGTGCCCAGATAAGCGACCAGCAGCACCATCGCCACAATAATGATGCTGATAAGCAGCGTGATGGCCAGCACGCGTGGGATGCGAAGCCGCGTCATGCGCTGCACCAGCGGGTTGAGGATCACCGCAATAAACAGGGCCAGAATAAAGGGCACAATAATGTCGGCGGCAAAGCGCACGCCTGTCAATATAATCACCAGCATGCCCAGCATGATGACAATTTTTAACCCGTTCAGGGTAATGATGGGTTTAGCCATGGTGACTCCGCAATTTTCGTTATTTTTATAATAAAGGTGAAAGGCGTTGCAATAAACTAACCAAAATCAAACGGGGTGGGTAAAGAATTGCAAAGACTTTGAGTAAAATCCTGGCTTATGGTACAAATTCGGTGTGTTTAACTACCGAGGACAATTTTCATCCGCAAAGACGAGAAGCAACAACGCGGATAATTGTAATTTTATGGACAATATGTTCAGGACGTACTCTTCAAACAATACTGCTGTATACTTCACCTCTTTCTGCCTGCTTTCTGGTGAGCAACACTGGCGCACCGCACTCTAGTCATTTCTTCTGCCTGAGCTGGCGCTAAGCGCTTAGCTGACTGATTTCAATTCGTATTTTTGGGTTTGCTGCACGCAGCGGGCCACGATGGATTATATTCTCAAGCAGGAGAAAAACATGTTTTACTGGATTTTATTAGCACTGGCTATTATTGCTGAAATTACCGGCACGCTGTCGATGAAGTGGGCAAGCGTCAGCGATGGCAATACTGGTTTTATTTTGATGCTGGTGATGATTTCGCTTTCTTATATTTTCCTCTCATTTGCGGTGAAAAAAATTGCGCTGGGCGTCGCGTATGCCCTGTGGGAAGGGATCGGTATTTTGTTGATTACGCTGTTCAGCGTTCTGATATTTGACGAAACATTAACAACAATGAAGGTCGCCGGATTAACGACGCTGGTCGCGGGTATTGTGCTGATTAAATCAGGTACCCGTAAGCCGTCTAAAGTGCAGAAGGAGCAGAACCATGCAACAGTTTGAGTGGGTTCATGCGGCCTGGCTGGGGTTCGCCATCGTGCTGGAAATTCTGGCGAACGTTCTGCTGAAATTCTCCGATGGTTTTCGCCGTAAGCTCTACGGCCTGATGTCGATTGCCGCGGTTCTGGGCGCGTTCAGCGCGCTGTCCCAGGCGGTAAAAGGGATTGACCTGTCGGTGGCCTATGCGCTGTGGGGCGGTTTTGGTATCGCCGCCACGCTGGCCGCAGGCTGGGTGCTCTTCGGTCAGCGTTTAAATAACAAGGGCTGGATGGGACTCATCTTGCTGCTTGCCGGTATGATTATGATAAAACTCGCCTGACGCTCATAAAGCCATCCTTTACAGGCAGCGAAATTCGCTGCCTGTATTACGCTTAGAAAAGCAAAACCCTGAAGAGGATGGCGGATGTATCGCACATTAAGCTGGCGCAATATTCCCACCGCGAGAACGTTGTTTGCCATGGTCTTTATGGCGGGCATCGGCTTAATCATCTCCGTCGTCGCACTCCTCTATCTTTCCCTGCATCTTATCAGCACCAAAACCAATGAAATTGATGAACATCGCGCGGCGCTTTCCGTACAGGGGGCCATTCAGACATCGGTCAACCGCGTCTCCTCGCTGGTGCTGGATAACGCCGTCTGGGACGATGCGGTGCGGGAGGCCTACCGTCCCACGCTCGATACCAACTGGTTGTATAACACCTGGGGCGCCGGCTTTAAAATCAACAACCTCTATGATGGCACCTTCGTGCTTGATGAGCATTTCAACGTCATCTGGGGATCGTTTCAAAGTCAGCCATTTCAGGAGACGAATCTCGATTTTTTCGGTAAGGGGCTGAAGGCGCTTATTGCTCAGCACGCGCGCGCCTTATCAGGCGATAAAAATATCTATGCCGGGATCAGCAAAACGCGAAGCGGCGTCGCCTTTGTGGGCATTGGGCTGATTCGCCCGATGGTCGGAAGATTACAGGTTACCGACGGAACGCGCCGCTATCTGGTAATCACCCGTCATCTGAACGCCAGAATTTTATCCGACCTGGGGTCGACCTTTCAGATCGATAACCTGCACTTTACGCCGGATAAAATTAACGAGCTGAGTATGCCGCTGCGCAGCTCGGCAGGGGAGCTGCTGGGCTATCTTAACTGGCAGGCACGGCTTCCGGGAGCGCAGGCCGCCCGGGCGGCATCCTCTGATATCACCCAGATTGTCGTGCTGGCATCGGCCCTGATCCTGCTCTTTATTCTGGTGAGCAGCGTGGGGCTGTACAAGCTTGCGCGCGGAGAAAGCCAGGCGCGTCTGGTGGCCAGAACGGACTGGCTAAGCCATCTGCCGAACCGGCGAGCGCTCATCGAGGCGCTGGATCGGGTGAGCTTACGCGGAGATATCGACGTCAAAAGCGTGGTGTTTATCGATCTGGATGGCTTTAAAGACGTGAATGACATCTACGGCCACAGCGTGGGTGACGATCTCATCGTGGCGATTGCGAAAACGCTGAGTGAACGCGTGCCGCCGGGGGGAATGCTGGCGCGTATGGGCGGGGATGAGTTTGCCATGACAATCGGCGGTGATAAGGCAGAGACACAGGCCACCGCTTTTGCCGTGTCGGTGCTGGATTCTCTCTCCGCCCCGATTCAGCTGGGGGAACGCACCATCCATATCGGGGCCAGTATCGGGATCGCCAGCGGAACCCTGATTGAATGCACCAGTTCCGAGCTGTTTCGTCGCGCCGATATTGCCATGTACCATGCCAAAATGAGCGGGAAAGGGCGTATCACCCACTACGACGCCGAGCTGAACAGCGCCCGTGAGCGCAAGCTGGCGATTGAAAATCAGATCCGTAACGGTCTGGAGCGCGATGAGTTTGAGGTCTGGTATCAGCCGATTATTGACGCCCGCAGCCAGAAAATGAACAGCGTCGAAGCGTTAGTCCGCTGGCCGCGTCGCCCGGAAGGGCCGCTGGGCCCGGATACCTTCATCGCCATCGCGGAGACCAGCGGTCTGATTTACAAACTGGGCCAGTTTGTGTTGCAGCGCGCCTGTCGGGACCTCCAGCCATACGGTGACTTAACGCTTTCCGTTAATATTTCTCCCGCACAATTCCGCGATCCCGCCTTCGAAGACAAAGTGGCCAGCGTGCTGGAGACCACCCATTTCCCTGCCAACCGACTGCAGCTGGAGGTCACGGAGTCCTATGTGCTGGAAAACCCGGAGCGTGCCCGCATGGCGATAGCCAATCTTAAAGCGCTGGGCACCGCGGTGGCGCTGGACGACTTTGGCACCGGCTATTCCAGCATTGGCTATTTGCGGCGTTTTAACTTCGACACCATCAAGATTGATAAATCGCTGGCCGGGCTGGTGGACCACGATGAACAGGCGGCCGCGCTGGTGAGCGGCACGGTGCGGATCGCCAACGCGCTGGGGATGGCGGTGGTCGCCGAAGGGGTCGAAACCGAAAGACAAATGAAACTGCTGCGGCTGGCTGGCTGCGATCAACTGCAGGGTTTCTGGTTCAGCCAGCCGATGCCGATTGAGTCAATCAGGGCATTACATCAGGTCAGACGATGCTGATTTACTGCTGCGCCAGCGCTTCCAGCTTGTCGCGAAAGCCGGTCACGGACAAGGCCCGGTTATCGGCCCGCCAGCGATCTTTCGCCGCCGGTGCAGAGCTCTGCACGCCAATCAACTGCCAGCCGTTATCTGTTTTCAGCATCAGCGGTGAACCACTGTCGCCCGGCAACGTATCACACTGGTGCGAGAGTACGCTGGTTTGCGCCCAGCCCGTCACAATACAGTCGGTGTGGGTGTAAAGGGTATCCAGATGGTCGACAGGATAGCCGGACTGCGTCACCTTCCGGTCGGCGGCTTTCAGCGCGGCGGTGAGTGCGTCTTTATCGCCGTCAAATAACGGCAGCGGCGTAATGCCGGAAGGGGGGTAGCGTAAAACGATCAGGCCAAAGTCCCATGAGGCGGCCGCCGGTGGCACGATCCAGCCGTCACCATCCGGTTTCAGCCGTTTGCCGAGAGACGGATCGACCCGGCCTTCAATGCCGTGTATTTCATAGCGCCAGGTGCCTTTTTGCGACACAAACCGCAAGGCCACCGCTTTATCCGGCTTGCCGTTTGGCGGCGTTAACAGACAGTGGCCTGCCGTCAGGGCAAGCTGAGGGGTGATCAACGTCGCAGTACATAAGTTACCGCTGGCGGTTTCCAGTTGACCTATAGCATCCCAGGGTGCCTGGGTGGGATCGGCGACGCGCGTACGGTCGTCATGATTGAAAAAAAGCGTCTTTAGCTCTTTCGCGCTAATGGTGTCATCACCGGCATCATCCGCATGTGAGAATCCAGAAAAAAGACCAAACGTTCCCAGTAACAACACAACAGATTTACGCATATCTCACTCTGGTGGGGGTAATTATGATTATTAAAAGTGAACCCTATGAAAATACTATAGACGGGACAGCGCTAAAGTGGGAGTAAAATCAGCGTGCTACATTCAGGAAAGATAAAAATGGCTGGCGATGAGCGCGCATAAAATAAGCAGGATCAGAATCAGCTCAAACCGATAGCGCCGCAGCATACGCCCTCCGGGAAAAAAAACGGCGCGGAACCTGTTCCGGTTCAGCGCCGGTTTACCAACGTGCCCCGAAGGGCACGGTTTAGCTTGTACTCTTACGCAGCTGGCTGTGCAGCTGGTTTAGCAGCTTCGTGTTTTACTGCTTTTTTGTGATGCTTTTTAGCAGCCTGGGCTTTCTGCTCTACAGCCGGTTTGGTCGCTTTTTTGTGGTGCTTTTTAGCAGCCTGGGCTTTCTGCTCTGCAGCTGGTTTGGTCGCTTTTTTGTGGTGCTTTTTAGCGGCCTGGGCTTTTTGCTCTGCAGCCGGTTTAGCGGCTTTATGATGTTTCTTGTGATGGACAGTTTTTGCTGGCGCCGCGGTGGTCGTTGCAGCAGGTGCCGCAGCAGCCGGTGCAGCAGTGGTTTCAGCAGCGAACGCAGCAGAAGACAGACCCATAGCAGCGGCAACAACCAGAGCTAATACTTTTTTCATGTTCATACCCTCGAATTTGGTTTTTCATTTAACCCCACTGCGGGGCCGTTGAAATAACTATATCCCTGTAAATTCGGGGTTTCCGTGAGTGATTGGTATCGGCGTGTAACGGAATGTACAGAGGGGAGAAAAGTGTACGAACAGACCAAACGCTGCTGCTCGTACAGGTCTCTGTTATCTTTTCAGTGTGGCCAGAATAGCCGCCGGAGACTGACTGCCTATAATCGACCGTGATTCAGGCTCAATAACCACCATTACCGGGGTGACGCTAATGCCCAAACGTTCTGCCAGTGCAGATTGCCGCGCGATCAGATCGGAGCACGCTGTCGTGGTGTCGTTATTCGGTAAAAATCCCGCCATCGCTTGTTGCAGGCTTTTGACCTTATCGGCTGAACACCAGACGCGCCCCATATCTTCAATTACCGAGTCGCGAATGGCGCTGGGCGCAACGGTCAGAAACGACATCGTCAAACCGGCATCCGTATATTGCTTAACGTTTTTCACTACATTGCTGCAGTAAATGCACTGATTATCAATAAACACCAGCAGCTTATATTTTTCAGCGGGAGCCTGAAACGTGATGGGCTGGAGGTCTGCAAGAGAGCGGGTAATATCGTTGAACGCGTCTTGCGGGGTATTATCCGTGGCTGCGAAAGTACTTAAACTGGTCGCACACAGAATCGCTAACATCGTTTTCATTATGCCTTTCATCATTGATCCCTTTATTTTTTTAATCCTGGCCTGATAGCAGTCTAATTGTGTCGGAAGGACACGCATTCATACACCCGGCGCAATCATGGCAATATGTGCTAAATCATATTCTTATTGAAAAGGGTGAGAAGAGTGCCGGAGCAGGCTCCGGCAGAGGGATTAAAGATAACGGGAGGTCAGATGCTCGCGGAAATAACGGATATTCAGATCTTCGCCCGTCGCCTGGGTGATTAACTGCGACGTGCTGAAGCGACTGCCGTGCTGCCAGATGTTCTGACGCAGCCACTCAAAGAGTGCGGAAAAATCGCCCTCAGCGATGGAGGCCTGCAGACCCGGAAGCGCCGTTTTCGCGGCGTGGAACAGCTGTGCGGCATACATGGCCCCCAGCGTATAGGATGGGAAGTAGCCAAAACCGCCGTCGGTCCAGTGGATATCCTGCATGCAGCCGTTGCGGTAGTTGTCTTTGGTGGACAACCCGAGCCAGGCCTGCATTTTCTCGTCCCACAGGGCAGGGATATCGTCCACTTCGATCTCGCCGTTGATCAGCGCGCGCTCAATCTCATAGCGCAGCACCACGTGTGCCGGGTAGCTCACTTCGTCCGCATCGACGCGGATATAGCCCGGCTTCACGCGCTGGTTCCAGGCGATAAAGTTCTCTTCGCTGAACGCCGCCTGGCTGCCAAAGCGGGCGTGCACCGCAGGGAGAAGATGGTTGAGGAAGGCTTCACTGCGTCCCAGCTGCATTTCAAAGAACAGGCTCTGGGATTCGTGGATCGCGGTTGAGCGGGCCAGCGCAATCGGCTGTCCTGCCCATGCGCGCGGCAGGTTTTGTTCGTAGCGCGCGTGTCCGGTTTCGTGGATCACGCCAAACAGCGCGCTGAGCAGTTCATCCTCGTCGTAGCGCGTGGTGATGCGCACGTCTTCCGGTACGCCGCCGCAGAACGGGTGCGCACTCACGTCGAGGCGACCGCCGTTAAAATCGAAGCCGAGCATCTTCATGGCTTCCAGGCCCAGTTCACGCTGTGTTGCCGTCGGGAAAGGCCCCTGAGGAGGAACAAACGATCGCTGAGCCTGCTTTTCCACGACGTTTGCCAGCAGGTCCGGCAGCCAGGACTTCATGTCGCCGAACAGCACGTCCAGACGGGCGCTGGTCATGTCGGGCTCAAAAATATCCAGCAGCGCGTCGTACGGTGTGCAGCCTTTGGCTTCCGCCCGCAGGCGTGCCTCTTCACGGCTGAGTTTGACCACCTCTTTCAGGTTGGCGGAAAAGCCCTGCCAGTCGTTGGCGGGACGCTGCGTGCGCCAGGCGTGCTCGCACCTGCTGCCCGCCAGGGATTTGGCTTCCACCAGCGATTCCGGCAGCAGGGTCGCCTGCTGGTAGTGGCGCGTCATTTCGCGCAGGTTGGCCTGTTCGACGTCATTCAGATCTTCACCTGCCGCCGCCGCTAAAAGGTCGCCGACTTTTTTATCGGTCAGGATCTGGTGCTGCAGGACGCTCATCTCCGCCAGCGCCTCGCCGCGCGCGGCGCTGCCGCCGGGCGGCATCATGGTAAACATGTCCCAGCTGGCGATGGAGGTAAGGTGCGAGAAGCGGGAGAGACGCTGGAAGGTTTTCACAAGTGACTGATAGGCTGATGTTTTTTGCAATTCTTATTTCCTCATGCCGGGGATGTGTTTCAGGGAGCATACAATGAAACGGACCCAATTCCCCAACATTTCCCACGCGGAGGAAATCTGTGCCGATCTCCTCCGTTGAAACCGTCCCCGGCATTCCGGGAGACGGTTTTCGGTGGGTAATCAGGACTTATCGCGCATAACCTGTTGCAGGATCGCCAGCGCCTGGTTGAACTGGGCGTCCGGAATGGTCAGCGGATAAAGGAAGCGGATCACGTTGCCGTACTGGCCGCAGATCAATAACAGCAGGCCCTGGGCGAGCGCCTTTTGCTGGATCGCCTGCGCGATGGCGGCCGACGGTTCACGGCTCTCGGGGTCAAAAAACTCCGCCGCAATCATCGATCCTCTTCCCCTTATCGCCACGAGCGCGGGGAAGGTGCCCTGAATCTCCTCCAGCGTGGCTTTCAGCCGATCGCCCAGCTGACGGGCGCGCGCGCACAGCGACTCGTTGTCGATAATCTTCAGCACCGCGTGCGCGGCGGCCACGGCAAGCGGGTTGCCTGCATAGGTGCCCCCCAGGCCGCCGGGAGCCGGCGCGTCCATGATTTCGGCGCGGCCCACCACGCCGGACAGCGGCATTCCGCCTGCCAGGCTTTTAGCCATCGTCATCAGGTCGGGTTTGTCCGCGTAGTGTTCCATCGCAAACAGTTTCCCCGTACGGGCGAAGCCGCTCTGCACTTCGTCGGCAATCATCACGATCCCGTGCTCATCACAGATACGGCGGATGGCGGCCACCAGCTCTGGCGGGGCGACGTTGAATCCGCCTTCACCCTGAATGGGTTCAAAAATAATCGCCGCCACCTGTTTCGCCTCAATATCTGCTTTGAACAGGCGTTCTATCGCCGTGATGGCATCCTGCGTCGTGATGCCGTGCAGCTCGGAGGGATACGGCACGTGGTAAACCGACCCCGGGAAGGGGCCAAATCCCAGCTTATAAGGCGCGACCTTGCCGGTTAAGGCCATGGTCATATAGGTTCGGCCGTGAAAGCCTCCCCCGAAGGCAATCACACCCGGTCTGCCAGTGTGGGCCCGGGCGATTTTAATGGCATTTTCCACCGCTTCCGCGCCCGTTGTGAAGAACGCCGTTTTGGCCGGGCTCTGCACCGGGGCCAGCTCGTTAAGTTTTTCGGCCAATGAAACGTAGCTTTCATACGGCACAATCTGGTAGGCCGTGTGGGTGAACTGGTGAAGCTGTTTTTCCACTGCGGCCACCAGTTCAGGATGACGATGGCCGGTATTCAGTACCGCGATCCCGGCGGCGAAATCAATATAGTCGTTGCCTTCCACGTCGGTGAGCGTGGCATTCTCCGCCGAGCGGGCAAAGAAATTACACATTACGCCAACGCCGCGCGGGGTGGCAGAAAGTCTGCGCTGATGAAATTCCTGGTTACTCATGTCAGATACCCTTTTGTCGAAACGATCATACGCCAAGACGATCGCGCAGGCTGTAGTACGCCGCGCCCATCGCCGTAAATGGAATCCGCAGGCTGCGGCCGCCCGGGAAGGGGTAGTGCGGGAGGTTGGCAAACGCATCAAAGCGCTCAGCGTCACCGCGCAACAGTTCCGAGATCAGCCGTCCGGCCAGGTGGGTGCAGGTCACGCCATGGCCGCTGTAGCCCTGCATGTAATAGATGTTTTTGTCCAGACGGCCAAACTGCGGCATACGGGACAGGGTCAGCAGGAAGTTGCCCGTCCAGCGGTAGTCGATTTTGACGCCTGCCAGCTGAGGGAAAGTTTTCAGCAGCTTTGGCATCACCAGGCGCTCGACATCGTCCGGATCGCGCGCGCCATACACGACGCCACCGCCGTACAGCAGGCGGTTGTCGGCGGTGAGACGGTAGTAATCCAGCAGGTAGTTGCAATCTTCCACGCAGTAGTTATTGGGGATCAGCGTGCGGGCGAGCTCTTCCGGCAGCGGGGCGGTGGTCACCACCTGGGTGCCGCAGGGCATGCTGCGTTTTGCCAGCTCCGGTTCGATCTTATCGCCCAGATAGGCATTCCCGGCGACGATCACGTAGCGGGCCGTCACCTGACCATGCTGCGTGCTCACCACGGCCGGGCTGGTGTGCTGAATGGCAGTCACCGGGGACTGTTCATACACCCGCCCACCGTTCAGGCGAATGGCGTCCGCTTCCCCGATCGCCAGGTTCAGCGGATGAATGTGCCCCCCGCTGCGATCCAGCAGCGCGCCGGTATAGCGTTCGCTGTCGACTTCCCGGCGGATGGCGCTGGCGTCCAGCAACTCCAGCTGCGTGTTGCCGTAGCGTTCCCAGTTGGCCTTTTGCTCCTCCAGCGTCTCCAGCTGCTTGTGGTTTAGCGCCACAAACAGCCCGCCGGGACGATAGTCGCACTGGATCTGATAGCGCTGGATTCGCTCCCGAATGATTTCCCCGCCTTCAAACATCATGCTCCCGAGGGCTCTGGCAGCATCGGGGCCGTAGTTTTTCTCAATCACGTCGATGTCGCGGCTGTAGGAGTTAACCAGCTGGCCGCCGTTGCGTCCGCTGGCGCCGAAGCCGATGCGCGCGCCTTCAAGGAGCACCACGTCGTAGCCCATTTCAGCGAGATGCAGCGCGGAGGAGAGGCCGGTATAGCCGCCGCCCACCACGCACACGTCACAGCTGATCGACTCGTTAAGCGTCGGGAAGGGTTCGTAAGCGTTCGCGCTGGCCGCGTAGTAGCTGGTGGTATGTTCGGTCATGATTGAGGCTCCAGGGCAATCCAGATGGTTTTCAGTTCGGTAAATTTTTCCAGCGCGTGCAGGGACTTATCGCGACCGTTGCCGCTCTGCTTATAGCCGCCAAAGGGGACGGTCATATCACCGTCGTTATAGTTATTGACGAAGACCGAGCCTGCCTTCAGGCGGCGGCTCATGCGGTGCGCGCGGGAGAGATCGCGGGTCCATACCGCCGCGCCAAGCCCGTATTCACTGTCGTTGGCCAGCGTTAAGGCTTCCTCTTCGGTTTTAAAACGGGTGACGACCAGCACCGGCCCGAAAATCTCTTCCCGGCACAGCGGGGAGGCAGGGTCGATGTCGACGAAAATGGTTGGACCGACTGCGGAAGGCCATGATTGTTCCCGCCCGTCCAGCAGCAGCGTACCTTTCCGGGTTCCCTCGCGAATAAACGTGTGGACGGTATCGGCGTGCGCGGCGTCGATGAGCATGCCCATCGTGCTGTCGGGGTCGAGCGGATCGCCCGGCTGCCAGTGACGGGCCTGCGCCTTCAGCCTTGCCAGGAAGTCATCAGCGATGCTCTCTTCGAGCAGCAGGCGGGTGCCGGCGATACAGACTTGCCCCTGGTTATAAAAAATCCCGGCGGCGGTCGCGCTCACGGCCTTGTCCAGGTCCGGACAGTCGGCAAAGATAATGTTGGCGCTCTTGCCGCCCGCCTCCAGCCAGACGCGCTTCATGTTGCTTTCTCCCGCGTCCTTCAACAGCTGCTTGCCGGTACGGGTAGAGCCGGTAAACGTCAGCACCTCAACCTCCGGGTGCAGTGCCAGCGCCTGGCCCGCTTCGTGGCCGTAACCGCTTATCACGTTCAGCACGCCGTCAGGCAGGCCCGCCTCTTTCGCCAGCCCGGCCAGCCGCAGGGCGGTGAGCGGTGATTTCTCCGATGGTTTCAATACCACGCTGTTGCCCGCGATCAGCGCCGGGCCCAGCTTCCAGCAGGCCAGCAGCAGCGGGAAGTTCCAGGGGACGATGGCCGCGACAACCCCGATGGGCTCGCGCACGATCATCGCCAGCTCGCCCGGACCCGTAGGCGCCACTTCGCCGTAGACTTTATCCGCCGCTTCGGCGTACCAGCGAATGGCGCGCGCCGCGCCGGGAATATCGTCGCGCAGGCTGTGGCGGATGGGTTTACCGGTGTCCAGCGTTTCCAGTAAGGCCAGCTCTTCGCTATGCCGTTCCATCAAATCGGCGAGCGTATTTAGCACGGCCTTGCGCTGCGCCGGAGACGCCTGCGACCAGTCACCGCGCTCAAATACCGCACGCGCGGCCTGAACCGCGCGGTCCACGTCCGCCTGCTTGCCCCGTGCGACGTTCGCCAGCGTCTGCTGGGTCGCGGGATTGACGGTGTCAAACGTGGCATTATCGGCGGCGTCACAATAGGCACCGTTAATAAATAACCGGGTCTCAATGGCGCTGTTTTTTGCTTTATCCTGCCAGTAAGTCAGGTGCTGAAAATGCATATTCACTCCTTTCTTTCGCAATCAGATAAATAAAGGCATGGCCGTTTCAGGCAATACGAAGCCGTGGGGCATCCCGGGAATTAACCCGTTAAATGCCGACAGCGATCGTTTTTATATTTCCCGGCGTAAGCGCGCTTACGCCGGGACTGAGTGGTAATTAGAACGTGGTGGGAGTGTGGGCACTGATAATGCGGCAGATGCCTGCCGAGGTGTTGCTGAAGCTGTGCGGTATGCCGGTATTGATGGCATAGCTTTGCCCCGCAACCAGGTGATATTGCTGGCCATTAATGGTCAGCAATATTTCACCTTCCAGTATCGTACCGATCTCCTCACCCTGGTGTTTGATCCTCTCTCCGGTCGTGGTTCCAGGCTGGTAAGTTTCAAAAATCATCGCCAGCGTACGGTTCGGATTTCCGTTATGAACCAGCTTCATCGAAACTCCCTGACTGCCTATTTCGATAAGGTCTTCCTGATTAATAACCACCTGCGGTTCATCAGGTTTTTCCGGTTCCGAAAAGAATTCCGAGAGCGACAGCCCATAAACTTTCAGCAGCTTTTGCAGCGTACTGATAGCAGGACTGACTTTGTCCTGCTCAATGGTGCTGATGGCACTGTGTGTTAACCCAGACAGTTCGGCGGCACGCCGCTGCGAGAGACCCAGCTGCTGGCGGATCTCAGACAGACGTTTCCCTGGCGCCAGTCCGTCATCGCTCATAGTTGCATTTCCTTTACGGTAGTGGTCAAAGCCGTTGCTTCTCGGCAATGTGGCTTTGACAGGCGGTGATAAAACCTTCAAACAACATACGGGACAGGGCGTACTCGCTGCTGTTCCATTCGGGGTGCCATTGCACGCCGAGGGCAAAAGGGTGGTCATGAACGCTGACCGCCTCGACCAGCCCATCCGTCGAGCGGGCCTCCACGCGAAGCCGTGGTCCTAACGTCCGTGCACCTTGCCCGTGTAACGAGTTTACCCAAAATGTGTTACAGCCTGGTATTAATTGAGACAGCAGTCCTCCCTCCTGAACCTGAACTTCATGAGACGGGGCGTATTGTAGCTCAACCGGCAGTTCAGGATCTTCCCGGTGCTCGAGCAGGTCGTTCTGCTCGAACAGGCGGCGATACAGCGTCCCCCCCGTTGCAACAACGAGTTCCTGCAGCCCCCGGCAGATGGCGAAAATGGGGATGCGCCTTTCGAGCGCGGCGGCAATCAGCGCCATACTCAGAAGATCTCGCCCGGGATCGGCGTCAGGCTCATCGCCGTTTTCACCATAAAGGTGCGGCTGCACGTTACTTGGGCTGCCCGGCAGGTAAATCCCGTCCAGGGTGGGCAGCAGAGCGGTGAGCAGCTCTGGTTCTGCCAGCGCATGCGGTAAGGCAATCGGTAAACCCCCCGCGTTAATAATGGCATTCAGGTACTTTTCTTGCAGGGTCTGGGTCTCATGACCCTTAAGCCTGTTTCTACACATCACCACGCCAATAACTGGCTTGTTCATTATATTTTCCATGATCGCCCTCACAAAGTGGACTAAATTTAGGCCATTTTCGCCTGATAAACGGCCTTTTCGTTCAATATTTTCTCAATCTAGCAACGGGATCTGCCTTTTGCAAACTTAATTTAACATTTGACAAACAATTTATTTGCATACAGATTCGATAGGGTGGACATTATATTTGACAGTCCAGAGCAGCGAACGCAAATCCCAAAAACGGTGGTAAATCATGGAAACCAATATCGTAGAAGTTGAGAACTTTGTGCAGCACACGGATGAGAGGCGGGGCAGCGCCTTTACGCAGGAAGTGAAGCGCTATTTAGAAAAGTATCCTGACACCCAGTTTATTGATGTCCTCCTGACCGACCTGAACGGCTGTTTTCGCGGCAAGCGCATCCCGGTTGCTGGACTGAGCAAGCTTGAAAAAGGCTGCTATTTCCCGGCATCGGTTTTCGCCATGGACATTTTAGGTAACGTCGTGGAAGAGGCGGGTCTGGGGCAGGAGCTCGGCGAGCCGGACTGTACCTGCGTGCCGGTGCCGGGCACCCTGACGCCTTCCGCCGCCGACCCGGAATACATTGGTCAGGTGCAGCTCACCATGGTCGATGAAGATGGCGCTCCCTTTGACGTTGAGCCGCGGAACGTACTCAACCGACTCTGGCAGCAGCTGCGCCAGCGCGGCCTGTTCCCCGTGGTAGCGGTAGAGCTGGAGTTCTATTTACTTGACCGTAAACGCGATGCCGACGGCTATCTGCAGCCACCCTGCGCGCCGGGCACCGACGTGCGTAACACGCAGAGTCAGGTCTACTCGGTTGATAATCTTAACCATTTTGCTGACGTGCTGAACGATATTGACGAACTGGCGCAGCTGCAGCTGATCCCCGCCGACGGGGCAGTGGCTGAGGCCTCCCCGGGCCAGTTTGAGATAAACCTGCACCATACGGAAAACGTGCTCGATGCCTGCGATGATGCGCTGGCGCTTAAACGTCTCGTCAGGCAGATGGCGGAAAAACATAAGATGCACGCCACGTTTATGGCAAAGCCGTATGAAGAACATGCGGGCAGCGGGATGCATATCCACATCAGCATGCAAAACAACCGCGGCGAAAACGTGCTCGCAGACGCCAACGGCGAGGATTCCGCGCTGCTGAAACGCGCGCTGGCCGGGATGATCGACCTGATGCCTGCGTCCATGGCGCTGCTGGCACCGAACGTCAACTCCTACCGCCGTTTCCAGCCGGGGATGTACGTGCCGACGCAGGCGTCATGGGGACACAATAATCGCACCGTTGCCCTGCGTATCCCCTGCGGCGATCGCCATAACCATCGGGTCGAGTACCGGGTGGCGGGCGCTGACGCGAATCCGTATCTGGTGATGGCGGCGATTTTTGCCGGCATTTTACATGGGCTGGATAACGATTTACCCCTGCAGGAAGAAGTGGAAGGCAACGGTCTGGAGCAGGACGGACTGCCGTTCCCGATTCGTCAGAGCGATGCGCTGTGGGAATTTATGCAAAACGATAGCCTTCGCGAGCGGCTGGGCGAACGTTTCTGCCACGTCTATCACGCCTGCAAAAACGATGAATTGCTGCAGTTTGAACGCCTGATTACCGAAACGGAAATTGAGTGGATGCTGAAAAACGCCTGATGACGTGCCCCGGTAAGGGGCCGCTTTGTTTCATCTGACACGTATCACCAAACGGCCTGCGCGGAGCCTGGCCTAACTGTTCGCTGGCACGCCAGCTTTCTCCCGGGAGTCGCGTTATGGAGCGCAGGCGGCACAGGGATTTTCTTAACGACACTGTGTGACGAGGTAGGAAATGATGCAGATGTTCAACTATCCGCAGGGCGAAGGGGGCCAGTCAGGCGCCTGCTGTGAGTGCGAGCCAGAGACGGTGCGCTGGTACGATCGCGTGTGTTCTTTACAACTTCCCCCTTTGCTAAGCAGGTTTGCGTTAAGGACAGCGCGATTGCAAACCACGGTAAGCATGGGGGGGACGGTTTATGGCGACTAACACCTCTCTTGACTCGCCGCGCATGGCCGGCAGAACCCGGCTGCGCAGTTCCCTCAAGCTCTGGCAGGTGGTCATGATGGGGCTGGCTTATCTCACCCCCATGACCGTGTTTGATACCTTCGGTATTGTGTCCGGTATCAGCAACGGCCACGTGCCCGCCTCGTATCTCCTGGCGCTGGCTGGCGTCATGTTTACCGCCATCAGCTACGGCAAACTGGTACGACAGTTCCCGGAAGCGGGCTCTGCGTACACCTACACGCAGAAATCGATCGGCCCCCATTTAGGCTTTATGGTCGGCTGGTCATCGCTGCTGGATTATCTCTTCCTGCCGATGATCAACGTGCTGCTGGCGAAGATCTACCTTTCCGCGCTGTTCCCTGAAGTCCCGCCGTGGGTCTGGGTGGTGGGGTTTGTGACGATCCTGACGCTGGCGAACCTGAAGAGTGTGAATCTGGTCGCCAACTTTAACACCCTGTTTGTGCTGGTGCAGATCGCCATCATGGTGGTGTTTGTCATACTCGTGGTGCACGGTCTGCATAAGGGGGAGGGCGTCGGCACCGTCTGGTCGCTCCAGCCGTTTATCAGCGAGAACGCACACCTGATCCCGATTATTACCGGCGCGACTATCGTCTGCTTCTCTTTCCTCGGCTTTGATGCGGTCACCACGCTGTCGGAAGAGACGCCAAACGCGGCGCGGGTGATCCCCAAAGCCATCTTCCTCACCGCTTTGTATGGCGGGCTGATATTCATTGTTGCCTCGTTTTTCATGCAGCTCTTTTTCCCGACGATCGCGCGCTTCAAAAACCCGGACGCCGCGCTGCCGGAAATCGCGCTGTACGTGGGCGGCAAGCTCTTCCAGTCGGTGTTTCTGTGTACCACGTTTGTGAATACGCTCGCTTCAGGCCTGGCCTCGCACGCCAGCGTCTCTCGCTTACTGTATGTGATGGGGCGTGACAACGTGTTTCCGGAGCGGGTGTTTGGCTACGTGCATCCGAAATGGCGTACGCCAGCCCTGAACGTCATTATGGTTGGGATAGTGGCGCTGTCGGCCCTGTACTTTGATCTCGTGACCGCGACGGCGCTGATCAACTTTGGCGCGCTGGTGGCGTTTACGTTTGTTAATCTCTCGGTGTACAACCATTTCTGGCGGCGCAAGGGGATGAACAAAACGTGGAAAGATCGGTTCCACTATCTCCTGCTGCCGCTCATTGGTGCCGTCACGGTCGGCGTGCTGTGGATAAACCTCGAAGCGACGTCCCTGACGCTTGGCCTCATCTGGGCGGCGCTGGGGATCCTTTACCTGACATGGCTCACGCGCCGTTTCCGAAAACCGCCTCCGCAGTTTGAAGCCGGTAAGATAGAACAGGCCTGGGATTCCTGAACGAAAAACGGCACCAGTACGCTGGTGCCGTTTTTCGGGAAACGGACGTCCGCCCGCGAGCATATTATCTCAGACGTTTATGAAGACTTGCGCCCACCAGCAGTGCGGCACAGAGCATCAGCGCAATAAACCCGCCCACGCCGTTCCAGCCGTAGCTATGCCAGAACACGCCGCCGAGCGTCCCGGCGATGCTGGACCCCAGGTAATAGCTAAACAGATAAAGAGACGATGCCTGGCCCTTGGCGCGACGCGCGCGTGGGCCTATCCAGCTGCTGGCGACCGAGTGGGCAGCGAAGAAACCCGCGGAGAAGAGCAGCATGCCGGCAAAAATCAGCCACAGGGAGGAGAAGAGCGTCAGCAGCAGGCCGACCAGCATCACCGATGTGAAGAACAGCATGACCGGGCCGCGGCCATAGCGGGCGGTCATTGCCCCGGCCTTCGGTGAACTCCACGTTCCGGTCAAATACGCAACCGAGAGTAAACCGACAAGAGCCTGGCTCAGATGCCACGGCGAGAGCATCAGGCGATAGCCAATATAGTTAAACAGCGTGACGAACGAGCCCATCAGCAGGAAGCCGGTCAGGAACAGGCGCGGCAGCCCCTTGTCGCGCCAGTGCAGGCGGAAGTTGATAAACAGCGTTTTCGGGCGCAGCGATGTCGGGCGGAAATGACGCGATTCCGGCAGAATTTTCCAGAACATCAGGGCAGATGCCAGCGCGAAACAGCCGATGACCGCCAGCGCAATACGCCAGCTAAAGAAGTCCGTGAATACCCCGCTCAGCAGACGTCCGCTCATCCCGCCAATCGAGTTCCCGCTGATGTATAGCCCCATAGAGAAGGCAACAAAGCTCGGGTGGATCTCCTCGCTGAGGTAGGTCATCCCGACCGCCGCCACGCCGCTGAGCGAGAGCCCAATCAGCGCGCGCATCACCAGAATGCCGTGCCAGCTGGTCATCATGGTCGAGAGTAGCGTACAAACCGAGGCCAGCATCAGCGCGGTTACCATCACCTGTTTACGGCCGATGGCGTCGGACAGCGGCCCGGTAAAGAGCAGGCCAATCGCCAGCATCCCGGTTGAAATAGAGAGGGATACGCTGCTGCTGGCGGGTGAAACGCCAAACTCATGGGAGAGCACGGGCAGGATCGGCTGAACGCAATAGAGCAGGGCGAAGGTCGCCAGACCGGCGGAGAAGAGTGCCAGCGTGACGCGCATAAATCGGGGGGTACCACGTTTAATGAACTGAACCGGCTGCGATGTTGCAGGTAAATCATCGATATCGCTCGCCGGATCGATATCAATGGCAGTTGTACGACTCACACAGTTTCCTTGCTTAAACATCCCCGTGATTTCTGGTGACGGGTATGACCACCTGATAAGGGTAGGAAAATGTAAATATTCTGTCTAATATATTAATAATCTCAAATGATACTTTAGAAATATGAATATCGAGCTGCGTCATCTTCGCTACTTTGTCGCCGTCGCCGAAGAGCTGCATTTTGGCCGCGCGGCGGCACGGCTGAATATCTCTCAACCACCGTTAAGCCAGCAGATTCAGATCCTGGAGCAGCAGGTCGGGGCGCGCCTTCTGGCCCGCACCAACCGCAGCGTGAGCCTGACGGCGGCGGGTAAGCAGTTTCTCATCGACAGCCGACAAATTCTGAGCATGGTCGAGGACGCCGCCGCCCGGGCAGAACGGCTCTATCTCGGGGAGGCCGGAGAGTTGCGCATCGGGTTTACCTCGTCCGCACCGTTTATCAGCGCCGTCTCGGAAACCCTGTCGTCATTCCGTCGCCATTTCCCGGATGTGCATATTCAAACGCGCGAGATCAACACCCGCGAGCAGATCGCGCCGCTCAATGAAGGTTCGCTGGATCTGGGGCTGATGCGTAATACCCAGCTGCCGGACTCGCTGGCGTGGGAGGTGATCCTGCGCGAGCCGCTGATGGCCATGATCCCGCACGATCACCCGCTGGCGTCGCGTCCGGCGGTTTCGCTGGCAGAGCTGGCAAACGAGCCGTTTGTCTTTTTTGACCCGCAGGTCGGAACGGGTCTGTATGACGATATCCTGGGGCTGATGCGCCGCTACGATCTTGCCCCGGTCATCACCCAGGAAGTCGGGGAAGCGATGACCATTATCGGCCTGGTCGCCGCCGGGCTGGGGGTGTCTATTCTTCCGGCCTCCTTTAAACGGGTACAACTGCGCGAAATGCGCTGGGTGACCATCGCCGAAGAGGATGCCGTTTCAGAGATGTGGCTGGTCTGGGCAAAACATCGCGAACAGAGCCATGCCGCACAGCGCTTCAAACAGCAGTTGATGAACGCCTCCGCCGGGCGGCATTTTCAGGGAAAAGTGGGCAAAAATGTGCAGTAAATCACATGGCTAAGTAAATATTTGACGGCAGCCCTGCAAGTGCTTCACCATAGCCAACAGTTTATTTCGAAGCTCGAAAATAAGGGAGTACGAGGTGGTCGCTGATAGTCAGCCAGGGCATATTGATCAGATTAAGCAGACCAACGCTGGCGCGGTGTATCGCCTGATTGATCAGCTTGGTCCGGTTTCGCGTATCGATCTTTCGCGCCTGGCACAGCTGGCACCCGCCAGTATTACCAAGATTGTCCGCGAGATGCTGGAAGCGCACCTGGTTCAGGAGACGGAAATTCAGGAGCCGGGCAGCCGTGGCCGTCCGGCAGTCGGGCTGGTGGTGGAGACGGAGGCCTGGCACTACCTGTCGCTGCGCATCAGCCGGGGGGAGATCTTCCTTGCGCTGCGCGATCTCAGCAGCAAGCTGGTGGTGGAAGACCGTCTTGATCTGCCACTCAACGCTGAGGAACCGCTCCTCGACGCGATTGTTTCTCATATCGATCGCTTCTTTATTCGTCACCAGCAGAAGCTTGAACGCTTAACGGCCATTGCCATCACCATGCCGGGTATTATTGATACCGAAAATGGCATTGTTCACCGCATGCCGTTTTACGACGATGTTAAAGAGATGCCGCTGGGGGAAGTGCTGAAAAACCATACCGGCGTGCCGGTCTATATTCAGCATGACATCAGCGCCTGGACCATGGCGGAGGCGCTGTTCGGCGCGTCACGCGGGGCGAGGGATGTGATTCAGGTGGTTATCGATCATAACGTCGGGGCAGGCGTCATTACCGACGGACGTCTTCTCCACGCCGGAAGCAGCAGTCTGGTGGAAATTGGCCATACCCAGGTCGACCCATACGGCAAGCGCTGCTACTGCGGGAACCACGGCTGTCTGGAGACCATTGCCAGCGTGGAAAGCGTGCTGGAGCTGGCGCAGGTCAGGCTCAGTCAGTCCATGAGCTCCTCGCTGCACGGACAACCCCTCACGGTGGATTCTCTCTGCGCCGCGGCGCGTCAGGGCGATCTGCTGGCGAAGGACATCATTACCGGGGTGGGGAATAACGTTGGCCGCATTCTGGCGATTATGGTGAACCTCTTCAACCCGCAAAAAATCCTTATTGGCTCACCGCTGAGCCAGGCGGCGGAGATCCTCTTCCCGGCGATTACGGCCTGTATTCAGCAGCAGTCGCTTCCCGCCTACAGCCGGAACATTGCGGTAGAAAGTACCCAGTTTTCCAATCAGGGCACGATGGCCGGCGCCGCGCTGGTCAAAGATGCCATGTATAACGGCTCGCTGTTGATCCGCCTGTTACAGGGTTAACTCTTTTTTGCAGATGTAAGAAAAATTGCGCTATCTCAAGCCGGGTAGCGCACGCATCCCGTAGACTTCCTCCACTGAATTATTTACCTGGTTTATATTTTCGAAGCATACCCAAGAGGTGGAGTGAGTCATGCTTAAGCGTTTCTTTGTTACTGGTACAGATACCTCTGTCGGCAAGACCGTTGTATCCCGCGCATTGCTGCAGGCGCTGGCAGCAAGCGGTAAACGCGTGGCAGGGTACAAACCGGTCGCAAAAGGGAGTAAAGAGACGCCAGAGGGATTGCGTAATAAAGACGCCCTGGTACTGCAAAGCGTCTCGTCACTGGAACTGCCTTATCACGCGATCAATCCTATTGCGTTAAGCGAAGAGGAGAGCAGCGTGGCGCACAGCGGCCTGATTAATTACCCTCTGCTGTCCAACGGTCTGGCGAGCCTGTGCGAGAAGGTCGATCACGTGGTGGTGGAAGGCACGGGCGGCTGGCGCAGCCTGATGAACGATCTGCGCCCGCTGTCGGAATGGGTGGTGCAGGAACAGCTTCCGGTGGTGATGGTGGTGGGGATCCAGGAAGGGTGCATTAACCATGCGCTGCTGACGGCGCAGGCGATTGCCAATGACGGCCTGCCGCTGGTTGGCTGGGTGGCCAACCGCATCAACCCTGGTCTGGCGCACTATGCGGAGATCATCGACGTGCTGAGCGCTAAACTACCCGGACCACTGGTGGGTGAACTGCCTTATCTGCCTCGCGCCGAGCAGCGCGAGCTAGCGCAGTACATCGATCTCTCTGCCCTCAGTGGCGTGTTGACCGTAGATCGAGTCGTGGCGTAACGTCCGCGACAGCACGGACGCCAGCACGCAGGCGACCAGCAAACCGGGCAGTAAAAAATATTGCCCGGTCATTTCACAGACCATCAGCGCCGACATAATGGGCGCATGCGTGGTCGCGGCGAGTAGCGTCGCCATCCCCGCCAGCCCAAGCAGAATCGCCGTCTCAGCGCCAGGCAGCCACAGCGCGAAAAGCTGTGCAAACAGCATGCCCGTCGCCATACCGACAAACAGCGTGGGCGTGAATACCCCGCCCGGCGCGCCCGATCCGCTGCTCGCCAGCACCGCCAGCAGTTTACAGATAAAGACGCCTGCAACGATCGACAGCAGCGGTGGGGCGAGCAGAAAAGCCTGAACCACGCTATAGCCGTTCCCCCACACCTTCGGCGTCAGAAGAGACAGCAGCCCGACGATCGCACCGCCGAGCGCCAGCTGCCACGGCGGCGAAAGCTTAAGGCGCAGGAACAGCCCGTGGCTGAACGCCATCAGCCACATCAGCAGCGGCCCGCAAAGACCCGCCAGCAGCCCCATGGCGACCAGCAGGGCATAATCAGTTGCGGTGAGTGTGCCGCTCAAATGGACCGCGTAGAGCGTGCCGGTTCCCGGCGCCAGGAGCTGCGTGGTGAGAAGCGCCACTACCGCCGCGATAACCACGGGCCCGAGCGAGGCCAGCATCAGGGTGCCAAACAGAATCTCCGCAATGAACAGGCTTCCGGCTAACGGAGCATGGTAGGCGCTGGCCATCCCGGCCGCGGCGCCGCAGGCGATCCATAACTTCCATTCAGATTTGGGCGTAAAGCGCCGGGCAAAAAAGGAGGCGGCGAGGGCGGCAAGCAGGATCATCGCCCCTTCACGCCCGATGGCGCTTCCACTGGCCACGACCAGCAGAGAGGCAAGGGATTTCACCAGGCTGGCGCCGTAGTCAAACTGACCGTCGCCGGTCTCCAGCGCTTCCATATAATCGGTGGGGGCATGAGGCCGCTGGGCGGTCAGCCGTTGCCATCCCCATAGTAACAGTCCCGCAGCCAGCCCGCCCAGCGCGGGCGTCAGCGCGCGCCGCCAGGGTGAGAGCGACGCGGCGGCATTCACCAGGCTGCCGCTGTCGTTGCTGAGAAGCAGCCACTCCAGCAGATACATGCTGTGGCGGAACACCGCAACGGCCAGCGCGGCCAGCACGCCGGTGACGGTAGCAATCAGCAGTCGACGAAACATCGCGCGGATGTCGGGGTACGTATGAAGACGTTGCATGGGTCGCGAGTAAACGGGAAAGATACAATATTGTGGCGGGAAATCGCGGGGTTAGCAAAAGGTATGCGTGCGGAAAAGCCGGGCGATGCCCGGCCGGAAAGATTAGTTCTCGCTATGTATATTCAGCGCCCGACGCGTACGACCTGAACTGAGATACTCGGCTATATAGTCCTGAGAAATCTCGCCGTTGTAGCGCCCGTCCTCATCCACGATCGGCATCCAGCTGGTGTTACTCTCATACAGGCGTGACAGCACCACGCGCAGGTTGTCTTCGGCTTTGCCGGTCATGCGGAACGGATGCAGGATGTCGGCGCAGGTCCCGCTGGCGTTACGCGCTTCGCGACGCTTCACAAAGCCCAGCGGCTTGCCGTGCTCGTCAACCACGGTAATCGCGCGAATATCGTTATCATCCATGGTGGCAAAGGCTTCAGGCAGCGGCGTCGAACCCCGCACCGTAATGGTCGGCTGCTGGTCAGTGACGTCGCCCGCCGAGACCAGCAGCAGGCGCTTCAGCGTGCGGTCCTGACCGACAAACGAGCCGACAAACTCGTTCGCCGGTTTCGCCAACAGTTCGTCCGGGCTTGCGCACTGGACGATTTTCCCCTGCCGGAACACCGCAATACGGTCGCCAAGCTTCAGGGCTTCATCGATATCGTGGCTGACCAGCATGACGGTTTTTTTCAGCTTGCGCTGCATCTCGAGGAACTGGTTCTGGATCACCTCGCGGTTAATCGGGTCCACCGCGCCGAAGGGCTCATCCATCAGCAGCACCGGAGGATCCGCCGCCAGGGCGCGGATCACGCCGATGCGCTGCTGTTGGCCGCCGGACATCTCGCGCGGATAGCGATTCAGGAACTTATGCGGATCCAGCGCCACCATATCCATCAGCTCTTCGGCGCGGGTTTTGCAGCGCGCTTTATCCCAGCCCAGCATGCGCGGTACGACGGTAATGTTCTCTTCGATGGTCATGTTCGGGAACAGGCCAATCTGCTGGATCACGTAGCCAATATTGCGGCGCAGGGTGACGGTGTCCATCCCGCTGGTGTCTTCGCCGTTGATCAGGATCGTCCCGCTGCTCGGCGTAATGAGGCGGTTAATCATCTTCAGGGTGGTGGTCTTCCCGCAGCCGGACGGGCCGAGCAGGACGCACATTTCCCCTTCGGGCACGTTCAGGTTGACGTTGTCGACGGCCTTGAAGGTCTGGCCGTGCTTCTGTGAAAAGTGTTTGGTGAGGTTTTCCAGTTTTATCATTATCGAATCCCCTTCGGAGTCAGAACCACCTGCAGACGGTGCAGCAGCCAGTCGAGCACAATCGCTAAAAGACAAATCATCAGCGCGCCCGCAATCAGCATGCGGATATCGCTTCCGCCGATGCCGTTGAGCAGCAGCAGGCCCAGACCGCCCGCGCCGATCACTGCGGCAATCGCCATCACGCCGATATTCATCACCACGGCGGTGCGGATCCCGCCGAAAATCACCGGCAGCGCCATCGGAATTTCGACCCAGCGCAGGCGCTGCCAGAAGGTCATGCCGATGCCGCGTCCGGCTTCACGCAGGCCCGGCGGCAGGCTGTCGAGCGCCGTATGGGTGTTACGCACAATCGGCAGCAGCGAGTAGAGAAACACCGCTGTGATCGCGGGCAGGGCGCCAATCCCCTGACCGATCAGCGAAAACAGCGGGATCATCAGGCCAAACAGCGCAATGGACGGAATGGTCAGCACGATGGTGGCTATCCCCAGCACCGGCGTCGCCAGCCACCTGTGGCGGACAATCAGAATGCCGAGCGGGACGCCGATGAGAATGGCTAAGCCCACGGCCAGCGCCACCAGCCAGAGATGCTGCAGCGTCAGGGTTAAGAGGTAGTCCCAGTTGTCCAGAATGTAGTGAATCGTCTCCATAGCGCCTCCTACAGCAGCTGTTTGCTACGCAGGAAATCACGGGCGACCTGCTGCGGTGACTGATGGTCGATATCCACCTTCTTGTTCAGTTCGGTGATAACGTCGTTGTTGAGCTGGGCCGAGAGGGTGTTGAGCGCCTCTTCCAGGCCCGGATTGGCCTCCAGCGTGTCCTTACGGACCACCGGGGTGACGGCATAGCTCGGGAAGAAGCCTTTATCGTCTTCCAGCACCTTGAGATCGAAGCCCTTCACGCGCCCGTCGGTGGTATAAATCAGCCCGGCGTCGACGAAGCCGTCGCGCACCGCGTTATAAACCAGACCGGGGTCCATCTGGCGGATCTGCGGGCGGTCCAGGTCCATCTTATAGGCGGCCTGAAGCGGCTTCATGCCGTCGCTGCGCCCGGCAAATTCCAGGTCTAAGCCCAGCAGCCAGTTTTTGTCCGGGTTGGTTTTACGGATCTGCTCAATCTTCGCCACCATCTCCGACATGGTGTTGATATGTTCCGCCTCGGCGCGCTTGCGCTGCATGGCGAACGCATAGGTGTTGTTCATGTCGGCGGGCTTGAGCCAGACCAGACCGTGCTTCGCGTCCAGACGTTTCACCGTCTCGTAAGACTCCTGGGGCGACATGCGCTTGTTGATATGGTTAAAGATGATTAATGACGTGCCGGTGTACTCCCAGGTCATATCAATCTGCTTGTTGATCATCGCGTTGCGGGAGATCACCGTGGCGATATTGGTTTGCGGCTGCACCTGAAAGCCTTTCTTTTGAAGGTACTGCACGGTCATCGCCGAGAGAATGTGCTGCTCGGTAAAGCTCTTGGTCGCCAGAATCAGCGGGGCCGCAATGGTCTGGCCGGTGAACAGCGCCGCGGCACACAGCGCCGCCAGGCTGGATATCAGTCTCATAAAAGCTCCTTGTTATTGTTATCGAGCGAGATGGGGACTCATCACGCGACCCAGCGCCGCCAGCAGGGTATCGAGGATCAGGGCGAACAGGGCGGTGGCCGCCGCGCCGAGGATCAGGGTCGGAAAATCGTTCAGGTAAATGCCGGGGAAAATCAGCTCGCCGTAGCTGCTGGCACCGATCAGGAACGCCAGCGGTGCGGTACCGACGTTAATGGCGGTGGCGATGCGGATCCCCGAGAGCATGACCGGCCAGGCGGCAGGCAGCTCAACCTGGCGCAGACGCTGCCATTTGGTCATCCCGATGCCGTTTGCCGCTTCCAGCAGCGACGGCGGGACCGAGCACAGCCCGGCATAGGTGTTGCGCACGATCGGCAGCAGCGAGGCGAGGAACAGGGCGATGATGGCCGGCGTATCGCCAATACCAATCACCACCATCGCCAGCGCCAGCACGGCCAGCGGCGGCAGCGTGTTGCCGACGTTGAAGATTTGCATCACATATTCGGCGATACCCCGCGCGGCCGGGCGGCTCAGCAGAATACCGGCCGGAATACCCACCAGCAGGGCAAAGAACATTGATGAGAAAACCAGAATCATATGCTGTTGCCCGAGATAGATCAGGTCAACCTGACGCGCTCTGATGGTCTCCAGCCCGATCCCCCAGACGAGGAGGGCGAGAACCACGATAATGGCGCCGACAAACAGCAGCGAACGTTTGAATAATGGGTGCATTGCGGTGTGTCTCCCTGTGCGCATGCGTTATAGCAACCACCGGTTGCCTGTTGTTATGCCATGTTTCGGCAGGGGTAATTGACCTATAGCAAGCGTTTGGGAAGGGTTCCAGCGAAGGGGGAAAATCAGTAACCCTATGAAACTAGTGGCAACCTGAGGTCAGGCCTTATGGCATAAGGCCTGATTGTGGGGCGGGCAGAATAGTCCTAAAGCGAATCTTTCAATGTGACAGTGTCACATCTAAAGGGCTTTTATGCCGAGTACAGGTCATTACCTTCATAGAGGGGCGCGAACCCGTCGAACCCGCGACGAGACGGTGATTATTGAGACGGTGGCGACAAACGCGAGCATCACGCCTAGCGCCAGCATGGCGTTAAAGCCAATCCATCGGAACAGCAGCAGCCCCGCGATGCCGCCCGTAATGAACGAAAACAGGGTGGTTAAGTGGGTTTTTAGCTGGCTTTTTTGCGCCGCCGTATCTTTGGAGTAATCCCTGCGCAGCATCGCCACCATGACGGAGGCCAGGGAAATCCCCGCGTCCGTTAGCGTGCCGGTAATGTGCGTCGATCTTACCCGTCCGCCGGAAAGCTGCGTGGAGGTGGAATTATGAATGCCCATCAGAAAGCAGAGAAATAGAATAATTTCGCGATTGCTGGTGAGCGCATGGAAATACATTTCGTAGAAGGAAACGCCGGTCAGTAATATCCCCTCGACAAAAAGGATCTGGCAAAAAACCAGCCTGACGTTATGGATAATTCCCCATATCACGATCGTGCGCGCAATAATGGCGCCAGCCACAAAAGAGAGAATTATCGAGCCGAAGAAAATCATATCGCTCAGATCGGTAGAAGAAACTTCGCTGGATAACTGTGAGGTGTTGCCGGTCATGTGTGAGGGGAAAAAGCCAAATGCCCCGAGGGCGATGGCGTTCAGCAAACCTGCTGAGGTCGCCAGCCAGAGAGCAAGCTGGCGATCCTCCTGATGCGTTCGTTCTTTCTTGAGTTTAATCAGCAAGAATACCTCCGGGTTGAGCTTTGCCTGACTATTCAGGCTAGCAAAGCGGTGCAACGGGCTGTCCAGGATATGGCTTAATTATTATTCCCTCTGACGACAATCAGGGTTTCGTAATTAAATAAAACAGCCTCGTTGCGGTATTCATTCAGGCATTAAGTTTTATATCATGCCGTTATTGCCGTGACGCAAAAATGCCGGACGCAGGTTAAGGCGCTCGAACCAGGCCTCAATGGCGGGCACGTCTGGCTTATCAAACGGCGTCATTTTCCAGCGATTCACCGACAGCCCAAGCACCACGTCCGCGAGGGTAAACGTCTCGCCCGCCGCAAAGGCCCCGGTGCGCTGCAGCTGGTTTTCCAGAATGGTGATGCAGTGGTTCCACTCTTTGATTCCCGCCGCAATGCGCTCAGGGTCGTTAAAGTCCGGGTTTTTACGCCCCAGCGCCGGGAAGACATAGCGCCAGGCGTTGTTAAATTCAGTGGCCTGCCAGTCCATCCAGCGCTCAACGTTGGCGCAGGCCTGCGGTTCTGCGGGCAGCAGATCGTGACGTTCGGCCTTGCGCGCCAGATAACGGCAGATGGAATTGGACTCCCACAGCACGAAATCGCCATCTATCAGCACCGGCACCATGGCGTTGGGGTTCAGGGCGCGAAAGGCATCCGTTTCCGTCGAGGCAAAACCGCTGCCGTAATCTTCCTGCTGATAGGCTATGCCCGCTTCTTCGCAGGTCCAGAGCACTTTACGAACGTTGATGGAGGTGGTTTTGCCGAGGATGCTGATCATTGCGCAGGTGTCCTTTAGAGGATGTTATTGTTTAAAAACAATACACCAGATGTGCCAGAGAGGTTGGGGCAAAATTTGGTGGGGCGTGCTCTGTGTGGCCCCGGTGAACGTTTCTGGAAGGCGCCTCGCAAACCGCAAAGTAACCTTATGAAATTCAGCTTTATGTCTTTTCCTCAACGGGTCGCGGTCGTAAAGTGCCTGCGTTGCGGCACATCCGCAATCGGGCGTAGGAACCCGTCAACCATATAGTGACATTACGTATGTCGCAGCAGTGCCGATCTCGTTACAATAACGGTGGCGCTGACGGAGCAGCCGTAAGGCTGGCCGTTTTCTATATGGGCGGTATTCCTACCTCTGTCAGCGCTACCCCCCGAGCGTAGGAACTCAAAGGGTGGTTAAATAAACTCCATATAGAAGGAAGCCTTGTATGGCGACTATCCCAACCTTGAATTATCTCCCGTCTGACGAAAACATCATTCTGCAATGTATCTCCCGACCGCTTCCGGCCGATGCCGATCTCTTTGACGTCGCCGACAACTGCGCCGCGCTGGTGAGCGTGCTGGTCGAAACCGATGATGTCGCGAGCCGTACTGCGCTGTGCGAGCGTCTCCTTCAGGCTCTGCGCAGGTTGCGTGAACTCTGTGATGCCGATCTTCCGCCATACCTGATTGAACAGTTGATCATGGGTGAGAAAACCAACTCCTGCGTGCCCGACTGCTGGCAGGACACCTTAACGCAGGTGGACTACGTTCTGGCGCTGACGCAGGCCGTTATGGGGGGAACGCTACCCGCTCACGTAGCGAAAGAGCTGACGGGCCTGCTGCACGATATGGTGTGGCTGCTGGCTGAGTTTGTGAAGGAGCCGCGCATTACTGCGCATTAAGGGGCTGGCGTGGAGGGGCGGCAGCGCTCCTTTGAAGCCGTGATTAACGCGATCGGTTCCCGGTATCCAGAAGCGATGTACCGTAGGAGTTGTCGATGGTACAAAGCCAGCGACCGTCGCTTTTCTGCCGAAAAACATAGGTCGCGCGGCGCGACATTTCCGTTGTCCCACCATGACCATCAGGAAAACGTAGAACGGTTTCCATGATAACGAGGGCATTGCCGCCACCTTCGATCACCTGCATCTCTCCTTGTTCCACAATCAATTGGTCCTGGAAATAATCCGAGATGGCAACAAACGCGCTGCGGATGTTTTCTTTGCCTTTAACCGTCATGCCGGGCTTGACCACCAGAGCTGCGTCTTCTGCGTAATACTCCATCAGGACATCATAGTTTTTGGTGGTGATGGCGTGGTCACAGGATTCGATGATCTGGCGTAGCGGATGTGGGGTCATGCGCGATTCCTCGTTGATGGGGGGAACGCGTATTAACATAACAGGCTGGCGTGTTTGTATAGCTACCAGGTTTTGTGGCTGGCAGGCTCTGGGTTTGAAGTGGAGGATTTAGTGAAGAATGTTACGTCTGCGATAGGATATAATGGGGCGGAACACTTAAATCCACAAATAATTTCATACTGGAAGTTACTAATAAGCATAAAGACGACATTGCTTCTACTAAGTGTTATGTATTTATATCGATGAAGAGTATTTTTGTAGAAAACCCTCTGAAAAGGCCAATGTAATGCATATTTTTGATGGGAATGGAAATAAACTTGATGCAGAGTGCTCTGTTTGTGAAGAGGATGGAATTTATGGACTAATCCTTGAATCTTGGGGGCCAACACACAGGAACAAGGATTATAATACAGCACTTGATTGTATCGTTGAGAGACTGATTGATTCCGGTGTAGATAACGTTATTGTATATCTGGCTTCATCCACAGTTAGAAAACATATGCCATCCATAACTGAAAGGAAAATCCATCCTGGAGAATTTTTCTCTCTTAAAGGTAATAATCCTCGAAACATTCGCTTGGAAATGTGTAGTTATCAGGCTCATTTTAGTAGTACAGGTAAAAAAGATGTTCCTTCCGGGAACAGGGCAAAGCGAATTATGATAAATGTTCCTGGTATCAATGGCGGCGAATTTTGGGAGCAGATAGTACTTGGGGAATTATCAGAACTTTTTCAACCTACAGAAGATGAGGCTGTTCTAAATGCAAGGGTTAGCAAGTTAATCAAACAAAATTTAAGCGAACCTAAAGGATATCAATCACCACTAGTAGTAGAGCGACTTCAAAAGGTCTATGCTCGAGATCCTAGAGTGAAGACGTGGATATTACAGAAAAGTAATGGAATTTGTGAAAGCTGTGGTGGAAATGCACCTTTTTATATAAATGATGGAATCCCATATCTGGAAGTACATCACGTAGTACCTCTTTCGTTATCCGGTACTGATACCATAAGCAACTGTGTTGCTCTTTGCCCTAATTGTCATAGAGCTTTGCATTATAGTCAAAATGCTAAAGAGCTAATTGAGATGCTTTACAATAAAATAGAGAGATTGCAGAAGTGAACAGTACTCTTGTTAGAGTAATCTTTAGGCGGGCATCATTAGCCATTTAGCAATGCTGGACGGCTCGAGATGAGCCTGTGGTAAAAAACCATTGATTATTATTCGTGTCAATGGTTTTTTCCTCAATTGAAATTAATATAAAAATAAAAAATTTGTTCGTATAAAGAATGTCTGCTATCGGCGCAATACGGAGGGCGCCAAAAACAGTATGACTGTGATTTCAAATCAAGGTAACAATCGAACGTACCAGGTCATCACAACATTTGTACCCTATGGCACAGCCACAGCTGTGATCACACAACGCTATCGCCTCAACGTCATAACTGATGAAACAGGCCAAACACATAAAATCGATCCGAACAGTGTTAGCGTAACCAGTCCATACTCTGCGGAGATGGCTCAAAAAAATGAGACCCAGCTTCGCAGTGCCCCAGAGAGTTATCAATCTGACAGCATGGTGACAGTGACCGATTTCCCGAACTACACCATTCAAGGTTATGAAAATGGTCCTGTCACTCGGTGTGCTATTTTGTCTAAACACGAGTAGTTATCACCACCCGGATAAATATGGGTTAAGTATGAGACGAGGGTTAACTGTTAAACTGTTACAACAAGTTGCACTGATTAAAGGGCAATAAATAAAGGGCTGCTTACACTTTAATGATTATATAGCGTGCCGATAACCACATCTGCTTTTGGCAAGAACTGACATTGCAAAATAAGTACGTCTGTTTTGAGCGAGGATCGGAAGTCAGAGTTCCAACTATTTTTAGCTGCAAGAGTCTGGAAGAACTAATATATAGTATTCTATTTTTGCGACCCACAACCAGTGCTCCGGATATATTGATCATATGCGTAAATTACAAAAACTAATTGCAGCCGAGCGTACCACCTTTTCACCGTACAGCAGCCTCTCTCCGAAGGCGATATCTCGTATCGCATCTAAATGTCGGAAGGATGAAGTTGCCGATGCGCATATCTTGATAAAGGAGTTGATGGCTGAGTTGGCCACAGTTCCTGATTGGGATGGTGATACGCATGATGACATATGGAGGTCCATCGAGCTGTTCAGAGCAATCCTGCAAAAGGTGAGATAAAAAAGATGCTAGCGTCCATTCATGGCACGATGTTGCAACAGCAGCTACTTTGGGTTTGACCAGATCACAGCCTCTAGCCTGGAAATAGACGGCGAGGTATTGCGAACCTGCTCTTTGCGTTTCAATCTATGTTTAGACGCAGGTTTTACAAGGCTGAGACGAGGTTCCTGATCTTTTCAGCCTTTTCAAAATGGTCCAGCTTCATCTCCACAATCCACCAGTGCGCCACTTCCATAAGCAGTTCCGGATCGTCGTTTTTATTAGCAAAAAAAGCATAAAACGAAAGCCCAGCATCGCTTCCCTTAGAGGCAATTTTTGCATCATAGATCCTGATGATCTTTTCCTTAATTCCTTGCCGCACGCCATCTCCTTTACGCTTTTCATGTTCAGGATAAAAAAAGCCGCAAGCAGATGTCTGCTTACGGCTACAGGATCGTTAATAACGTTTTCTGACAATCAGGCCGCTTTCACAGCCCTGATTTTTTTCGTGTCAGCCGCATCGGAGTCAGTTGTATCCGCTACAGCTGGAGCAGTGAGATCGGGAAGCTTGCTGGTACGCAGAATATGCTGCACGGTCTCTTTCTGCTCGGCGAGATACAGGCCAAGATTTTCAGCCTGCGTTTCATCCATCTGCATTCCACTTTGCAACAGCCAGTCGGTGAACGCGTCGGCCATATCGAGCAGCTTGTCGTGAGCGTCAGCCTCTTTCTTACTGGCAAATGTCATTTTCTCTTCACCTTTTCTTACGACAACAAATTTTGTTTCAACAGCCATCGTGCACCTCGTTATACTGTATTTATATACAGTATAACAGCAACAAATCGACGTTGCAGCAAAATATGCATTACTGGCGAAGCTGCTGTGTTTCCGGGCCAACCATACTGCGTCGCCATGCCCCAGGCGCCTGACCATACTGGCGCTTAAAGCTGCGGTTGAAGGACTGCTGGGAGTCAAAGCCCAGCGCGATCGCCACGTTCAGAATCGGTTCGTCGCTGTGGGATAACCGCTCAACCGATTTTTGCAGCTTTTGCGCGCGAATATACCCGGCGAGGGGATAGCCCGTATGCTCTTTGAACAGGCGCTGGAGGTGCCATTTTGAGTAGCCGGAACGCCTGGCGACGGTCTCAATGTCCAGGCGGCTGTCCAGGTTGTTGTCGATCCAGTCGAGTAAATCATGCATAAATGCGCCAGTGTTCATCTGGTTACCCCCACGCAGCGGATGAAAAAGTATCTTTGTCTGTTGCATTTAAAGGTGGCGCGTTTTTGCAGTAATTGCAAGTTTTATTGTTGCATTTAAATCCCTGACCGAAACGGGTCTTTTCACATCCACTCAAATAGCACATAAAGTGCAACAATTATTCTTGCACTTAGTTAAGCGCCTTCCTACAATCGCCGCGAATAGTGTATTCGCAACTGTTACAGTTTTGTGGCGATGAACGACACAAATGGCCTTAAGACAGCCCCCGGACAAAGGAAGTGGCGCGGTGCCTCCTGCTGCGTCTTGCCCGGTGGCGACAATTATCGGAATAAAAATAATGAGCCTGCAAAAAACCTGGGGTAATTCTCCTCTGAGCGCGCTGGGGGCCATGTTGCTCTCCGTGCTGCTCGTCGGATGCGATAACAGCGTCGCGCAAAATGCCGCGCCACCTGCGCCTGCCGTGAGTGCCGCTGACGTGGTGGTGAAATCGATTAGCCAGTGGGATAGCTTTAACGGCCGGATTGAAGCGGTGGAGAGCGTTCAGCTGCGCCCGCGCGTGTCCGGCTACATTGATAAGGTGAATTACACCGACGGCCAGGAAGTGAAGAAGGGCGAGGTGCTGTTCACCATTGATGACCGTACCTATCGCGCCGCGCTGGAACAGGCGCAGGCGAACCTGGCGCGGGCCAAAACGCAGGCCAGCCTGGCGCAAAGTGAGGCTAACCGTACCGATAAGCTGATCAATACCCATCTGGTCTCACGGGAAGAGTGGGAGCAGCGTCGCTCGGCTGCCGTTCAGGCGCAGGCCGATATTCGCGCCGCGCAGGCGGCGGTTGACGCAGCCCAGCTCAATCTGGACTTCACCAAAGTGACCGCGCCTATCGATGGTCGCGCCAGCCGGGCGCTGATCACCAGCGGGAACCTGGTGACTGCGGGCGATACCGCCAGCGTCCTCACCACGCTGGTCTCGCAGAAGACGGTGTACGTCTACTTTGACGTGGACGAGTCAACCTACCTTCACTATCAAAACCTGGCCCGCAGCGGGCAGGGGGCGTCCAGCAATCACACGGCGCTGCCGGTTGAGATTGGCCTGACGGGCGAGGAGGGCTATCCCCATCAGGGCAAAGTGGATTTCCTGGATAACCAGCTCACGCCGAGCACCGGGACCATCCGCATGCGCGCGCTGCTGGATAACTCACAGCGTCAGTTTACGCCGGGACTGTTTGCCCGCGTACGCCTGCCGGGCAGCGCGGAGTTCAAAGCCACGCTTATCGACGACAAGGCGGTGCTGACCGATCAGGATCGTAAATACGTCTATATCGTCGATAAAGAGGGGAAAGCGCAGCGTCGCGACATTACGCCGGGTCGTCTGGCAGACGGTTTACGCATTGTGCGGCAGGGGCTGAACCCTGGCGACAAAGTCATCGTCGAGGGTTTACAGAAAGTGTTTATGCCGGGTATGCCGGTTAACGCCAAAACCGTTGCCATGACCGCCAGCGCCGCCCTCAACTGATCCCTTGACCTGAGAATCCAACCCATGGACTTTTCCCGCTTTTTCATCGACAGGCCGATCTTTGCTGCCGTCCTGTCGATTCTGATTTTTATCACAGGGTTAATCGCCATCCCGCTGCTGCCGGTGAGCGAATACCCTGACGTCGTGCCGCCAAGCGTGCAGGTGCGCGCCGAGTACCCGGGCGCCAACCCGAAAGTGATTGCCGAGACCGTGGCGACGCCGCTGGAAGAGGCGATCAACGGCGTTGAGAACATGATGTACATGAAATCCGTCGCGGGCTCGGACGGCGTGCTGGTGACCACCGTGACCTTCCGTCCGGGGACTGACCCGGATCAGGCGCAGGTTCAGGTGCAGAACCGCGTCGCGCAGGCCGAAGCGCGTCTGCCGGAGGACGTGCGGCGTCTGGGCATTACCACCCAGAAGCAGTCGCCCACGCTGACGCTGGTGGTGCATCTGTTTTCGCCAAACGGTAAGTACGATTCGCTGTATATGCGCAACTACGCCACGCTGAAGGTGAAGGATGAGCTGGCGCGCCTGCCCGGCGTCGGCCAGATCCAGATTTTCGGCTCCGGTGAGTACGCGATGCGCGTCTGGCTGGACCCTAATAAAGTGGCGGCGCGCGGGCTGACCGCCTCGGACGTGGTCACGGCGATGCAGGAGCAAAACGTACAGGTCTCCGCCGGTCAGCTTGGCGCCGAGCCGCTGCCGAAAGAGAGCGACTTCCTGATCTCCATTAACGCCCAGGGCCGCCTGCATACCGAAGAAGAGTTTGGCAATATTGTCCTGAAAACAACGCAGGATGGTACGGTCGTCCGCCTGCGCGACGTGGCGCGGATTGAAATGGGCTCCGGGAGCTATGCGCTGCGTTCCCAGCTGAACAATAAAGACGCGGTCGGGATTGGTATCTTCCAGTCTCCTGGAGCGAACGCCATCGATCTGTCTAACGCGGTGCGCGCGAAAATGGACGAACTGTCCACGCGCTTCCCGGCAGACATGAAGTGGGCGGCACCTTACGATCCGACGGTCTTCGTGCGCGACTCCATCCGTGCGGTGGTGCAAACCCTGCTGGAAGCGGTGGTGCTGGTCGTGCTGGTGGTGATTCTGTTCCTGCAAACCTGGCGCGCGTCGATCATTCCGCTGATCGCGGTGCCGGTGTCGGTGGTGGGTACTTTCAGCATTCTCTACCTGCTGGGCTTCTCGCTGAATACCCTCAGCCTGTTCGGCTTGGTGCTCGCCATCGGTATCGTGGTGGACGACGCCATCGTGGTGGTGGAAAACGTCGAGCGAAATATCGAAGAGGGGCTTGCGCCGCTTGCGGCCGCGCACCAGGCGATGCGTGAAGTGTCCGGGCCGATTATCGCGATTGCGCTGGTGCTGTGCGCGGTATTTGTGCCGATGGCGTTTCTCTCGGGCGTTACCGGTCAGTTCTACAAGCAGTTTGCGGTGACGATCGCGATATCGACGGTGATTTCAGCGATTAACTCGCTGACGCTCTCTCCGGCGCTGGCGGCACTGCTGTTAAAGCCCCACGGCGCGCCGAAAGATTTTCCGACCCGGCTTATCGACCGTCTGTTCGGCTGGATTTTCCGTCCGTTTAACCGCTTTTTCCTCCGCAGTTCAAACGGCTATCAGGGGCTGGTGGGCAAAACGCTGGGACGGCGCGGCGCGGTATTCGTGGTTTACCTGCTGCTGCTTTGTGCCGCAGGCGTCATGTTTAAAGCGGTACCCGGCGGGTTTATTCCCACGCAGGACAAGCTGTACCTGATTGGCGGCGTGAAAATGCCGGAAGGCTCCTCGCTGGCCCGCACCGATGCGGTGATCCGCAAAATGAGCGAAATCGGGATGAATACCGAAGGCGTGGATTATGCGGTCGCGTTTCCGGGGCTGAACGCGCTGCAGTTCACCAATACGCCGAATACCGGAACGGTCTTCTTTGGCCTGAAGCCGTTCGACCAGCGTAAACATTCCGCGGCGGAAATTAACGCGGAGATTAACGCGAAAATCGCGCAAATCCAGCAGGGCTTTGGCTTCTCTATTCTGCCGCCGCCGATTTTAGGGCTGGGTCAGGGGTCGGGCTATTCCCTGTACATTCAGGATCGCGGTGGTCTGGGCTATGGCGCGCTGCAAAATGCGGTGAACACCATGTCCGGAGCGATTATGCAGACGCCGGGGATGCATTTCCCGATCTCAACCTACCAGGCTAACGTGCCGCAGCTGGACGTCCAGGTTGACCGCGACAAGGCGAAAGCGCAGGGCGTGTCGCTGACCGATCTTTTCGGGACGCTGCAAACCTATCTGGGCTCGTCGTACGTCAATGATTTCAACCAGTTCGGGCGTACCTGGCGCGTGATGGCGCAGGCCGACGGGCAGTTCCGCGACAGCGTGGAAGATATTGCGAATCTGCGTACCCGCAACAGCCAGGGCGAAATGGTGCCGATTGGCAGTATGGTGAACATCACGACCACCTACGGGCCCGATCCGGTGATCCGTTACAACGGCTACCCGGCGGCGGACCTGATTGGCGATGCCGACCCGCGCGTGCTCTCATCTGCACAGGCGATGACGCAGCTGGACGCGATGTCTAAGCAGATCCTGCCGAACGGGATGAACATCGAATGGACGGACCTGAGCTTCCAGCAGGCCACCCAGGGCAACACGGCGCTGATCGTCTTCCCGGTCGCGGTACTGCTGGCGTTCCTGGTGCTGGCGGCGCTGTATGAAAGCTGGACGCTGCCGCTGGCGGTGATCCTCATCGTGCCGATGACCATGCTTTCCGCGCTGTTTGGCGTCTGGCTGACCGGGGGCGATAACAACGTCTTCGTGCAGGTGGGGCTGGTGGTGCTGATGGGGCTGGCCTGTAAAAACGCCATTCTTATCGTGGAGTTTGCCCGCGAGCTGGAAATTCAGGGTAAAGGCATTATGGAAGCGGCGCTGGAGGCGTGCCGCCTGCGTTTACGCCCGATTGTGATGACCTCCATCGCCTTTATTGCCGGGACCATTCCGCTGATCCTCGGCCACGGCGCGGGTGCGGAAGTACGCGGCGTCACCGGGATCACGGTATTCTCCGGTATGCTGGGGGTGACGCTGTTTGGTCTGTTCCTGACGCCGGTTTTCTACGTGACGCTGCGTAAGTTTGTCACGCGCGGCAAAAAAGAGGCAAGGGACGTGCTGCCCGCGTAGGGACGTTGCTGATAATAAAAAACCGCCTTCACAGTGAAGGCGGTTTTTTTTCGCATCAGGAAAACGTTATGACGTTTTTTGATACTGGGCAATGAGGTCGGGGAGCGGATCCCATCCGCTGCTGTCGGCGTTTTTCACCGCTTCCAGGGCGCTAGCCACGGTATGGCGCTCCAGTACCGCTAACGACGCCTGCTCGGCCTCTTCAGAAATCGATTTAAAGTACCAGCAGGCGTTAGCGCTGACCACGCAGCGGGCCGGTACGTCAGGGCGCGACGCCCACAGTTTTTTATCTTCGATGACCGAAAGGTAGATGTCGCGCAGGGTGATCTCTTCCGGCGGGCGACCAAGATGAATGGAGCCGTTACGGCCAAGCGTTGAGACGATAATGCCGTCTCGCGTCAGCGGAACCATCAATTTGCGGATGAAGCTCGGGTTCGCTTCCAGGCCGTAGGCCAGAATCGCGCTCGTCGAACGTTCACCCAATTGCTCCGCCATCGCTACGCTGAGAACCATCTGCAAAGCTGTCGGGAAGCGGTAATCTAACATTTCTCTGTCCTGGGTTGCGGTGAATCTTGTTCTTTTTGGCACCGCAGAGGTGAATAAGCAATAAACAACAATATAACAAATACGGTAATTATTTTGAAGCAATCTGCGGCATTTGCGATCAAACCCCCTGTTCTGCTTTAGCTAAACGTGCGGTTCGGGAAGTCAACCGTCACCAGGAGGCCGCCTTCCGAGGACGTACTCAGGTTTACGCTGCTGTTGTGCTGCTGCGCCACCGCTTTGACGATGGCAAGCCCCAGCCCGCTGCCGCTCTGCACCTGATTGGGATCGCGGAAAAAGCGGTCGAACACGCGCTCGCGCAGTTCAGGCGGAATACCCGGGCCCGCATCGGAGACGCGCAGCTGAACGACGCGATCGCAGGCGCTCACGTCGACCTGAATCCGCCCGCCCTCGGGGCTGTACTTCACGGCGTTCTCAATGAGATTATCAATCAGCGACACCAGGCGTTCCCTGACGCCGTGGATCCAGACGTCATCATCGGCAAAGAATTCCAGCTCAATTTTGCGCGCAGACGCTAGCGGTTCCAGCTCGGCCATTCGTTCCTGAATAAGCGTTGTCAGCGGCACGGGTTCCATCGCCGTATCAATGCGCGATTCACTGTGCATCATCAGCAGCAGCTGATTGACGAGGCGCGCGGCGCGGCTGTTGCTGCGAATCACGCCCGCAAGCAGCTCCTTCTGGCTCTCGCTGATGACCCAGGACTGCAGCGCCTCCACGTTGATGCGCATCGCCGCGAGGGGGGTACGCAGCTCGTGTGCAGCATCCGCGATGAAAACCCGCTCCCTTTCCGCGCTTTCACGCACCCTGGCAAGGAAGTCGTTGATCGCGTCCACCATCTGGCGAAGCTCCCGGTGCTTCGGTACGGCTCTTAAAGGGGAGAGGTCGTCCGGCGTGCGTAACGTAATTTCATTGACCACCTTATTCCATGGACGCATCGCAATGCGGATTGAGAGCCACGCGGGAAACAGCAGAAATGGGAAGCAGACCAGCAGCGGCAGGATGTAGTACCCGCGAGAGTTCAGATAGATAAAGAAGTTCCAGCCGCTGGCTGGCGTGAAGAGGGTGACCTCAACGTCAGAGTGAGGGGATTTAAGGGTGCGGCTGGTCCAGGTACGATCTCCACTCTGAACGTGCTCCAGTTCTCCGAATCGGGTGTTTGTTATCCCCGCGGGCGCACCGTCGGAGGCAAAAATAACGGCATTATTCTTGCGAACGATGAGGTTAATCGACAGCACGGGATCTTCCCCTCCGCCGTAACCTTCCCGCAGGGCCTGGCTAAAGGCTTCCAGCACGGCGGTACGATCCTGCGGACGTCCGTCCATACGCTCAGCCAGGGTAAAAACGGTTTCGTACGTTTTACTGCCCGTGAGGATGGGAGGGCTGCGCAGGTCCTCCCACAGAATAAAGGTTAGAAAAAGACACCACAGCAGGGTCAGCAGAAGCATCTGGGCGATGATAATTCGGCGCACCAGCGTCGGGCGCCTCAGGTGATACCAGACGTTTTGCATTAACCGCTCACCTTTTGAATGGAGACGGTATCAATGACGTACCCGACGCCCCGGACCGTTCGCACATAGCCGTCGCCGATTTTCCGCCGCAAATTTCCCATATGCACGTCGAGCGCGTTGCTGAGGTTCTCTTTGTTGCCGAATATCCTTTCCTCCAGAAACCGCCGGGTCAGCACGCGGTCCGCGCGCAGCATCAACGTTTCCAGCAGCGCGTATTCACTGGCCGTTAAATCGATATGGCGCGCACTCACCGTCACGCGGCGCGTTGGGACATGAAGGGATAGCCCGCGAATTTCTATCGCCTCATTTTCAAAACCGTAGCTGCGCCGCGCAAGGGCTCGCACTCGCGCCAGCAGCTCGGCGAGAATAAAAGGTTTGACGAGATAGTCGTCCGCGCCGGCATCCAGGCCGCACAGGCGATCCTGCAATGTCCCTCGCGCCGTCAGGATGATGACGGGGATCCCCTTGAGCTGCTGGCGCAAACGCGTCATCAGGCTCATGCCATCGCCGTCGGGTAGCCCCAGGTCGAGCAAAATTAGTTCCGGCACGCAGACGTCAAGCTGATGCAGCGCATCCTCTTTACGGCGAACCCATATGACGTCAAACCCTTGATCTGAGAGGGCGATACGTACGCCATTGCCGAGATCCAGGTCGTCTTCGATAAGTAGAATTTTCACATTGGTAACGGTATCAACCGTGAATGAAGAATTTCTTAAGAAAAAAACGGTAGCAGGAAATCTGTCCGGATGACAGCGCCCGCGCGCGCTTCAGTCTTTCTTCATTTTCGGCTCATAAGAACCTTAGGGTCACGCTTCAAAATGGGCGTTCCGGCGTTTAACCGCCTGCATCGTCATCATTTGCATCCATAAGGACTTCCTTAATGAGAAATATCGAACTGCGTCATACGTTCCCTCATTTACTTTCGGGCCGCTGCCTGAAAACCCTCGTGCCGGGCGTCGTTCTGGCGTTACTGGCTACGCCTGTACTGGCGGAAGAACAGCGCCAGGGTAACGTCTTAACCCTGGGAGGCGGCGTGGATGTGGGGCCGCGCTACTCGGGTTCAGAGAAAACCCGCGTCTCAGCGGCTCAGGTAGTGGATTATTCCATGGCAAATGGCTTCTTTATCGGCACCACGCGAGGGATCGGTTATGGAAACAATGTTGGCAACCTGGATTACAGCGCAGCGCTGAGCTATCGAGTTGGCCGTAAAGATAAAGACGTGAGCAGCGATTCGATCAGCTCTGGCAGCGACGAGCTGCGGGGGATGGGTGAGATTAAAGGCTCGGCTATCGTGGTACCCGGGGTGGGGTACAAGGTGACCGACTGGCTGAATCTGCAGCTGCAGGCTGAGGTACCGGTGTCTGAGAGAGACAACGGAGAGGCAGTGCATTTCGGCTTGAGCAGCCCGCTCTATACCTCACCAACAAATGCGGTGACGCTGGCGCTGACCGGCAGTTGGGGATCCGACAAGTATATGCAGACGTATTACGGGGTCAACGCCGCCCAGTCGGCCGCATCGGGCTTTGCCCGACATGACGCCGGGGCCGGGATTTATGCCTGGTCGATGAACCTTGACTGGACCCACAAGCTCACCTCTCGCTGGAGCGTGCTTGCCTCAGCGGGCGTGGCGCAGCTGACGGGGGATGCGGGCGATAGCCCGATTGTGCATCGAAAAACGTCGCCGACGGGGAGTTTGAAGGTGACATACAGTTTTTGAGCATGTGATAACGACGTATGTAAGCCGCTCCGGCTAAGATGGCGGGGCGTTACTGCTGGGTGACGGGAAGCGTGATGAACTATCTCAATCTCATGGTGCGTAACAACCTGCTATCTATGCCAAAATGATTCAACATTAGCGATTAACGAGACTTACTGATAATGACCATTGTATTTATTCCATCACTTGCTTTCATCACGGCATCCGGCACGACCAACCCCGGTTAAGCCGCAGTATCTGAACTACGTTTAACATCAGTCAGAATAATAAAAGAGTTAACGTTTTATTAGATTCGCAACAGTGTCGGCCTCCGTCCGGAGCATTTGAAAACCAGAACCTCACTAAGAAATGTGCCAACATGACGCGAGTAATATCTCTGTCCGGAGAATAATGTGTTCGGAAAACTGTTGTTAAACTACATGCCCGGTTTACAAAATTTGTTAGCCTACGATAAAAGCTGGCTAAAGCATGATGTTAAAGCGGGGTTATCCGTTGCGGCCGTAGCGCTACCTGTTGCGATTGCTTACGCTGAGCTGGCGGGGGTGGGGGCAATTGTAGGGCTCTATTCCTGCGTTTTACCGATGATAGCTTACGCACTGTTTGGCTCTTCACGCCAGCTTATTGTGGGCCCTGATGCCACAACCTGCGCGGTGATTGCGGCCGTCGTATTTCCGCTTTCAGCAGGAAACCCCGAACTGCACTGGCAGCTGACGATCATCATGACATTGATGATGGGCGGGTGGTGTTTGCTTGCCAGTAAATTTCGGCTGGGCGCGCTCGCCGATCTGCTTTCTCATCCCATTCTTACCGGTTTACTTAATGGCGTAGCCGTGACGATTATCGTCGGGCAATTAGGCAAGGTGTTGGGGATTAAGCTTGATGAAGCGCAGGTTATTGAAAAAATAATCGCCTTGCCAGGTCGACTTTCAGATAGCCATTTATTAACCGTAGGAATATCCCTTTTTACGTTAATTATTTTAATGGTGATCAAAACGTATCGCAGCCAGTGGCCAGCACCTTTAATCGCCATTGTGATAACAACGGCACTGGTATGGGTGACCTCTGCGCAACAGTACGGCATCGCCACGATTGGGGGAGAAGGCTTCCAGCCTGGTTTACCGGTCGTTCACTGGGGGGCGTTCCAGCCGGGGCCGATGCGTGATTTGGTGATCCCGGCGCTGAACCTGGCGTTGGTCAGTTTTGTCAGTCTGATGCTGACCGCCCGCAGTTTCGCCGCAAAAAATGGCTACGAAATTAATGCGGATGCAGAGTTCCGTGCGCTGGGTATTGCGAACATTATGTCGGGGTTATCTCAGGGGTTTGCTATCAGCGGAGCCGATTCCCGGACCGCGGTGAATGATTCGGTTGGGGGGAAAAGTCAGTTGGTTTCCGTGGTCGCCGCCTTGATCATCGGTATCGTCGTAGTATTTTTCACCCAGCCATTACAATTCATTCCGGTATCTGCGTTAGGGATTGTTCTAATGTATGCATCGTGGTCATTGATTGATTTACGTGGACTATGGAACCTGAGGCGCAGAAATAAACAGGCCTTTCGCCTGGCCTTCTTCACGTTTGGCTGTGTGTTAATTATCGGCGTTATCCAGGGGATCGGCCTTGCAGTGTTGCTTGGCCTGTTGCAGTTCCTTCGTACGGTATTTCGTCCCTCTGAGCACCTGCTGGGCACTGACGAAGAGGGAATGATTCACTCGTTAGGGAATACCACCGATATAAAAATGGTCCCGGGCGTGCTGATGTATCGATTTAACTCACCGTTGACCTATTTTAATGTGGCTTATTTTAAACGTCGGGTATTGAACCTGGTTGATGGAGCAGCCATACAGCCTAAATGGGTGGTCATTGATGCCGTTGCCTGCTTCACCTATTCAGACATCAGTGTCCTGGCAACCATTAATGAGTTAAAGCGCGATCTGAAAGGTCGACAGATTAAATTAATTCTTGCGGGCAGGAAAACGGAGTTAACACGCTGGTTTAAAGACAGTCGGCCAACAATGAATGATGATGACATGATTCTGGCGCCAGACCTCTACCTGGCACTTCGGTTCATTCAGAGCAAAGAGAGTGCGAGTGAGGGGGAATCAGTCGGTGATACATAACCAAATAGTGGTGAAAGGCTCGTAACGCATGCTACTGGCAGGCAGGGAACACTCACAATTTCTACCACCGAGGCTCAGCTACTGTTGGACTGGACAGTGAGATGTTCCTTGCCCGTCTTACCTTCTTCTGCCATCTATCTCAGTAAAACCTGAATCAGCTGAACAAAGATATACACTGCCGCCGCCACTCGTATTGCCTGCCAGCCCCATCTGAGATAGCGCCATTCATAGCGTTCTCTGGCATTAGCCTCTGCTATAGCGGAGTCATAACGCTTTTTTTTCTTTCTCCTGACTCCGTCTATTACCCACAGGATGAGAATAAAGATAATGATGGTTTTCTGAAGTATGGGATTATCCACTAAAAATGACTCCGGCTTGCTCGCTGAAAAAGCAGAATAGAGGAACAGTCGTCACGTATCCACCACTAAATGTGGGGGTATGAATGAGATTTACCCTGATTCGATTTTGAGATGACCCTGCCCGTAGCCGGTTTCTCCGCTGTGAATGCGCAATCTCTGGTGCGCCGTATCAGGCTGACGGCTATAAGCAAGGAGGGGACCTTGAGTACCATTCATTTTCGCCAGAACAAAAATAGATAGGGTCGTGCCTACAAATAAATAAACTCATAACTCACAATGTAACTTCCAATATTATTCACACGGGCTGTCACCCACACCCCAGTCATTCCCTGCTTACGGTGGCTGTGCAGATATTCTTTGTTTGTACAAAGCTGAATCCATCTGTTGGTGTTCTGATCTTTTAACCAGAGACCCGCTTCACAATGGCCATGCTTACCTCTCGAAGGTCCCGGAAAGACAACCTCATATTCAGATTCATAGCCAATTATTTTGTCCGGGAAGAGATAGACATAAATATCATAACAATTTAAGCTCAATACAAACCCAAGGCAAAAGCCGCTAAAAAAAGCACTGGCAATATATTCTAATGTTTTGTTAAAAGTGCGCAGGTAAAAAGCGCGCATAACAAAAATTGTTCCAATCAAAACGCCAAGTGAAATATATGTCATCCATTCAGGGACGGATTTTTTTAATATAGTATTATGGGAGATGCCAGATGCCCATGACATATACCAGAGCCATCCACCTAAAACGCTGAATATCACGGCTGTAACAAGTAATTTCTTGCGTTTATCTTCGAAAGAATAATTTTTAGTCATGGTTTTGTTTTGTATGTATCAAACGAAAGTGTTGACCTTACCAGGAAAAGCTATTTTATATTATTAAATTCAATATGCCTCCTGTTTCGAGTTAAATTTTTTAAGCTTCCTCTTTTGACCGTAGCTTGCTCGCTACCCGCGAGCAAGCCACACCCCTTAGCGATACAACGTCTTTTCCGCAACCGGAATAAGGAGCCCGGATCGCCAGTCCGCGAGCGTCAGCTGCGCAAGCTTACCCAGCGCGGTATAAAACGGATGCCCGGCGTTGTCGACAAACACGGACAGGAAGCGGGTGCTCCACGGCAGCAGGTGCCACGCCAGAAGTTGAGCACACTCCTCATCGCGGCCGTTCTCGGCCAGCCACGCCGCCAGCAGTAGCAAAGTCCCGAAGTGGTCTTCCGGTTCATTCTGCTGCATTTCAAATGCGATAGCGTTCTCCCGCATCCACTGGCGCAGCGCGAGGGTCGAGTCGCCGAACAGCACGGATTCGCGGTCCAGCCAGACGGAGCCCCACGGTGGCGCGGGCAGGGCGTAAGGGCCAATAAACAGTCGTTGCCAGGCGTCCGTCAGCGGTTCGTCGGCAGACGCGGCAAAGGTGTCGGCTACGGGTCGCAGCGTTTCCGAAGGCAGAGGCCAGTCCTGAACCCATTCGCCTGCGGTGAGGGCCTGCACCAGCGGCGCGGCCTGCTCGCTGTCTGGTGCGAAATAAAACAGCGCACCCAGCACCCGGGCGCTGAACGCGAACGATTCACGATGTGAGACATCTTTCATTACATCTTCCTTGCTCGCGCGGAGGGTGTCCGCGCGACTGAGTTAACCGATAATACAAACCATAGAATAAACCACGGTCACGCCATTCACCCGTTACACCTTCTCGATCTGTACCAGATTGGTGTGCTGCGGGTTGCCTTTGGCCAGCGGTGACGGGCGGTGCGTGGTCAGGGTGTTGATGCATGAGCCGTGGTCGACACGATCGCCACTCATAGTGGCGTCGTGCCAGGCCCCCTGGCCCATGGCGCTGACGCCGGGCATGATGCGCGGCGTCACTTTCGCTTCAATTCTTACCTCACCGCGGTCGTTAAAGACGCGCACCGTATCGCCGTTCTTAATGCCGCGTTTTTCGGCATCGACAGGATTAAGCCATACCTCCTGGCGGCAGGCGGCTTTCAGCACGTCCACGTTACCGTAGCTTGAGTGGGTACGGGCCTTAAAGTGGAAGCCAAACAGCTGCAGCGGGAACCGCGCGCGCTCGGGCGCGTCCCAGCCGTCGAAGGTTGACGCGTAGACGGGCAGCGGGCTGATGGTCTCATCTTTTTCCAGCTCCCAGGTGGCCGCAATCTCCGCCAGCTTGCTGGAGTAAATTTCAATCTTACCCGATGGGGTTTTCAGCGGATTGGCTTCCGGGTTTTCGCGGAATTTTTTATAGGCCACAAAATGGCCGTTCGGATCTTTGCGCTTGTAAATGCCCCTTTTTTTCAGCTCGTCATAGGACGGCAGTTTGGGATCTTTTTCGAGCATTTTGGCATACAGATACTGCAACCACTGTTCCTGTGTCCGTCCTTCGGTGAATTTCTGGTGGATATCCGGCCCGAGGCGTTTCGCCACTTCGCTCATGATCCAGTAGATGGGCTTGCGTTCAAACTTCGGCGCGGTCACGGGCTGAAGGAATATCAGGTAGCCCATGTTGCCCGCATAATCGTTTGGAATGATGTCTTCCTGCTCGACGGTCATCAGGTCCGGCAACACGATATCGGCATACTTCGCTGATGATGTCATGAAGTTATCAATGACCACAATCATCTCGCACTTGCTTTCATCCTGCAGGATATCGTGGGTTTTATTGATATCGGAGTGCTGGTTGATGAGGGGGTTGCCCGCGTAGTTCCAGATGAACTTAATCGGCACGTCCAGCTTATCCTTGCCGCGCACGCCGTCGCGCAGGGCGGTCATCTCCGGCCCACGGGCGATGGCGTCCGTCCAGCTGAAGCAGGAAATTTGCGTTTTGACCGGGTTATCCGGCAGCGGCATACGTTCGATGGTGATGGTGTACGTCGACTCACGCGCGCCGCTGTTCCCGCCGTTGATCCCGACGTTTCCGGTGAGGATCGGCAGCATCGCGATAGCGCGGGAGGTCAGCTCGCCGTTCGCCTGACGCTGAGGTCCCCAGCCCTGGCAGATATAAGCCGGTTTAGCGGAGCCGATTTCCCGGGCAAGCTTAACGATGCGATCGGCGGGAATACCGGTGATGCGGGAGGCCCACTCCGGCGTTTTCGCCGTGTGGTCATCGCCCTGGCCGAGAATATACGCTTTGTAGTGACCGTTAGCGGGCGCGCCTTCCGGCAGCGTTTTTTCGTCGTAGCCAACGCAGTATTTGTCGAGGAACGGCTGGTCGACCAGGTTTTCGTCGATTAATACCCAGGCAATACCCGCCACCAGCGCGGCATCGGTTCCCGGACGGATCGGGATCCATTCATCTTCGCGTCCGGCTGCCGTGTCGGTGTAGCGCGGGTCGATAACAATCATGCGCGCGTTGGACCGCTCGCGAGCCTGTTCCAGATAGTACGTAATCCCGCCGCCGCTCATGCGCGTTTCCGCCGGGTTATTGCCGAACATCACTACTAGTTTGGTGTTTTCGATGTCCGAGGTGCTGTTGCCGTCGTTGCTGCCGTAGGTGTAGGGCATCGCGCAGGCAATTTGCGCCGTGCTGTAGGTGCCGTAGTGGCTCAGGAAGCCGCCGTAGCAGTTCATCAGGCGCGCCACCAGCGAAGCGTAAGGGGAGGAGCGGGTGATATTGCCGCCGACAATCCCGGAAGAGTAGTTGATATACACCGCTTCGTTGCCGTAGTTGGCCACCACGTCTTTCAGGCTGGCGGCGATCGTGTCGAGCGCTTCATCCCACGTGATGCGCTCGAACTTGCCTTCGCCGCGTTTGCCCACGCGCTTCATCGGGTAGTTCAGACGGTCAGGGTGATTGATGCGGCGACGAATAGAACGTCCGCGCAGGCAGGCGCGCACCTGGTGATCGCCATACACATCCTCGCCGGTGTTATCCGTTTCGACCCAGTACACTTCGTTGTCGCGGACGTGCAGACGCAGCGCACAGCGGCTGCCGCAGTTGACCGAGCAGGCGCCCCACACCACGGTATCTTCAGGAGGCTGGACGGCATGCTTCACCGCAGCGGCAGCGCTTTTAAGGCCAAAGGGAAGCGAGATCCCACCAGCGGCAAGCGCCAGAGAACCTATCGCCGTAGATTTCACGAGAGTTCGACGGCTAATTCCGCCGTCGTAATGTTCAGCATCGGACATGGCTCACCCCATCATTATTATTGCGTATTATTTCTCCCGAAATGATATCCGGGCTAATGATGGGGTGAGTGTTACTTATTTGGGGGTAGTAGATCTTAATCCTTATCAAATCAAAGGGAATTGACGCTCAATTACTGAGGTTCAGCTGCCGCACCGCTACCTGTGCGGGTATACAGAATTTTAAAGGTGTCGTTAGCGCAGTGGCCTACAACCTGAGTGCCCGGCTGATCGGCCTGGTCGTTCGGCACAATGTTCAGCGTAAAACCTGACTCAGGCACGCCGTTGTTGACGATCTTCTGCTGAATGTCGCTTTTCACGCGCTCGCAGGAATCCGGTGCCGCCAGCGCGGCCGTTGAGGCACTCATTAACAGCAGGGCGGTAATCCAGGGTAACCGTTTCATCTGTAGCTCCTTTTCTCTGTGTAGAGATTAATTTTAGCAGGCTTCGTGTAAACATCTGTATTTGCTAATATGATTGGGAATAATCTCCCTGTACGGAAATGAATGTGAAGAAATATGCAGCGATAACGCTCCTGGCAGCAACACTGGTGGGGTGCGACAACAGCTCCGCGCCGCTGTCGTTTACGCCCGAGATGGCGAGTTTTTCAAACGAATTTGATTTTGATCCGCTGCGCGGCCCGGTCAAAGACTTTACCCAGACGCTGTTCAACGAGAAGGGCGAAGTGTCTAAACGGGTCACCGGCACCGTCTCGACGGAAGGGTGTTTCGATACGCTGGAGCTACACGACCTGGAGGCCAACACCAGCGTGGCGCTGGTGCTGGATGCCAATTACTATCTTGATGCGGAAACCCAGCAGCGCAAAGTGAAGCTGCAGGGCAAATGCCAGCTGGCCGAACTGCCGTCAGCCGGGGTAACGTGGGATACCGACGACAACGGATTTGTGGTGGCGGCGCACGGCAAAGAGATGGAAGTGAAGTATCGCTACGACGCGGATGGTTACCCGCTGGGCAAAACCACCGTATCAGGGGATCAGCATCTGTCCGTCCAGTCGACGCCGTCGAAAGACCTGCGCAAAAGAATGGATTACTCGGCAGTCAGCATGTTGAATGACAAGCCGCTGGGCAACGTGACGCAGAGCTGCGACTACGATCGCCACAATAACCCGGTGAGCTGCGATCTGACCATCACGGACGATAGCGTCAAACCCGCCGTTGAGCACAAGTACACCATCAAGAACACGATTGAATATTACTGAGCGTAAAGTGCATTTTGTGCGTTTCGCCCGGCGGCGCTACGCTTGCACGGGCCTACAATGAAGCACCCTGTAGGCCGGGTAAGCACAGCGCCACCCGGCAAGAAAGACAGCTCAATGGTTTATGACACGGTTTGTCATCGATCTCACTGCGCGGTAGGTTTCAGCAGGCTGGCGCCTGACGGTTTATGTCCGGCCAGGTGCTGATGCTGGAAAATGCACATGCGGATGGTGTTGCGGTATTCACCGTTGATAAAGAACTCGTGAATCAGCTCGCCTTCCACCATAAAGCCCAGCTTGCGATAGATATGGATCGCTTTTTCGTTCTCTTTGTCCACAATCAGGTAAAGCTTGTAGAGATTCAGAACGTTGAATCCGTAATCCATTGCCAGCCTGGCCGCGCGTGACGCAAGGCCTTTTCCCTGATGCTCAGGGGAGATGATGATCTGGAACTCCGCCCGACGGTGAACGTGGTTGATCTCAACCAGCTCCACCAGCCCGGCTTTTTCACCTTCACACTCCACCACAAAACGACGTTCACTCTGATCGTGAATGTGCTTATCGTAGAGATCGGACAGCTCGACAAAGGCCTCATAAGGCTCTTCGAACCAGTAGCGCATCACGCTGGCATTGTTGTCGAGCTGGTGGACAAAGCGCAGGTCTTCACGCTCCAGCGGACGGAGTTTAACGTCGCAGGGCGCCGACATTATGGGGCTACCGTGCGGCCAGTGCGGCGATCCAGGCATCGCAGGGTGTTAGGCTCCCAGTAGGCATTGACGTTTGCACTTTGCTGACACTTATCGCGCGCGTCAAAAGCGACATCTTCTTTGTCCCACTCTTTTTCGGCACGTTTGTTGACCTTCTGGCGAAGGCTACGGGTGTCATTCCATTGTTCTTTGTCCATGGCGGCGTTCTGGCGGCTTTGCGCGCTGTCACCAGACTCAATAATGAGCTTGCTGGTTTCCGCTGTCGCAGAGGCGGCAAAGGCGAACGATGACAGCGCCAGCAGGGCTGTCAGACAAAGGCGTTTGCTTAATGTGGTCATAGCGTTTCCTTTTAAATGGGTGCAGATAATCAAGTTACCCCGTACAGATTCTACACTAAAGCGAAATGACGGCATACCCGCGGAGCGAGTATGGAAAAGTAAAGGGCATCATCAGGTATGATGGTTAAATAAATCCTCACCTGACGTGAAATATGCTTAAAACGACGCTGCTTTTTTTTGCGACTGCGCTGTGTGAAATCATCGGTTGCTTCCTGCCCTGGCTCTGGCTCAAAAAGGGGGGAACCGTATTGCTGCTCATTCCGGCAAGCGTTGCGCTGGCCCTGTTTGTCTGGCTGTTAACGCTGCATCCGGCGGCCAGCGGGCGCGTTTATGCGGCTTACGGCGGCGTCTATGTCTGCACGGCGCTGCTGTGGCTACGTGTGGTGGACGGCGTCAAGCTCAGCGTCTATGACTGGGGCGGCGCGCTGATTGCCCTGTGCGGTATGCTGATTATTGTGGCGGGATGGGGCCGCGCATGAGCCCCCGGTTTTGTGATCGTTAGCTTATTTTACGATCATTATACTTGTATGGTAGTAGTGTAGTTGCGTAAATTTCCGGCATCACAACGAACGATGTAAGGAAAGGAATTATGAAGATTGTCGCGGCTGACGTGTTTGTTACCTGCCCGGGGAGGAACTTTGTCACCCTTAAAATCACCACCGATGAGGGGATTGTCGGCCTCGGTGACGCTACCCTAAACGGACGCGAGCTCTCCGTGGCCTCATACCTGAAGGATCACCTTTGCCCCCAGCTCATTGGCCGCGATGCGCACCGCATCGAAGACATCTGGCAGTTCTTCTACAAAGGTGCTTACTGGCGTCGCGGTCCGGTTACCATGTCGGCCATCTCCGCCGTGGATATGGCGCTGTGGGATATCAAAGCCAAAGCGGCCAACATGCCGCTCTACCAGCTGCTGGGTGGCGCCTCACGCGAAGGGGTGATGGTCTACTGTCACACCACCGGCCACACCATTGACGACGTGCTGGAAGATTACGCCCGTCACAAAGAGATGGGCTTTAAGGCGATCCGCGTGCAGTGCGGCGTGCCGGGCATGAAAACCACCTACGGCATGGCCAAAGGGAAGGGGCTGGCCTACGAGCCTGCGACCAAAGGCGACTGGCCGGAAGAGCAGCTCTGGTCCACCGAAAAATACCTCGACTTCACGCCGAAGCTGTTCGACGCGGTGCGCAGTAAATTCGGCTTCAATGAGCACCTCCTGCACGACATGCACCACCGCCTGACGCCCATCGAAGCGGCGCGCTTCGGCAAGAGTATCGAAGCGTTCCGCATGTTCTGGATGGAGGATCCCACCCCTGCGGAAAACCAGGCCTGCTTCCGCCTGATCCGCCAGAACACCGTTACGCCCATTGCGGTAGGCGAAGTGTTTAACAGCATCTGGGACTGCAAGCAGCTCATCGAAGAGCAGCTGATCGACTATATCCGCACCACCATTACCCACGCAGGCGGCATCACCGGGATGCGCCGCATCGCGGACTTCGCGTCGCTCTATCAGGTGCGTACCGGCTCGCACGGTCCGTCGGATCTGTCGCCCGTGTGCCATGCCGCGGCGCTGCATTTCGACCTGTGGGTGCCGAACTTCGGCGTGCAGGAATATATGGGCTACTCCGAACAGATGCTGGAGGTCTTCCCGCACAGCTGGCGCTTTGATAACGGCTATATGCATCCGGGCGACAAGCCGGGGCTGGGCATCGAGTTTGATGAAAAGCTGGCGGCGAAATACCCGTACGATCCGGCCTATCTGCCGGTGGCCCGTCTTGAAGACGGCACGCTGTGGAACTGGTAAGCGAGGAGCAAACGATGAAAAGCGTAGTGATTCAACAGCCGAACGAACTGGTAATTGAAGAGCGTCAACTCCCGGTACCTGGCGCAGGTGACGTCCGCGTCAGTATCAAGCTGGCCGGGATCTGCGGGTCGGATAGCCACATCTACCGCGGCCATAACCCGTTTGCGAAGTATCCGCGCGTCATCGGCCATGAGTTTTTTGGCGTGATTGACGCCGTGGGCGAGGGCGTTGACAGCGCGCGCCTGGGCCAACGCGTTTCGGTCGATCCGGTGATCAGCTGCGGGCACTGCTACCCGTGCTCCGTGGGAAAACCGAACGTCTGTACCTCGCTGGTGGTGCTGGGCGTTCACCGTGACGGCGGCTTTAGCGAATATGCGGTCGTGCCCGCACAAAACGCCTGGCCCATTCCGGATGACATTCCTGATAAGCACGCCGTCATGGTTGAGCCCTTCACCATCGCCGCCAACGTAACGGGGCAGGCGAAACCGACTGAACAGGACGTCGCGCTGATATATGGCGCCGGGCCGATGGGGCTGGTTACGGTTCAGGCCCTGAAAGGCGTCTATAAGGTGAAGCAGGTTATCGTGGTTGATCGCATAGACGAGCGTCTGGCGATGGCCCGGCGCAGCGGCGCGGATTGGGTCTTTAATAACGATGAGCAGTCGCTGCAGGCCGCGCTGGAGGAAAAAGGCATCAAACCGACGTTAATCATTGATGCCGCCTGCCATCCCTCCATTTTGCAGGAAGCGATAACCCTGGCCTCACCGGCGGCGCGCATCGTGCTGATGGGGTTCTCCAGCGAGCCGAGCCAGATTGTTCAGCAGGGCATCACCGGCAAAGAGCTGGCGATCTTCTCCTCGCGCCTGAACGCCAACAAATTCCCGGTCGTTATCGACTGGCTGAAGAGGGGGCTGATCGACCCGGAAAAACTGATCACCCATACCTTTGACTATCACCACGTTAAAGACGCTATTGAACTGTTTGAGAAAGACCAGCGGCAGTGCTGCAAAGTTTTGCTCACGTTCGGCCAATAATCATTTACGCGGTTAAGCGCCTGCGCAGACAGGCGCTATGTGGTACGCATCTTACCTTTCAGAGATAGCCATTATGACGCAAGTACAACCTCAAAGAACCACATCCGATCTGGTGAAAGCCGCCGTTTCCGGCTGGCTGGGCACTGCCCTGGAATTTATGGATTTCCAGCTTTACTCGCTGGGCGCCGCTCTGGTCTTCCATGAGATCTTCTTCCCGGAACAGTCCGCCGCGATGGCGCTGATCCTCGCGATGGGCACCTACGGCGCAGGCTATATTGCGCGCATCGTCGGCGCCTTTATCTTCGGCAGAATGGGCGACAGCATTGGTCGTAAGAAGGTGCTGTTCATTACCATCACCATGATGGGGATCTGCACCACGCTGATTGGCGTCCTGCCGACCTACGCGCAGATCGGGATTTTTGCCCCCGTGCTGCTGGTGACGCTGCGCATTATTCAGGGCCTCGGCGCCGGGGCTGAGATCTCCGGCGCCGGGACCATGCTGGCGGAGTACGCGCCGAAAGGTAAACGCGGCATCATCTCCTCGCTGGTGGCGATGGGGACTAACTGCGGGACGCTGAGCGCAACGGCGATCTGGGCCATCATGTTCTTTGCCCTCGATCGTGAACAGCTGCTCGCCTGGGGCTGGCGCGTGCCTTTCCTCGCCAGCGTCGTGGTGATGATCTTCGCCATCTGGCTGCGTATGAACCTCAAGGAGAGCCCGGTCTTTGAGAAAGTGAACGATGTGCAAGCTGCGCAGCCGGACACCTCACTGGGTTCCATGGTGAAAAGCAAATCCTTCTGGCTGGCGACCGGCCTGCGTTTCGGCCAGGCAGGCAACTCAGGTTTGATCCAGACCTTCCTCGCGGGTTATCTGGTCCAGACGCTGCTGTTCGATAAGGCCATCCCGACCGATGCGCTGATGATCAGCTCCATTCTCGGGTTTATCTCCATTCCGCTGCTGGGCTGGCTTTCCGATAAAGTGGGGCGCCGTCTGCCGTACATTATCCTCAATATCTCCGCCATTATTCTGGCCTATCCGATGCTGTCGATCATCGTCGATAAGAGCTATGCACCCGGGACGATCATGCTCTGCATCATCGTTATCCATAACTTCGCCGTGCTGGGGCTGTTTGCGCTGGAAAATATCACCATGGCGGAGATGTTTGGCTCGCGAAATCGCTTTACCCGTATGGCGATCTCCAAAGAGGCGGGCGGTCTCGTAGCGGTGGGCTTTGGTCCGGTACTGGCAGGGATTTTCTGCAATATGACCGGCTCCTGGTGGCCGATTGTCGCCATGCTGGTGGCCTATTCCGTGATTGGACTGATCTCGGCGATCCTGATGCCGGAAGTGCGCGACCGTGATTTAAGCGCGGCGCAAGACGCAGCCGAGTCTGCGCCGAAAGAGACGGTCGGTTACGGTGCCGTCTCCTCAAGACGCTGATGGTTTATAGCTTGCGCTACCTGTCACACAACTTTGATTTTGTGTCACACCACATGAACAAAAGTTAATATAAATCAAAAACTCAAACGGCAGTATCAGTATGGTTGATGGCAGTTCACTTTTTTACTCCAGCTACCATTCTAGTTGGTGTAGTCAGCAGGCGCTGCCGCTTCAGTATGGGCGGCAGCGATCCACAGCTTTCTAATTAACGAGTCTTAATCATGGAAAATACCTTATTACAGGCCAACGCGACGCTGCCACAGTACGATCGCGACAGCCTTAAAGCACGCATCGTTCATTTAGGCTTTGGCGCGTTTCACCGTGCGCATCAGGCAGTGTACGCCGACATCCTCGCCGCGGAACACGGTAGCGACTGGGGATACTGTGAGGTTAACCTGATTGGCGGCGAACAGCAGATTGCCGATCTGAACGCGCAGGATAATCTCTATACCGTGGCGGAAATGTCTGCCGATGCGTGGACCTCCCGCGTGGTTGGCGTGGTAAAAAAGGCGCTGCATGCGCAGGTTGACGGGCTCGAGACCGTCCTGGCCGCGATGTGCGAACCGCAGGTGGCGATTGTGTCGCTGACCATCACCGAGAAAGGGTACTGCCATTCCCCGGCGACCGGGCAGCTGATGCTCGATCACCCTTTTATCGTCGCAGACCTGCAAAACCCGCACCAGCCGAAATCTGCGCCGGGTGTGGTCGTGGAAGCGCTCGCGCGGCGTAAGGCGGCGGGCCTGCCGGCGTTTAGCGTGATGTCCTGCGACAACATGCCGGAGAACGGTCACGTGATGCGCAATGTCACCTGCGCGTACGCCCGTGCGGTAGACGGTGAGCTGGCGGACTGGATCGAATCCCACGTTACTTTCCCGTCAACGATGGTGGATCGCATCGTGCCTGCGGTCACCCCCGACACGCTGAATAAAATTGAACAGCTTACCGGCGTGCGCGATCCGGCGGCGGTGGCCTGTGAACCGTTCCGTCAGTGGGTGATCGAAGATAACTTTGTGGCCGGCCGTCCAGCGTGGGACAAAGCCGGAGCCGAGCTGGTGTCAGACGTGATCCCGTTTGAAGAGATGAAGCTGCGCATGCTTAACGGCAGCCACTCATTCCTGGCGTACCTGGGCTATCTGGCGGGCTATCAGCATATTAACGACTGTATGGAAGATGAAAACTACCGCGTCGCCGCGCACGCGCTGATGCTTAACGAGCAGGCGCCTACGCTGAAGGTCAAAGGCGTCGATTTAGGACGCTATGCCGATCTCCTGATTGCCCGCTACAGCAACCCGGCCCTGCGCCATCGGACCTGGCAAATTGCGATGGACGGCAGCCAGAAGCTTCCGCAGCGCATGCTGGATTCCGTGCGCTGGCACCTGGTGCATCAGAAGCCTTTCCCGCTGCTGGCGCTGGGTGTGGCAGGGTGGATGCGCTATGTCGGCGGCGTGGATGAGCAGGGTAACGCAATTGACGTGAGCGATCCGCAGCTGGCAGTGATTCAGGCGGCGGTGAAGAGCAGTGCGGAAGGGGAAAACCGGGTCAGGGCGCTGCTTGGCATTGAAGCCATCTTTGGCAAGGAGCTACCGCGTGAAGCCGTCTTTGTTGATGCGGTGATGAAGGCGTACCAGACGCTGCTGCAAAAGGGCGCGAAAGCGACCGTGGCGCAGTACGTGTCTCAACGGTAATTCAGCACATGCCGCCGTTCGCGGCGGCATGTCTGCGCACCGTTTAGTGCATGCCCAGGCGAATCAGCTCAATCGGTTCGAACTTACCTTCGCATCCTTCCACTTCAACCGTTTTGCTGCGGCGCACCTGCGCAGCATCCAGCCCGTCGCTGTGGATCGCTTTAATCACGCCAGTTTTGCCTGTGCCGCTAATCATGACGCGGCTGCCGGTGGTGATTGCATTGCGGTTACGGTCGTATGTCATCATGGTATTTTCTCCTCTCTAACCTGTTCGTTACGGCGTTATTTCAGGGTTGCCGTTCACGGGGCATATAAATACGCCTGTCTGCATCAGATGTTTTTGTTTTTGATCAAACTCACACTTTTTTCTTTATTGCGTCGGGCGCTGACGGTTCACGACAGCAATTGACAAAGCAGACCGTTATTTTCATTAATTGATAGTTTCATCAGGGAAGCGTTGAGGGTTGGTTTATATTCCCGATGCCATTCTGGATACAGGAAATAACCCTTTCATCGGAATAAGGAGCCAGGCTTATGTATAAGAAGATTTTGATGCCTGTTGATGTATTTGAAATGGATTTGAGTGACAAAGCGGTTCGCCACGCGGCTAACCTCGCGAAGGCCGAGGGCGCGTCGATTACCCTGGTCAATATTCTGCCGACCAGCAGCCGATCCCTGCTGCGCGGTTTTAACGCCGATATTAAAAAGTTCGAAGAATATATGACTGAGGAATCCGGGAAGAAAATGAACGCCTTAAAAAGGCTGTTCGACATCTCGCCGGAGAAAATTGACAGCCTGGTTCGCTTTGGCAACGTCCGCGATGAAATCATCAAACTGAGCAAGGAAGGGGAATATGACGCGATCGTCATCGGGTCGAAAAATCCGGGCATCACCACCCATCTGCTGGGATCAAATGCGGAATCTATCCTGCGCTACGCCACAATTCCGGTGTTAGTCGTTCGCTAAACCCATCGCCGCGTCCGAAAGGGGGCGGCGTAATATTACTCTTCGCTAAACCACTCGCTATTTTCCTGACGAATCAGCTGCACGGATTCGCTGATTTCCTGCAGATGCAGCGTCATCGCTTTTTCCACGCCGTCCGGGTCGCGTTTTTCCAGCGCGCTGAAAATATCATGATGCTGTCGGAGCAGCATTTCCGGCGGAGAGACGTGATCGAGACTCATATAACGCACGCGGTCGATGGTGGCCTTGATGTTTTCGATGGTGTCCCAGGCCAGCTGGCAATCCGCAATCTGCGCCAGCTTCTGGTGGAATTCATCATCTAGCTGGAAGAAATCATTCAGCTGCTTACGGTCAATCGCAATCCGCTGCTGATGCAGGTTTTGCTCCAGCAGGTAACATTGCTTGTCGTTGATAAGCGTTGCGGCACGGCGCGCCACCGCGCATTCAATGGCCTGGCGAACAAAACAGCCGTTGCGCACCTGAGAGAGTGAAATTTTGTTCACGTAGCTGCCGCGCTGCGGGCGGATCTGAATCAGACCGTTTTCCGCAAGCTTAATAAACGCTTCACGCACCGGCTGACGGGAAACGTCAAAACGCACGGACACCTCTTTTTCAGAAAGCGGCGTTCCCGGTGGGATCAGGCAATGGACAATATCACGTCGCAAAATGCGATAGATTTGCTGGTTTACGGGCTGGGTGGGATTGAGTTGCGATTCAGCGGCCATGAGTTGTCATTTCTCAGAGAGTTAGCCTGAACATACTACCATTCTTTTATAACCCGAAACAGACCCGGCCCGCAGGCCGGGAAGGGCAGCGTTAGCTACGATGGACGCTAAGCCCGGCAAAACTCTGGCTGACCGGCATCATTTCTACGGTATTGATGTTGACGTGTTTTGGCAGCGTCGCCACCCACCAGACCGTTTCGGTGACGTCTTCCGGTGTCAGGGCGTTAGCGTTTTCATAGGTTTTGTCTGCTTTCGCGTCATCGCCTTTAAAACGCACGTTGGAAAACTCGGTGCCGCCCACCAGGCCCGGCTCGATATCGGTGACGCGAATGGCGGTGCCGTGCAGATCGGTACGCAGGTTAAGGCTGAACTGGCGCACAAACGCTTTCGTCGCCCCGTAGACGTTGCCGCCTGCATAGGGCCAGCTTCCGGCGGTGGAGCCGATATTGATAATGTGGCCACGATTGCGCTCAACCATGCCCGGCAGCACCGCGCGGGTCATATAGACCAGCCCTTTGTTGTTGGTGTCGATCATGTTTTCCCAGTCTTCCACGCTGGCTTTGTGTGCCGGCTCCATGCCCAGCGCCAGACCGGCATTGTTGACCAGCACGTCGATGGCGCGCCACTCGGCGGGCAGGTTGGCAATCATCTCTTCAATCGCCGCGCGGTTACGCACGTCCAGCTGCGCGGTCAGGATGCTGTCGCCTAATTCGTCCTTCAGCTCCTGCAGACGTTCCTGACGGCGGCCCGTTGCAATAACCTTGTGCCCGTTGGCGACGAAGCGACGCGTGATGCTTTCACCAAAACCTGCCGTTGCCCCGGTAACTAAAATAATCATCTCACTGTTCCTCAACGCTTTTTGTGTTGTACTAACATAGCACGGCCGCAGAGGGTGCGTTAAGGCAACATTTGTATGACAGCGTTGCAGGGGATGGCGGCCTGGCCTACTCTGGGAGGATACCCGTACTCAGGAGTGAAAGATGACGGCCACGAATCCCTTTTTTGACATCAGCCTGCTGCCTTACCAGGCCCCCCATTTTGATCAGATCAACGACAGCCACTATCGTCCGGCCTTCGATGAAGCCCTTCGCCAGAAGCGTGCGGACATTGACGCGATTGTCGCTCAGGCCGCTGCGCCTGACTTCACGAACACCGTGCTGGCGCTGGAGAAGAGCGGCGCCATGCTCTCGCGTGTCAGCAGCGTGTTCTTCGCCATGACTTCCGCGCACACCAATCCGTTTTTACAGGAGCTGGAAGAACAGTTCTCCACCGAGCTTGCCGCGCTGGCAAACGATATCTGGCTGAATGACGCGCTGTTTGCCCGCGTGGAGAGCGTCTGGCAGGACCGTGCCGCGCTGGACGCCGAATGCCGTCGTCTGGTCGAGGAGCTGTATCAGCGGTTTATTCTGGCCGGTGCGCGTCTGAATGAGACAGAAAAGGCCGAGCTGAAGGCGCTGAATACCGAGGCGGCCTCCCTGACCAGCCAGTTTAACCAGCGTCTGCTGGCTGCCGATAAGACCGGTGGGCTGGTGGTGGATTATGCGCACCAGCTTGACGGGCTCAGCGCAACGGAGATCGCTGACGCGGCGCAGGCTGCCGCGGAGCGAGGGCTAAACGATCGCTGGCTGATCCCGCTTTTGAACACCACCCAGCAGCCCGCGCTTTCCGCGCTGCGCAATCGTCAGACACGCGAAAACCTCTTCAACGCAGGCTGGACGCGTACCCAGAAAGGGGACGAAAACGACACCCGCGCGCTGATTCTTCGTCTGACGGCGCTGCGCGCGCGGCAGGCCCGTCTGCTGGGCTTTGAGGATTACGCTAGCTGGAGCATCGCTGACCAGATGGCGAAAACCCCGGCCGCCGCGCTGGAATTTATGCGCGGCATTGTGCCTGCCGCCCGCGCCCGCGCGGAACGCGAACAGGCCGATATTCAGAAAGTCATCGACGACGAGCAGGGCGGTTTCACCGTGGAGGCCTGGGACTGGGCCTTTTATGCGGAGCGCGTGCGCCAGGCAAAATATGCCCTCGATGAGTCGCAGATCAGGCCCTACTTTGCGCTCAATACCGTGCTGCAGGATGGCGTATTCTGGGCTGCCAGCCAGCTGTTTGGCATTCGCTTCGTCGAGCGCTTCGATATCCCGGTGTATCACCCGGACGTCCGCGTATGGGAAATTTTCGACCACACCGGCGAAGGCATGGCGCTGTTTTACGGTGACTTCTTTGCCCGTGATTCCAAACAGGGCGGGGCATGGATGGGGAATTTCGTCGAGCAATCCTTCGAGTTTGCTGCCCGTCCGGTGATCTACAACGTCTGTAACTACCAGAAACCGGCGAATGGCGGTATCGCGCTTCTCTCCTGGGATGACGTAATAACCCTGTTCCACGAGTTTGGCCATACGCTGCACGGTCTCTTTGCCAGCCAGCGTTTCGCCACCCTTTCCGGCACCAATACGCCGCGTGATTTCGTCGAGTTCCCGTCGCAAATCAACGAGCACTGGGCCAGCCATCCTCAGGTGTTTACCCACTATGCGCGCCATTACGAAACCGGCGAACCGATGCCGGACGCGCTGCGGGAAAGCATGCTCAACGCGACCCATTTCAACAAGGGTTATGACATGACGGAGCTGCTGGCTGCCGCGCTGCTGGACATGAACTGGCACGGCATCAGCGAGGCCGTTTCGAGCGTGGAGGATTTTGAAGCGGCAGCGTTGAAGAAAGAGGGGCTGGATCTGCCCGCCGTTCCGCCGCGCTACCGCAGCAGCTATTTTGCCCATATCTTCGGCGGCGGCTACGCGGCGGGGTATTACGCCTACCTGTGGACGCAGATGCTGGCGGACGATGGCTACCAGTGGTTTGTCGAGCAGGGCGGGTTGACGCGTGAAAACGGGCAAAAATTCCGCGAGGCCATTTTGTCGCGCGGGAACAGCACAGATTTAGCCGAACTGTATCGCAACTGGCGCGGGCACGATCCGAAGATTGAGCCGATGCTGGATAACCGCGGGTTGAGTTCGTAAGGGCTTTTCAGGCTCTAAGCAGAACCGGGCGCGGTGCCCGGTTTTTGCCCGATTTTTTCTTCCCCAAAACTCCTCCAAAATGCCTCCCCAAAATGAATTCTTAAATTCTGCGAAATTTGCAGGGGGATACGGTCCAATTATTCACGTAGCTACACCTTCACTTTCACCCATTCGAGTCCGCGATCGTTATGATACTCCGCTGTCATCCTGTCTGATGAGTGACCTAGTAGCTGCCGGGTATTGATGCCTTGCCCCTCGTATAGACGTTCAGATAGAGAACGCTGCTCGTGAAAAGTCGGCATTGTTTTCCCATCCTCTACGGAAATGCCAGTACTATCGATCGCGAGTTTGAAGGAGACGCTAAGGCTGTTCTCGCCAACCTGATCGCCTGCTTTCACATTACCGCTTGAGGTTACGTGATGGAGAAGCCAGGGGCTTACGACCCGATCCCTGCATCGCTTGATCACCTGCGCCAGTGTAATATTCAACATCTCGCAGCGTAGCGAGAGCGGTATAGCCAGTTTCGCCCCGGTCTTTTGCTGCTCAACGTGGATATGACCGTCCAAGACATCAGAGAACTTCATTTTGGCGATATCGCCGCGCCCGGTGACAACTGCCAGAAGCATGGAGTTTTGGACGTAGGGCACCATAGTGGAGGCAGCTTCAAATATCGCCTTCCACATCTCAAGGTTCAGGCACGAACGACTTACCCGGACAACGACTTTTCTTGTGGCTAGCGCCGGGTTATATCCCGGCTCAACTTCGCCTGCGTGCTGCGCTCTTTGAACAGGTCAATCCAGACGCTGCGGAGCGTTTGCGCCATTCGTGTTTGCCTCTGGCTTTATATTCGTCTGTAATAGCTGCCAGCATTTTGGTGGTGACTTCCTGAATGCCAATGTCAGGCATCCTTTCAACCAGTACGTTTGTGCATGTCCTTCTTGATTTAAGCGTATTAATTTTTATCTCTTTATTGCTGAGTCGCTCCTCCTGAATTTTCAGATACCGTTCAATCCATACGCGCATCCGTATCGATTTCTTAGAATTAATCTTCTTATGGCTCACCATATCTATCAGGGCAAACGACTGGGCAGTTTCCTGCTGCGTCAGAAGACGATTCAGTTCAGAGGCGGCAAGTCTGGCCGCCGCCTGATCGGTACCAAAACCGATAAACTGACCGGTTAAAGGGTGCCGATATTGCCAGTAGGTTTTGCTGTTACGCTTATCCAGCTTGCAATAGAGATTTGGTATATTAACCCAGTGATTACGTGGTCTGACCGCCATTAATTACTCTCTCCATAAGCGTCTTAACCGCTTTCGGCATGCGTGGTGGTAGAGCCGGCGATGCGAGCATACCAATGAATTTGGCCTCTTCATCAGTAACCCACCGCCGACCTTGTTTCAGCGCCCTTGGGATTGTTTGTCCTGTTTTAGCAATCTTGTGCAGCGCCGCTCTGGATGGTGGTTGCTTAAAGCCGTTTGGACCGGAAGCCCAATCCTTCAGGCTAACGAGCTGTCCCATGAAAACCTCCATATTGGACTGGATAATGTAAAAACACTCAACTCGCTTGGAATTTCCAGTAATCCACCCACCCATGCGATTCTTATAGAAGCTCTGCCTGGCGTAACATTGGGGTATGTCGAGTGTATCGGTGGCTTCCAAAGTTTGACTATCAAATGTCAAAGGCTTCAGGGTGGAAGAGCACAATGTTACATACAGTATGGTGATGCTTTTATCATTAAATCAGATACAGGCGCTGCATGTCGTTCTGTACGTATGGAGTCAATCGATGTTGGCCTAGTCGAAACAGCAGGATGGCCAACAACTATAACAAATGATGGAATATATGATGCGCACGATGGAGTGGGCATCGCTGATATTCACATTGGAAGTCTTTCAGTAATTAATACTTCTTGGGTATTAATCCCTGCTGCAATTAATGAGGGAGCTACAGGTAATACAACCCAGGTAGCTATCGGAGAATATTTTGCATTACTGGTATACGGAAATTACTTTTCACTCGAAATCGGACAATAATACGTCGACTGGCGTATAGGCTCTCACATCTGCGGTAGCTTATCTGGTGGAATAAAAGTCAATGCTGCTGCACAAAATTGTGGTATCGTTAATGGTTCTGTTACTGGCAGTACAACTCATGGTTATTCTACAGGTGGAAATACAAATTATCACGATACGTTACTTGCTAATGGCAACGGTGGCTATGGTATACAGTATACAGGTGGTGTAGGTTTCAATCCTGGTTTAATCATAGGTTATGGAAATTGCACGGGTAATTTCAGTACTCTACCGAGCGTTGTAAACGGACCTCTACTAAACAATTGGACTAAGGAAACAGATTTCAAGGCCGTACCATTAGGCCGTGAGGTATAGATTTCTGGTTCTTTTGTTCGGGGGATATCGTCAGGAGCAAATATCATTCAACTTGTCCTAAATATGATACCAGAGATTTATACATTAATTCCTGGATTTGGAGTTAGTGCATCCGGTTCCTCTATATTAATAAACCTCTACGTTTCAGCTACTGGTTATCTTGTCTGTGATAACTTTGCAGATTTTGGGGCATTTAAGCCAATAAATTCAATGGAATATACTTGTGTAAATAACTTTACTGCCTCTTCATTATAAGGCCCACCAGCCATCAGTTGACTGGTGGGCTTTGATTATCTCACTCTTTCAAAGGAGTACGATTTAAAGCAAACATTTGTACCATTTTTTGCAAAAAGTCTGACTTCTGCTGAAGGGATGTCAACTGGCAGTGTCACATTGTAGTAGCCATCCAATGCGGATTTGTTTGAAATGTTTATTTTGACATTTGTTATGTAGGAGTAAATATCTAAGATATAATCATCTCCGGTGGCATTAATTTTTAATATGTAATGCCCAGCACCAATATCCTTGTAAGGACCAAATGCAACATAACCAGCATTGCCATTGTTGCATATTTCACCTTTTGAGTTAACATCAAAGGAACTATTTATTTCACCAGCAACTGATTTAATTGATCCAATATCCAAAGCTATAGGTGTACCATAAGTTATCACTATGGTGTCGTATATTTTTTCAACCGCTATCGGATTTCCGTACAAATACTTTATAAGATTTAATTGTTGCTCATTGTCTACAATGAAGAAATTATTGCCATTATTAAAATTAGCAGTCTTGGAAAGCCAAAATGACGCAGTTATTTTTTTTGAATTGGTATCAATGTTGATAGGTCCGATATTAAAAATATGCGCTTTGCTTACTGCTGAAGCATTCCAGAATGTAGCATAACCATTTTGCAGTTTATGTTTATAGAGATAATCCGAGATGGCGCTGTATTTGTCAGTGTTTCTATTGACTTCGAATGTAAAATCTGGCTTGTTTATATAAAATAACGATATTAAAGATGTGATAACGGTCAAGGATATGAAAATATTATTTTTCCTTTCACTAATGTCTAATCTCCTGCAAATTAAAATAGAGCCGAAGACCGTCACAGGGATAAGGTATCTTGTAGTACCAAGGTCTACTGGTTTATCGCTAATAGCATAAGCTGGTATCATTATCATCGCAGCCACTAAGATGGCTATCTCGATTAATGATAACGCACATGACTTCTTCGTTGATTTATATAAAAAATAAAAAAAAGAAGCGCCAACGACAAATTTTAAAGCAGCAAAAAAACCCTCTGGTGAACTTATCAATTTACCAAAAAAGTTAGCATCAAATAGTACAAGAACGCCTTGGAAAAGTAGTGATAAATTGAACGCCAGTTTCTCGTAAGTTACAAAAACTGGCTTCCCGATACCAGGTAGGAAAAAGAAATCTGAAGAACTTGTTAAATGTAATATTGCTTTATAGATAGCGAATGATATTATCAAAGATGCAAATACAAAAACTCTGATTTTGATTTTTTCTTTCGAAAATAAGCAGGCCAATGTCAATGGTACAAAAAGCAGATATGTCGTTATATCATCACTATATACTGTAAGTGAGGATATGAAGATCGCGGGTATAAGGTATTTCTTTTCTTCTGATTTGCAATATTTTTCTAGGAAAATATATGTTATTACGATATAAGAATAGGTTGGAACGTGTATTATTGCTACAGAAAGCATGTAGCTTATCATTGCCCCTGGAACGGCCATGAATAAAAAAATAGGCCAAATATTCCTTATGCTTTTTTTTGTTCCTAAAGCACAACTTGCAGTGACAAGAGATCCTGCCATAATTCCTGGGATTATGTATGTAATCCAAGGTTCGTAACCAAATATTTTTATGGCTAATGCATACCAAATTAAATCTGTAAAATAGAAGTTTACTGTTGAAAGGTACCAACCCTTCAATGTTAAATTTCCATATGCTATATCTGCAGATTCTAAAATCCCGCTCATGCTGTCAGAACTAGGTATGAATTTATGGCTAAATGCTATAAATACATAAGATGTTAATATAAAGACCAGCGTAAGGAGTAATCCTTTTCTTATCATTTTTTTTTGCCTTTTAATAAGTATTTCGGACGTTTTTTTGTCTCAATGTAAATCCTACCAATATATTCACCAAGTACTCCAATTCCAATCAACTGAACCCCGCCTAAAAATAGAATTGAAACGAGAATAGATGGATAACCACGCACAGGATTACCGAACGCCAATGTTTCAACTATCATCCATGCTCCGTAAAGAAATGCCATTCCAGCAACGGCTAAACCGATGTAAGTCCATATACGCAGCGGAAATGTTGAGAAACTTGTTATGCCTTCTAAAGCCAGATTCCACAGTTTCCATCCGTTAAACTTTGATATCCCGGCAATTCGTTCTGCACGGGCATATTCAACAATATCAGTGCGACCGCCTACCCATGATAAAACCCCCTTCATAAAAAGGTTCCTCTCAGGCATTAGTCTGATGTTCTCAACAACTTCACGAGACATCAGGCGAAAGTCGCCGACGTTTTCCTCGATCTGCGGGTCGCTTATTCTGTTATGTAGTTTATAGAACCACTCAGCACTCTTACGCTTCAGTCTGCCATCGGTAGAGCGGTCAGAACGTTTAGCCAGAACCATATCTGCCCCATCCAGCCACTTATTAACCAAGTGGGGTATAACTTCGATAGGGTCCTGCAGATCAACGTCAATCGGGATAATAGCTTCTCCGGTTGCATGATCCAGTCCAGCGAACAGGGCTGGCTCTTTCCCGAAATTGCGGGTGAAGGATAGAGGAACCACAAGAGGATCAGCAATAGCCAGTGCGTTTATAATTGATTCTGTCGCGTCTTTGCTGCCGTCATTAATGAAGACAATTTCGACTTCATGCTGTTTAAGGCCTTCAAACTCACGCACGGTTTTATAGAAGATTGGAATGGCTTCCTCTTCATTAAAGACCGGAACGACCAGAGAAATTTTCATTTCGCATCCCTAAAGACAATGAATTTAGAATAGATGAAACCGCAAACAAGGCTGATTGCGGAAAATACGATTAACGTAATAACAGGTGCCATGCCTGATTTATCTGCCGCCCAGCCCACCGCAGCGCTTAGCGTCCCCATAAACCCTACATACAGCATGTAGCGTAGGGTCGTGGTCGATGACTTGAAGGTGAATCTAGCATTTGCGAAAAAGCTAAATGACACAGCGACAACGAACCCGGCAAAGTTGCCAAGAGCCTGCCCTGTATGAAATGTGTAGATGCATATGGCGAACACAACCCAATGGACGAGCGTGTTGATGACACCTATTGATGTGTACTTGGCGAATAACTTTAACATTATATAAATCAGTGAATTCGGAAAGGTCTGAAGTGTAGCACCTCAAACGCTATTGATCGACATCTTAAATAAATAACACTGTATTTACATACAGCCTTATTCAGAGGTGCATTATGGAGTTTCCATCGTCAGCAGAAGACAAACATGCCGCCTTTGTTGCGGTCAGTGAGACATTCCTTCCTCCATCTGCGAGCATTGTTGAAACGCAGGAGGGCTATGATGTCATTGAGAACGCGTCGGCATTCAAGCGCGGAGACACATTGCTCATCTTGTTTTGCGGCCGCCAGCAGCATGCGTACTGGGCCGGTGGCGCGCTCATCACTGAAGATGGTGAAACTACAGAAGGAGATGCACTCGATGACGTTCGTCTTGTAGGTGTTGTTACGCATACCATTTGCCCAGCTTCTTCAGACGAAAGTCCCTTCATGTAGTATCTAAAGTGAGCAATCGACACTCTGCTTTCTGAAATTTACAAATACCAAAAAACCAATAGCGTTACAGGCTTAGAAACGAAGCGGCGAGGAAGTAGCCGCACAGAAACAAGCGGCCATCTTGATCAGTGCCTCAGTTAAAACTACTGCATATAAAAACAGTGCTCGAGATATTCATCATGGAATTCTTCAGACCGGCAGAGTTACGCGAAATTATTGCTATCCCGCTCTTCAGCGATTTGGTGCAATGCGGGTTCCCAAGCCCGGCTGCTGATTACGTCGAGCTGCGTATCGATCTGAATGAGTTGCTGGTGTCCCATCCCAGCTCGACGTATCTCGTAAAAGCTGCCGGCGACTCGATGATTGAGGCCGGGATCAGCGACGGCGATCTGCTGGTAGTCGACAGCTCGCGCACTGCTGAGCATGGAGACATTGTTATCGCCGCTGTAGAAGGGGAGTCCACTGTTAAACGCCTGCAGCTGCGCCCGACAGTCCAGCTCATTCCGATGAACAGCGCTTACTCGCCGATCATCGTCGGCAGCGAAGATACGCTGGACGTTTTCGGCGTTGTTACTTTCTTCGTGAAATCTGCGAGCTGAGCATGTTTGCACTCTGTGATGTGAATTCGTTCTACGCATCATGAGAGACCGTGCTCAGGCCAGATCTTAGAGGGCGCCCAGTTGTCGTGGTCTCAAATAACGATGGCTGTGTAATCGCACGCAGCGCAGAAGCAAAAGCGGTCGGAATCACTATGGGGGAGCCATTCTTCAAGCAAAAAGAATTGTTCCGGCGCGCTGGTGTTGTTTGCTTCAGCAGTAACTACGAGCTGTACGCAGACATGTCGAACCGTGTGATGACGACGCTGGAGGAAATGAGCCTCCGCGTAGAAATTTACAGCATCGACGAAGCTTTTTGCGATCTAACAGTTGTTCGAAACTGCCGGGATCTGACGGAGTTCGGCAAAGAGATCCGCGCTACGGTCCCGGAACGCACTCATCTGACAGTTGAAGTCGGGATTGCCCAGACAAAGATACTGGCCAAGCTCGCAAACCACGCTTCGAAGAAATGGCAGCGGCAGACTGGCGGGGTGGTTGATTTATCCAATATCGATCGCCAGCGCCGACTCCTTGCCCTGGTACCACTAGAGGACGTTTGGGGCGTCGGCAGGCGCATCAGCAAGAAGCTTAACGCCATGGGCATCAAAAAGGCTCTGGACCTCTCAGAACAGAGTACGTGGATTATTAGGAAGCACTTTAACGTTGTACTCGAGCGAACCGTCCGGGAGTTACGCGGCGAGCCCTGTCTGGATCTGGAGGAGTTTGCACCAGCAAAGCTGAAAATTGTCTGCAGTCGGTCGTTTGGCGAGCGGGTCACAGATTATGAGCAAATGAGGCAGGCCATTTGAAGCTATGCGGCGCGTGGTGCCGAAAAGCTTCACGGCGAGCATCAGTATTGCCGCTTTGTTTCTGCATTCGTGAAAACCTCTCCCTTTGCGCTTAATGAGCCATATTACGGCAACAGCGCTTCAATGAAGCTTCTCACCCCCACCCAAAATTCCCGCGACGTCATCAACGCCGCGGTAAAGTGCCTGGACAAAATTTGGAAGGATGGTCACCGCTATCAAAAGGCTGGCATTATGCTGGGCGACTTCTTCAGCTAGGGTGTGGCCCAGCTCAGCCTGTTCGATGAGAACGCGCCGCGGGCCGGAAGCGATAAGTTGATGGAAGTTCTCGATCACCTGAACGCTAAAGATGGAAAAGGCACACTCAACTTTGCCGGACAGGGCATACAGCAGCAGTGGCAGATGAAGCCGGAAATGCTTTCGCCGCGGTATACGACACGTTACTCAGATTTGTTGAGAGTTAGGTAGTTAGTGTAACGACCAAGTGGGCTGGTTACTAAATTCATTACAGCCTGTTTATTAACCACATATGTTGTTTTATAAAACGGGTCCAGTACATGAAAATTGTTACGCTCGCAGAATGATTTTAAATGTTCATTCTCAACATTTTCTAAAATCACATCGGGTCAAGGATTCATGTGGCAACATAGTTTAAGAAAACTTTTAAACCATCCCTTCCCCCGGATCTCAGCAGGCAACCGCACGGTGCAAATCGAAAGACAAAACCCGTTATATTTATTGGTGTAGGGCCTTAAGAACGCCAATTGATTTTTGTCATACAACTCTACGCCATGGCGGTACTCCGATGAGTTATGTCCATTATCCAGAATTTCATTCAGCCAGCGCCTCAGTTGCTGTTCGATGGTTGGAGAAGTGTTATTGATCCAATCCAAAAGTTCCTTGTTTGTCATTCTATAGCCCTAATAGTTTCAATTTATCGGCATTATAAGCTCATGGCTTTGATTACGTACATTCCCTACAGCGCGCGTCACGGCATGCCAGGTAAACTTGTCGGTTGGCACAGCACCGTCGGCTGCAATCTCCACAGCTTCTTTCCCGCCTATATCCTGCCGCATCCATTCCCGGGCCGCTTCTGGAGAAAGAACCAGTGGCCGGCGATCGTGAATGTCGACCAGTCATTTGTCAGCCGCAGACGTCACTATCAAGAAACCCTCTGCTTCATCACCACGTTCGAAAGGCGTGCTACCGATCGCCGCCATAAATATTGGCTGTCCGTCGGAGCGGTGAATGAAGTAGGGTTGTTTCTTGTCGCCTTCCGAACCACCGATCGGCAAAGCATATCGCCCGGCCGTGTTGTCATAACGATTTAAACATGCGGCTTGTGGCCGCAGTCTCAATGCTGGGGTTAATCAGTGGTGCTTTGTCCCACCGCCCGGGGGCATGGGACCAGAGGACCGGATCGAGATGCAGCTGCTCATCGCGTTTGCTTAACAGCAGAACTTTGGTTCCAGGCGCAACGTTGTACCGGCCAATAGATTCCGGGTCATAGGCAATGTCGCGATCGGCTTCATCGGCCAGGTAAGCCAGATATTCTTCACGGGTTTGGGCTTGTGCAAAACGTCCACACATAGAAACCTCCAGTCAGTCAGACTGAAAGTATAGGGCAGGGAGAAAAAGAGGTGCGCACCGAAACATTAAGATTATGAAACAGGGACATGATGGAAGTCAGGCAGACGGTAAAGCGTGTCGTTGAGAAACTGGAAGGAGCTACGCAATGTTAAAGTGTTAGGCTATTTACGTTCCGAAGCGTTTGTCGTGCATTAATTGAGCGAAATGCGAATTTTTAGAGTGGGTGAAGGGGCATTTTTGAGGGAGATTCTTCCTCAAAACGATACGCAACCTACTGAATAGCATGAGGTTCTATTAGGAGCGAAAATGGTGCAAATCAATGCCTTGATTACAAGTTAATTTATTGTTTATAAAGAATAAAAAAGATATATGGATAGTATGCTTTGCCTATATTTTTGGCGGCGGCTACGCGGCGGGGTATTACGCCTACCTGTGGACGCAGATGCTCGCTGACGATGGCTATCAGTGGTTTGTCGAGCAGGGCGGGTTGACTCGCGAAAATGGACAGAAATTCCGCGAGGCGATTTTGTCGCGCGGGAACAGTACTGATTTAGCTGAACTTTACCGGAACTGGCGCGGGCACGATCCGAAGATTGAGCCGATGCTGGATAACCGCGGATTGAGCGAATAGAGTCAATGCCGTATGAAAAAAGAACCGGGCTTTACGCCCGGTTTTTTATACGCCTGTAACCGTTTCAGCATAAAAACTAAGATTATGTTCTTTATAAATAAAACCGGCGAGGTTAAAGGTCACTCCCTCCGGGAGATGTATTTAACCGAATTCAGGCTGTAAGAGAGCTAATAATTTGATCTGGATTGTAAAAATCAAATGTTCTTTAAGCTTAAGGGTTTTAACTATAAATTTTTATTATTCTTTGCCGATAAATAAAGGTGGCATAAAAATTGACGTATTAGCAGTATAAGAAGGCGAATGATGACCCTACCTCTGAACAATCCCGGTTTTACGGATGCCGAGCCTTCTAAGGGGCTGATAAATAAAACCTTTACCTATATAGTGACATTGTTGATAAGTATTTTCATTGCGGCAATAATTTCCCTGCTATTAATAAAAAATAATGTTAATAAAATCAGCGATAAGCACGATGAATTTTTGTTAAGGAAAGCCCTGGATTCCCGCCAGGAAAGCATGCGAAGTCACTTGAAAGATAATGCTGAATGGGGAGATGCCTACAAACATCTTCATTTGAACACTGACGTTCACTGGGCATGGGATAAGCAGAACCTGGGTAAGTCCCTGTATGACAACTTTGGCTACGAAGGGGTGTTTATTCTCTCCCCGGAAGGAACCACGCGATACAGCGTGCTTGACGGGAAACTGAAGCTTCAGGATCTCGGGCGCTGGTTAGATAAATCAACCAAGGAGCGATTACTCCGTGAGGTGAGCGTTAACAATGGATTGCCGGTTTCTATACTCACACTTATCGATTCCATTCCAGCCATTGTTTCTGCTGAATGGATAACAACGGGCGATGACGCGAGCGTGCAACCCTTGCCGGGGAAACCGTCGATAATGGTGTTTGTAGACAAGTTAACGGCTAAAAAACTCCTCGCGATTGGGCAGGATGCCGGTATTAAAAATGTTCGTACGTCACCTGATGCAGTCACTTCTCAAATAAACAATCAAACAGAATTTACCTTAAGCACCCAGAATGGTGATGTGCAAATTATCTGGGACGGTGAAAACCCCGGCCAGGCGTTGATTATTTATTTTTTACCATTACTCATTCTTTCAGTTATTCTGACGGTATCGATGACGGTTATTCTCATGCGCCATATTATGCAGAAGGCGAGAATGCTTGACGAAAATACCTTTCTCCTCGAGCAGGCGCGGTTGAATCTTATCACCAGTGAAAAACGATTCCGGGACGTCAGTGAAACAACCAGCGACTGGTTCTGGGAAACAGATTTATCGTTAAAGATAACCTGGCTTTCAGGTCGTTTTTCTACAGTAACGGGATATGAAAATAGCAAATGGATAGGCCGCAGGCTGGATGAGCTCTTTCCTTCTACAACCGGATTATTACAAGACTGTGTGAGGTTCAGGGAATTAACTGAACGCTTTGAATTTAAGAGCTGTCCTTATATTCATGCGCAACAATCTACGGCCTATTGCACGCTTCTGGCAAAGCTTTCTGCTCAGCCTGATGGAACGGTGGTCTTGCGAGGCGCGGCAACCGACGTTTCTCTGGAAGTTGAAGCAACTAAACGGGTGGAGTTCCTGTCACGTCATGATGAATTAACCGGTCTGCCGAACCGCTATCATATTAAGGAATTTCTGGCAGGCCAGTTGGCTAAAGAAGACCTTAACCATTATCCCTTTGCCATGATTTGCCTCGATTTAGACAAGTTTAAACCCGTCAATGATATTTTTGGGCACTCCACGGGGGATGCGCTGCTTGGCGAGGTCGCTCTACGTCTTAAAAATTGCGTTCGTCGAGGTGATTTTGTCGCACGGCAGGGAGGGGATGAATTTATGCTTCTCCTCGGCAACACTAGCCAGCAAGAACAGATTGAGGAGGTGTGTCGTCGTATCGTGCAAGAACTTAACCGTCCTTTCGCCATTGAGGGCAATGATGTGGCGATAGGCGTAAGCATGGGCATTGCGCTGGCTCCCCGGGATAGCAGCAGCGCAAACGATCTTCTACGCTATGCGGATATTGCGCTGTATCAGGCGAAACAATCCGGTAGAAACCGATGGGTCTATTATCGCCCGGATATGTCGGAAAAGTTGACCGAACGCAGGAAACTGGAATTAGAACTCAAGACCGCGATTCGCGAAGAACAGCTCTACCTGGTTTACCAGCCGCGTTATAACCTCCGGTATTCTACTATTGATGCCGTCGAAGCGCTGGTGCGCTGGCAGCACCCGGCTCGGGGGACCATAATGCCCGATCAGTTTATTCCGCTGGCAGAAGAAACCGGGCTGATTATTAGCCTGAGCAACTGGGTCATACGCAAAGCCTGTACGGAGACGAAAGACAAATTGCCGGGATTATCGGTCTCCGTCAATATTTCTGCTATCGAATTCCAGGCAAGCGATCTTGCCGAAAGAATAAAAGAGATCCTTCACGAAACGGGGCTTGAACCCAACCGGCTGGAAATTGAAGTGACTGAAAACGTTACGCTTTCCGACCCGGAAAAAACCTTGCAGACCATGAAGGCTCTCAAAAAAATGGGCGTCCGTATTTTGATTGACGATTTCGGTACCGGCTATGCCTCTCTGAGCTATCTCCGGAAGTTTCAGTTTGATGGACTCAAGCTCGACAAGAGTTTTATTTTTACCCTGGCCGATTCGCCGCAGAACCAGTCAGTCGTAGAAAAAATTATCGATCTGGGTAAGGCCTATTCAATGGCGGTCACTGCAGAAGGGGTGGAGACCACCGAACAGCTCTCTTTTCTTAAAAAAAATAGATGTGATGAAGTTCAGGGCTACTTGCTTGGAAAACCGGCTTCCATTACGGAATTAAATTTAAACGCAAACAGAATAGATCTTTAAAGTGTGCTTCCATCAGCTTCACACGCTTTACGCCGGGAAGTGAAAATGAAAAACCGGGCTTCTCGCCCGGTTTTTTGTCATCTGCTATCTGACCGTATACTGAGACGCAAGCGCGTTCTATCTAACGACCAGCACAGGGCATTTCGCATGCCGCACCACTGCCGCAGCGTTCGAACCCAACAGATACGTCGATATGTCAGGTTTGTGGGAGGCAATGATAATCAGGTCGGCGCCGATTGTGTCAGCGAGCTTAAGGATTTGATCCTTAGGCGATCCCGTCACGGCGTGAGTCTGTATCTTATCTGCAGGAATTTTGAATTGCTTAACAATCTCATCCAGTTTCGCTAAAGCAGCGTGCTGGAATTCTTTTATCTTCGGCATTTCCACGGAGTAGGCCAAACCTAACGATGAATAATAGGGAAGCGATGGAATAACAGTGAGAAAGTGGACCTTGGCCGTGTTAAGTGCGGTGTGCGCCTGAACGAACGGGATAACCATGTGCGTCAGGCTATCCTCGGAAATGTCAATAGGAACCAAAATTGAGTTGTACATGTGTCCCTCCTGAGTGTTTTTCACACAACTCAAGGTAGATCGTTAATTTCAGCAAAACAGAGAGCAGGGTGTCATAACGGGTACAAATTTCTGTTCTGTGGTTTTCGTACAATCGACCTTGCCTGTCATTGCGTCGTGACTATGTCCATTCTCGCGTCCTGGGCGAGCTGGCGTACAGCCTTAATCGGCGCATGTCCCATTTTATGGGCAGCGAGCAGCTTAGCTTTACGACGGAATGATGAAACGTCTGGCTAAAACCAGCACCTCTTTATGAAATGCGCCGCATTAGCGGAGCAGCTATTTGCCCATATTTTGGGCGGGAGCTGCGCGGCAGGGTGTGACTCCTGTCTGTGGACGAAGATGCCAGGGATGATGGTTGGCTGGGGTTTGTCGAACAGAGCGGCTTTGTATTACACCTGGCGCGGGCACGTTCCGAAGTTTGAACCGATGCTGGAGAATTGCGGATTCAGTACATAAAGTCACCGTAGCAAATAACAAAACCGGACCCAGAGCCCGGTTTTCGCAACGGCTATTCGAATTCAGAATGAATAAATTGCCTGACCTGAAGTATCGAATTCAGGTTAAGTTTTTGCCCAATATTATTGGTGTAGGTATAGACAGTTTTGGGGGACAGGTAAATTTTTCTTGCAGCAGCCACCGTGTCATCAGTATCCAGAAGGGCGAAAAGTGTCTTTTTCTCCTGTTCTGAAAGCATGCTCAGACTTCTGCAGCGCGCGATGTGGTTCAACGCATATTCTGATGAATACGTCCGACCGCCCGTAAGCTGCTTTCGAAACTCCATAAAGCATGATTTCCTGTAGATTGTCACAAGCGGTTCGAGAACTCTTGAACTGACATCCTTGCCACCGATGAAGATCATTTCATGCTTTTCAGTGAGTTTCTTTCTTTTCAGTAGGTTGAAAATGGCGCCCAGGCTTCTGAATGATTCAATATCTACGACGCAAACCTTTCTGCCGGGGGACGCTTGCTGAAGGATGACAGACAGCGCTTTATTCAAAAAAACATCTTTCGTCAAAATCATGTGAGGCATAAACATAACCAGAACATTTCAGAACACAGTGAAAAGGGGCCCTAAGGCCCCTGTGGAACATCAGAATCCGATACGGATACCTGCCACACCCTGGATCGGTGTTTCGATTTGGCTGCCTTGACGATAATTAGCCTCACCGTACAAGGTTACGTCTTTACCAACGTTGACCGATGCACCCAGACCGTATTTACCTGATGTGCCTTTGACGTTGTTATCAAAGCGATTGCGCTCATTGATCGTGACTTCGTTTGAGTTAGCAAACTCCTGCACCACCGCAGCTGACAGATAAGGTTTGAATTCAGTCGAACCCAGACTGAACTTACCGGAAAGCTTCGCACCGGATTCACCCGTAACAGAACGTGGAGTGCCCGTGTTGCCTTTCATGCCGTTGCTGAGTTTCACATCCTCACTAGTCATCTGAACAAATGCCAGGCGCGCATAAGGCGTGATGCTTACGTCATCTTTGAGATCAAACTGATAACCACCTTCAACGGCTGTGCTGAGTGCATACTGCGTCCAGTCACCGCCGGTTCTACCTCCGTTAGTCATAACCGCTCTCAGTTTGTTGTTAAGACGGTTACCTTTCACAACACCATCAGCGTAGAACCCGCTGGCGTCAAACCACGTGGCATACAGGCCGAGGCCGTAGCTGTCGATTTTGCTTGTGCCGCCGCGGGCATGCTTCACTTTGTTATCGCTAAAGGACATGAATGCGCCAGTGACGAGGCTGCCGCCCGCAAAGTCTGTCCTGGTGTCAGCGCCGATCTCCATACCGTTCTGGCTAAGCTGATAGGCTGCGCCATTGCTTGTATCAATGTCACTTTTACTGCCGAGGTAGTGTCCCCATACGTTGCTTTCTGGTCCGGTTTTATCCAGACCCGCGCGATACGTGCGCAGGCCATCCAGCTCGGAATGGACGACGTTCAGACCTGCATTGGACATGGCCAGAATGGCATCAGTTGCAGGGGTGGTCATTGGCTTCTTACCGCCATTTCCGTTACCTCCTGCGTTGCCGTTGTCACCGCTGCCAGGGTTCTCACCGCCCGGGTTCTCACCGCCCGGGTTCTCGCCGCCCGGATTCTCACCGCCAGGGTTCTCACCGCCCGGGTTCTCGCCGCCCGGATTCTCACCGCCCGGGTTCTCACCGCCCGGGTTCTCGCCGCCCGGGTTCTCACCGCCCGGGTTCTCACCACCCGGATTCTCGCCACCCGGATTCTCGCCGCCCGGGTTCTCGCCGCCACTCCCCATGGCCCCCAGATACCAGACGTTACCGCCGGTGAGGCCGTCCTTATCCTGCTGGCTGTACAGGGTGTACATATACGTACCGCCATCCACGAATCGGGTGCTTCGGCCGGACGCCGTGACCATTTCAAAGTCAATGTCACCGCCCTTCTCATGAATCAGATTCAGCGTCAGGTCATCGTGGTTCGATATTTCCTTACCGGAATCATTAACGGCAAGACCGAACTGGCCTGAGCCCTGTTCTATAGTGACGAAGTTGCCGGCTTTATCAGCCAGCGAGGTGTTCAGGAGGAAGTTCCCGGTTCCGTTCAGCTCCGTAATCGTCAGCTTCGCGAACTCACCGTCGCTGTTGCGCAGGAAGTTGACATTTCCGCCGTCCATAGTGAGCATCCCGACCTGAACTGTGTTCTGGCCGGATGTGGCAGCGGAAAGGTCATTGACAGAGAGGGTGCCCCCGGAGATGTTGACGTTCGTTGCGATAGCGCCAGCGTCCATCAGCAGTTCACCACCGGTGCTCAATTTGGTTTCGCCGTTGGCCACTGCGCCGGTCATCAGCCAGGACTTGCCGCCGTTGATAGTGGTGTCTGTGGTAGTGCCGCCACCGGAAACATACTGATTTCCACCGTTATTGATGGTAGTTGAGGTTGCCGAACCGCCACTGGATATATGTTGTTTGCCGCCTTTGAAGATGGTAGTAGAAGTAGCTGAGCCTCCATTGAAAATGAGCTGTTCACCACCGCTATAAATGTCAGTAGAGGTGGCCGAGCCTGAATAGGATATTTGCTGAGAACCACCGCTATTGACGGTTGTCGAGGTGACAGTCCCTTCTCTGGAGACACGTTGACTGCCACTGCTAATGATGGTGGAGATGGCAGAGCCAGAGTTCTCAACGTACTGAACACCACCGTTGATGGTTGTGGAGGTTGCCGTACCTCCCAGGGAGATAATCTGAGTGCTATCGTTTATGATGGTATCCGTTGCTGTACCACCATTTATGACAAGCTGAGCGGCGTCATTGAGGGTTGTCGAGGTAACAGAGCCACCATCAACGGTCTGACCGCCAAGGCCTCCAGCGTAAAAGGTCGTGGCAGTGGCCGAACCGCCACTGGAGACAACCTGACTGCCGCTGATGATGGTCGTAGAAATGGCCGCACCGCCACTGGAAATGTGCTGATAACCACCTTCATTGACAATTGTCGAGGTTGCCGTGCCACCACTGTAAACATGCTGATAACCAAAGTCATTGATGGTGGTAGATGTAGCCGAGCCACCATTGAATATGACCTGTTCTCCCCGGCTGTAGATAGTCGTGGAGGTGGCCTCACCGCCACTGGAGACTACTTGAGAACCACCGCTGTTGATGATTATTGAGGTAGCCGAGCCACCGTCGAAAATGAACTGTTCACCACCGATGTTAATAGTGGTGTCAGTGGCCGATCCACCACTGGAGATGGACTGTCTGCTAAAGTTGCCGATGGTAGTTCCGGTTGCCAATCGTAAGCGTCGTCTGAGTACCGTCTGGTCCCGAATCCAGGATCCTGTAACTTAAGCACCCACTTATTTTGCAGGTGGA